>CAZNWZ010000001.1:0-60997 GCA_964576455.1 uncultured Lysobacter sp.
GCCGAGGATGTCGTAGAGGGTGCGCTTCTGGACGGGCGCGGGGGCGGAAGGCGTGGCCATGGCCCTAATGATAGAAGAAACGGGGTCAGGTTACTTTGCACAAGATTTGTGCAAAGTAACCTGACCCCGTTTCATCATTCGCCGAAGGCGTAGCAGTCCATGCCCAGCGAGCCCATGTCGAAGCCCAGGTTCATGCGGCGAGCGGGCGTGCCGCCGGCGCCCAGGGCCACGAAGAAGGGCACGAGGTGGTCCTCGGTGGGGTGCGCGCGGCCGGCCTGCGGGGCGAGGCCGCGGTAGTCGGCCAGCTCGTCGATCGCGTCGCGCGCCACCCGGTCCGCCATCCACTCGGCGAAGGACGCCGCCCACGGCTCCGGCGGGACCTGCCCGTCCGACCAGTCGAGCTGCCCGAGGTTGTGCACGATGCCGCCGGAGCCCACCACCAGCACGCCCTCCGCGCGCAGGGGCGCGAGCGCCCGGCCGATCTCGAGGTGGTGGCGGGCGCCCGCCTCCGACTGGATCGAGAGCTGGGTGACGGGGATGTCGGCGTCGGGATACATCCAGCGCAGGGGCACCCAGCCGCCGTGGTCGAGGCCGCGCTCCGGGTCCACCGCCGGTTGCTGGCCGATGGCGCCCAGCAACTCGCCCACGCGCGAAGCCAGCGCGGGCGCCCCCGGCGGCGAGTAGCGCACGCGGTAGAGCGCTTCGGGAAAGCCGCTGAAATCGTGGATCGTGTCCAGGCGGGCCGCCGCGGAGACCGCGGGGAACGGCGTGTCCCAGTGCGCCGAGACGACGAGGATCGCCTCGGGCCGGCCGATGACCACCGCCAGCTCCGCCCAGGCGTGGGTGTAGAGGTTGTTGGCGAGCGCGAGGGTGGGCGCGCCGTGGGAAAGGAAGAGGGTCGGGAGGGTCATGGCGGGTTTCCGTAGGCGGCGGCGTGTCCGCGACGCTCGTCCACCGCGGCGAGCAGGGCGATCGCGACGAGGAAGAATAACCCGGTCGCGAGGATGGCGAGGCGGTGGTCGCCCCCGGTCGCCCAGGTGACGGCCCCGTAGGTGACGGGCCCGAGGATCGAGGCGAGGCGCGTGGCCACCCCCCACATGCCGAAGAATTCCGCGCTTCGCTCCGGCGGCGAGAAGTAGGACACCAGCGCGCGTCCCGCCGACTGCGACGAGCCCATCGCGAGCCCGGCGAGGTTGGCCGCCGCCCAGAACATGGCCGGCGTGGTGGCCATCCCGGCCACGACGATCATCGCGAGCCAGGCGAAGAGCGTCACGCGCAGGGCCGGCACCTTGCCGATGCGGTCCTGCGCGTAGCCGAAGCCGAAGGCGCCGACGGCGGCCGTCACGTTCACGACCAGGACGAGCAGGATCGTGTCCTTCGTCTGGAACCCCATCACCTGCTGCGCGTAGATCGCGGCCAGCGCGATCACCGTCGCCACGCCCGCCTGGTAGAAGGTGCCGCAGGCGAACACGGCGAGGAGGTCGCGGTAGGCGAGGCTCTCGCGCGCGCTCCTCGCGAGGCGCGCGAACACGTGCGAGCGGCGCTCCGTCGGGGGCACGGGCACCGCGCGCTCTCGCAGCAGCGCGAACGTGGCGAGCGAGGCCAGGGCGAAGACCGCCGCGGTGATGAGCATCGTGCCGGGGACCGCCTGCGCGGCCGTGGCGCCGCGCGCGGGCGCGCCCAGCACCCAGGCGAGGCACAGCGCCAGCGTGAGGATGCCGCCCAGGTAGCCCACGCTCCAGCCCCAGCCCGAGACCTTGCCCACGTCGGCGGGCCGCGCGAGCTCGGGCAGGAACGCCGCCACCAGGTTCTCGCCGAGCGCGAAGGCGACGTTCGAGACGACGATGAAGGCGCACGCCCACGCGACGTCGCCGGGGCCCGCGCCCGCGAGCATTGCCGTGCCCGCCACGCACGCCACGGTGGTCGCCGCGAGGGCGTGCTTCTTGGCCGCGCGGGCGTCGGCCCAGGCGCCCACGACGGGGCCCGCGGCCATCACGATGGCGTACGAGGCCGCCAGCGCCAGGGTCCAGGCGAAGGTCGCCCACGGCGCGTTGCCCGCGACGGTCGAGACGAAGTACGCGTTGAAGACGGCGGTGAGGACCACCGTGGTGTAGCCGGAATTGGCGAAGTCGTACATCGCCCAGCCGAACACCTCGCGGCGCGCGACGCCGGGGTTCAGGGGCGAAGCGGCCTCAGGCGCCACGGGCCTTGCGCCCGAGCGCCGCCAGGGCCTCCTCGAGCTCCCGGTCGCGCTCCACCGCGAGGTCGGCGACCGACAGCGCGACGGGCACGTCGGGCACCACGCCCTCGCCCTCGATGCGCTTGCCGTCGGGGAAGACGAAGCCCAGCTCGCTGTAGGCGAGCTTGCCGCCGCCGGGAACCTCCGCGTAGCCCATGAAGCCCAGCAGGCACCCGCAGGTGGTCTGCCCGACGATCGTCGCGCGCCCGCGCGACTTGAGCATCCCCGCGAAGAGTTCGCTGCCGCTGCCGCTGCCGGCGTTCACGAGCACCGCTACCGGGCCGGCGTAGGTGCCGGCGCCCTCGAGCTCCTGCTTGATCTTGATGAGCTCGATCCA
The DNA here is from genome assembly GCA_964576455.1 of uncultured Lysobacter sp. Classification (GTDB taxonomy): domain Bacteria; phylum Pseudomonadota; class Gammaproteobacteria; order Burkholderiales; family Usitatibacteraceae; genus FEB-7. The sequence goes on from CAZNWZ010000001.1 coordinate 2,577, forward strand.
GTCGAAGGCGATCGTGATGGGCTTGCCCTCGCGGGTGAGCGATCGGCCGAACTCGACCTTCTCGTCCTTGGGGAAGAGGTGCGCGGCCACGTTGCGGACCATGAGCGCCGAGCCGCCGGGATTGTCGCGCAGGTCGATCACGAGGCCGGGCGTCTTCTTCAGCGCCTCGAGGGCCGCGACCATCCGGCCCTGCAGCGGCTGCGACCAGGCGCTGAGGCGGATGTAGCCGTGTCCCGAGGCGAGGACGCGGTGCGTGACGCGCGGCGGGCTCGCCACGCGCTTGCGCTCGAGCGAGGCCGCGAGCGCGGTGCCGTCGGTGCGCGTGAAGCCGAAGTCCAGGCGCTTGCCCTCGTCCCGGCCGAGGATGCGGCGCACGGCGCCGCGGTGCCTTGCCTGCGGCGTCGAGCTCTCGCGCGAGTGCGAGAGCGCGCGCTCGTAGGCAACCTGCGCCGGCTCCGCGCCGATGGTGGCGAGCGTCATCCCGGGCCGCACGCCCGCCCACCACGCGTCGGAATCGCGATCGACGCGCGTCACGACGAGGCGCCCCTCGAGGGGCGCGAAGGTGAACCCCGCCGTGATGGACTCGTGGCGCTGGATCTGCTCGGCGCGGGCCGGCGACTCCACGCGCGTGTGCGCGTCGCGCATCTCGCCGGCCATGCGGTCGAGCAGGTCCCAGAACTCCTCGTCGCTCGCCGCCGCGAGGGCGAGCGGCTCCCAGCGGCCGCGCGCGGCGCGCCAGTCCACGCCGTTGAGCTTCGGGTCGTAGTAGCGCTCGTTCACCGTGTTCCAGACGAAGTCGAGCGCCGCCCGGCGGCCGGGCTCGCCCAGCCCCGCGTAGGCGGGCGGGGGCACCGGCACCGCGGGCGGGGCGCCCGGCGAGGGCGGCTGGCGCGAGACCAGGTTGTAAGGATCGATGGCCGCGCAGGCCGAGGCGAGGGCGGCGGCGAGGACGAGGGCGGCGGTGCGCGGGATCGGCATTGTCGGCAGGGCCACGGGGCAGGGCTCGGGACTGGGGGCGGCGGGCCGGGCGAAACGCGGCTAGACTGTGGCGAGACGCCCTCGCGGCGAGGATAACCGATAACGACATGCGTCCGGCGCACCCCCTCTGCCTCGCGGCACTGCTCGCGGGCGCCTGCGCGAGCGTGCCGCCGCCCGCCCCGCCGGTGGCCGGCCCGGTGCCGCACCCGACGGCCTTTTCCGCCGCGACCTCCCTCGAGGGGCTGCCGTCCGGATGGAAGCCCTACCGCATCAGCCGGCTCAAGAAGCCGACCGAGTACCGGCTCGTGGCCAAGGAGGGGACGGTCGCGATGCAGGCCACGGCCGATGCCTCGGCCTCGGGGCTGCACTTCGACACGCTCGTCGATCCGCGCGACTTTCCGTGGCTGCGGTGGCGGTGGAAGATCCCGGCGCTCAACGCCAAGGCCGACAACACGCTCGCGCACGTGGAGGACTCGCCCGCGCGCGTGATCGTGGTCTTCGAGGGCGGGCGCGAGAAGCTGTCCCCGGAAGAGCAGATGAACTTCGACCTCGCGAAGGCGATGAGCGGCAACGACCTGCCGTACGCCACGCTCATGTACATCTGGGAGAACCGCCTGCCGGAGGGCGCCCTCATCCCGCACCACTTCACGACGCGCATCAAGATGATCGTGGCCGCCAGCGGGCACGACGGCGTGGGCGCGTGGAACGAGGAGCGCGTCAACGTGCTGGAGGACTACCGGCGCGCCTTCCGGGAGGAGCCGCCGCGCATCCGCGCGATCGGCATCATGAGCGACTCGGACAACACCGGCGAGCGAACGGTCGCCTGGTTCGGCGACATCCGGTTCGAGCGCCCCTAGGGCGCCGGAGCGCTACTTCTTCGCCGCCTGGGCCGGCGCGGGAGCCGTGGCCGTCCCGCTGTCCGCGGCGGGGCAAGGCACGGCGCGAAGCGTCGAGGCCGCGTGCTCGCGCTGCAGGAGCGCGAGCCGCGCGACCAGCTCGGTATCGGGCTCGCGCACCAGGAACACCGAGTCCTTCACCTCCTTCGAGAACGGTCCCACCTGCACGCCCTTGGCGCCCTTGGCCTCGACGAGCCCGAGGTAGCGCCGCGCCGCGTCCTCGGTGGAGAACACGCCGAGCGAGATGGCGTGGTCGGGCCGCAGGGAGAGGTCGGTGATGCCCTGGCGCCGCAGGGTCGAGACCGTCTGCTCCGCCGTGCGGCGGTCGCGGGCGGCGGGGACGTGGACCCAGTAACGCGTGATCTCCTCGACGCGGCGCTCGACGAGCCGGTCGCCCAGCTGCATGGCCGCGAAGGCCTCGCGCGCCTGGGGAAGCTCCGCCAGCGCCACGCCGGCGAACTCCACGCAGGCCGCGCCCGCGAGCGACTGCACCTGGGCGCGCGTCTCCTCGGCCTTGCGCGCGGCGATGAGCGGCGGGATGACCGCGACCAGCTTCGCCTCGTCGCGGTTCCTCTCGCGGCGCGAGAAGTCCGGCTCGGCCGGCTCCGCGGTGAGCCACAGGTGCGCGCCGAAGGCGAGGTTGGCGACCAGGAGGATGAAGAAGAGGAAGCGGGACACCGCAGGGCTCAGGGGTGGCGGGCGAGGAGGACCAGGCCGTCGAGGACGAGATTGTCGTTCAAGGTGACGGGCATGGGAAGGTGGGGCGCGAGCTCGGGCGCCGCGCCTCCCGAGAGCAGGATGCGCCGCGGCGCGGAACCCGCCGCCGCGAGCGCGGCGTGCATGCGCTCGATCGCGCCCACGGCGGCCTGCACGGAGCCCGTGGTGATGGCGTCGGGCGTGCTCTTCGGGAAGGGGTCGAAGGCGCCCTCGGTGAGGCGGAGCTGCGCGGTGCCGCCGCCCAGGCTGCGGCGCATGAGGGCGGGGCCCGGGACGATGAGGCCGCCCGCGAAGAGGCCGTCGGCCCGCAGCGCGTCCACGGTGAGCGCCGTGCCCGCGTTCACCACGAGCTGGTCCACGGGCGAGTCGTGGTGCGCGGCGAGGAGCGCCGCCCAGCGGTCCGTGCCCAGCTGCGAGAAGTCGCGATAGCCGTTCCGCACGCCCAGCCGCTCGCGCGCGGAGGCGATGAGCGAGAGGACGATGCCGTGGCGGGCGCAGGCCTCGTGCAGGAGCGACAGGACGGCCGGGCCGCCGACGTTGGAGCCGAGCGCGACCGTGCCCGGCGGCAGCGCGGGCCAGTCGCGCCCCAGCTTTCCGGCCTCGGCCGTCTCGACCGCGCCGCGCGCGGCCCACGCCTCGCCCACGCGAAGGCCCCACTTCACGCGCGTGTTGCCGGCGTCGAGGGCGAGGACGGGAATGGCGCTCATGCGGGCCGCAGCGAGATCTCGGCGGAGGTGAGGCGCTCGGTGTGGCCGTCCGCCGCGACCAGGAGCGCGCCGTCGGCGGCCACGCCCACCACCTTCACCTCGCGCGAGGACTCGTCGCCGGCCGTCACGGTCACGCGGCGGTCCGCGTAGGCGTGGCGTGCCTTCCACTCGTCGCGGAACGCGGCGAACCCCCCCTGCGCGAAGCGCTCCATCGCGGCGACGAGCTCGGCGAGCAGGAGCGCGAGGAGCGCGTTGCGGGAGGGCAGGGGGCCGCCGCACGAGGCGATGTCCGTCGCCGGCTGGTCGATGCGCCGCGCGAGCGCCTCCCCCAGCCGGTAGTTCAGGCCGATGCCCACGATCGCGGCCGTGGGCCCGAGCATCTCGCCGGTGGTCTCCACGAGGATGCCGCCGAGCTTCCTCCAGTCGTGCACGAGGTCGTTGGGCCACTTCACGCCCACGCCGGGCACGCCGGCGCTTTCGAGCGCCCGCGTGGCCGCCACCGCGACGGCGAGGGGCAGGCCGGCGAGGTGCCCCGGGCCCTGGTCGAAGCGCCACAGCATCGAGAAGGTGAGCGAGTCGCCCAGCCCCGCCTGCCAGGCGCGGCCGCGCCGGCCGCGTCCCGCGCGCTGCCACTCCGCGGCCACGCAGGTGCCGGAGGGCGCGCCGGCCTGCGCGAGGCTCGCCAGGCGCGTGCTCGTGGAATCCACCTCGTCCAGCAGCGTGAGGCGGATGCGCGAGGCCGCCGGCCCCAGGCGGGAGACGATCGCGTGGGCGTCGAGGAACTCCACCGGCTCGGCGAGCCGGTAGCCCTTGCCAGGCACGGAGAAGACCTCGATCCCGAGGTCGCGCGCCCCCTTGAGCGTATCCGACACCGCGGCGCGCGAGCGCTCGAGGCGCCGCGCGATGTCCGCGCCGGAGTGGAAGTGGCCGTCGGCCAGCAGCCGCAGCGCCTGGAAGGTGAGCGGCCCCATCTACCTGGCGCGGTGCTCCGCGCGGCACTCGAAGGCCTCGCGGCGGTAGGCGATGTCGGCGACCACGGCGTCGAGCAGCAGCTCCATGCGCCGCGAGAGCTTGCTCGCCTTGCGGTAGTCGGCCTCGGCGACGAAGTCGGCGCGCCCCGCCTCCAGCAGCTTCACGCAGGTGACCTTGTCGCGCTCGCGCTCGCCGCCGTACACCGCGACGGTGTGCCCGCCGCTCTTCTTGGTGAGCGCCATCGAGGGCACGTCCGTCATGCCGTCGCCCACGTAGATCATGTTCTGGAAGGGGATGGGGCGCTCGGACTCGGGCATGTGCTCGTTGATCGACTCGGTGACCGCCTCCTTGCCCTTGTTGATGCGGAAGAGGAACTGCGTCTTCACCGTGTCGGTCACGAGGAGCTTGGGGAAGGTGGCCACGCCGTGGTGGTTGAAGTGGTACTCGGAGGCATAGATGCGCCGGAAGTGCCGGCGGATCGACACGCCGTCGAGGATCTCCTTCTGCCCGGCGGAGATGAGGTAGTGGTGCAGCTTCACCTTGCCGCCGCTCCTGCGGCGCACGTAGGCGTTCATGCGCGCGAACCAGCCCTCCACGCCGGGGAAGTAGCGGATGGCCTTCGCCATGCGCGCGAAGTCCTCGCGCTTCACGGCGATCTTCTGCCGCTCCAGGGTCTCGAGGATGTGGCGCAGGTACACCAGCATCATGTCGGACTCGGTCGCGCGCGCCTCCTCGTTCACCCGGTCCCAGAACTCGCGCGGAACCACCCCCATGCGCGGCAGCACGGTGTACTCCTGCATCGGCTGCGGCGAGAGCGTGCCGTCGAAGTCGTAGACGATCGCGATCGTGTTCTGGAAGAAGCGGGGCGGCATGGGGCCATTCTAGCCGGAAGTGCCCGCGGCTCCGGCGCGTGCCGGGCGCGGTCCTAGCGGTCCGCGGGGGCGGGAATCGCCTTCCAGGCGTCCTTTTCCTGCCGGAAGAGGAACCTCTCCCCCTGCCCCGCCACGACGGCGGCCTCGCTCTCGGCGACGAAGTCGGTCTCCGGAATGCCCGCGACGTAGTCGCCGGGCCGGAAGCCCTCGGCGCCGAAGGGCGGCTTCTCGAGCATCCGGGCGAGCAGGTGCGACATCGCGAGGTAGCTCGTCGGCGCGTCCACCCGCACGGGCTCGCCGACCCGCCGCGCGCCGGGGCCGATCACGCGGATGCCCACCGGCACGCGCGTGATCGCCGGCGTGGGGATCTCGCGCAGGCCGGAGATCTGGATGGCGTCGCCCCGCCAGGCGGCGCCGTGCTCGGGAACCAGGACCACGACCGTCCGCCGCCCGCTCGCCTCGAGCCTCTTGAGGAAGGCCTCGAGGTCGGCGAGCAGCTTCGCCTGCCGCGCCGGATAGGTCTCGCGGCTGTTCCGGCCGGGGTCCGAGACCAACCGGTTGCCGTCGTGCAGGCTGACGGTGTTGTAGAACGCGGCCACGCGCGGGGCCGCGGACTTCCGGCGCGCCTCCTGCCAGCGCGTGAGGACCGCGAGGTCGTCGTGGATCTGCGACTCGTCGAAGGAGCGCTGCGGCGCGGGGATGCCCTGCAGCGGCATCGGGGGAGCCGACACGCCCTGCAGGCGCACGTACTTGAGGAAGTCGTCGAAATGGCCGTCGTGGTTGAGCACGAGGCTCGTCTCGAACCCCGCGCCCTCCAGCCCCGCCATGAGGAGGCATCCCGGCCCGGACGGCTCGTACAGGGCGCGTTGCGGCACCTGGCCGCAGGGGGCGCGCAGGAACCGGATCACGGACGGCCCGCTGTAGGTCGAGGCGGAATTGAAGTTCGCGAGGACGATGTCGAGGCTCGCGAGGAGCGGGTGCCGGTCCTGCCCGGTCGCGCGCAGGTCGTCCCACGAGAGCGAGCACACGTGCAGCAGCAGGAGGTCGAACGGCTCGCTGCCCGCGGGCGGCTTCGGGAAGGCAATGGCGCGCCCGGCCTCGCGGCGGTAGAACGCCTCGAGCTGCTGGTCCGGCGTGGCCGGCGGCGTCCCCGCGGCCGGCGGCACCGACGCGGAGGCCATGCCGCCGGACTGCGGCAGCGGGGAAGAGGGCAGCACGCCCGCGGCGAGGACGGCGATGGCCACCAGGGCGTCGAGGCGCACGAAGCGCGCGGCGACGAGATACGCCGCGAGCGCGATCGCGAGCAGGAGCACCACGGGCCCGCTCACGAAGCGTCCCGCGAGCTCCGCGAGGTACGCGGCGCTGAAGCCGGCCACGAGCCCCGCCTTTTCCGCGACGCGCGAGGCACTGGGCAGCCAGGAGTCGTAGTAGAGCAGGGCGAGCGCGACGGGCGCGGCGACGAGGTGGCGCGCCCGGCGCCATCGCGGCGAGGCGAGGGGAACGGCGAGCGCGGCCAGGAAGACGAGGTTCTCGACGGCGTGGAATCCGATCAGCCCGCGCCAGAAGAGCAGGAGCTTCGCGAGGAAGTAGAAATTCCACGCGCCCAGCAGGTCCGACGCGCGGCGCCAGCCCAGGAGCGGCACGGAGGATCCCGGTTCCCCCGCGGGGGCGCCGTCATCGGTCTTGCGCGGGGATTGCGGGGGAGCTTGCATCGGTAGCCTCGCCTTGCGTGGGCGGTCCGCGAGGCATTCTAGGGAGTCGGCGGGTCGTCAGCAATCGCGGAATGTGGCATAGAATCGCCGGCAGTCCGCCTGGACGGACGCCCACGAGAGGCCCCGTTGCGCACGCCGCTCCTGCCCGTCGCACTCCTGTTCGCGGTCCTGTCGGCAGTGACGGCCCTGGCGGCGCCGCGCGCCGCGGATCCGTCCGCCGCGGCAACGGCCGCGCCCGCCGACGGCGTGCGGCGCACGCCGTTCACGCACTTCGGCGCGCGTCCCGTGCTGGAGCTGCGCGGCGATGCCGGCGCCGCCACGCTCGACTTCGGCCTGCGGGCCGACGAGCTCGTCACGCGCGCGGTCCTGCGCTTCCGGTACGCGTACTCGCCGGCCCTCGCGCCCTCGCAGTCCCACATCCGCCTCACGCTCAACGACCAGGTCGTGGGGCTCCTGCCCGTTTCCGCGGACGGGGCGGGCCGTCCGGCGGAACACGCCGTGGACGTGGACCCGCGCCTCCTCGCCGGCGACAACCGGCTCGTGATGGCCCTCGTCGCGCAGCGCGCGGCCGGCCCCGGGGATGCCGCCCGCCCGGGACTGTGGGCGGACATCAGCGGCGCCAGCGAGCTGGAGACGGGCGTGCGGCCCCTGACGCTCGCCGACGATCTCGCGCGGCTGCCGGAGCCCTTCTTCGACCGGCGCGACCACCGGCGCGTCACGGTGCCGTTCGCCTTCGCGGCGTCGCCGTCGCTTCCCGCGCTGCGATCGGCCGCGGTGGTGGCCTCGTGGCTCGGGCAGCTCGCGGCCTGGCGCGGCGCCCGCTTCCCCGTGCGCTTCGGCGAGGCGCCGTCCGGCCACGCGGTCGTGTTCGCCGCCAACGGCGAGCGCCCGCCTTTCCTGGCCGCGCTCGCGCCCGCCGACGGCCCGCAGCTTCGCCTCATGACGAACCCGGCCGATGGCCACTCCAAGCTGCTGCTCGTGCTCGGGCGCGACGGCAACGACCTGGAGACGGCGGCCGTCGCGCTGGTCCTGGGGCAAGGCGCCCTGTCCGGGGCCGTGGCGGGCATCCGCGACGTGCGGACGGGGGCGCCGCGGCAGCCGTACGACGCGCCGCGCTGGGTGCGCGTGGACCGGGCGATGAAGTTCGCGGAGCTGACCGACTGGCCGCAGCAGCTCGAGGCCGCGGGGCGGGCGCCGCAGGCCGGCCCCGTCCGCGTGAGCCTGCGCGTGCCGCCGGACCTCGTGGCCTGGCGAAGCGCCGGCGTGCCCATGACCGTGAAGTACCGCGTCACGCCGCCCGCGTGCGCGGGCGAGGGCCGGCTGCTGGTGAACATCAACGACGAGCTGCTGCAGGACGTGAGCCTCGCCGGCCCGGGCGCGGCCTCGCCGCAGCCTGCGGCGATCGCGGGCGCCGCCGGGATCGTGGTGCCCGCCTACCGCCTTCGCAGCCGCAGCGAGCTGCAGTTCCTCTTCCGGTTCGAGATGCGCGGCGACGGCGCCTGCCGCGACGCGCCACCGGCCCCGGTGCGCGCGGCCGTCGATGCCGACTCCACGATCGACTTCTCGGGCTTCCCGCACTACGCCGAGATGCCCCACCTCGGCCACTTCGCCGCCGTCGGCTTTCCGTTCACGCGCCACGCCGACCTGTCGCAGACGGTCGCGGTGCTGCCGGAGCGGCCCTCGCCGCCGGACGTCGAGGCGCTGCTCGCGCTCATGGGCCGCATGGGGGAATCGACGGGCCTGCCGGCCACGGGCGTTCGCGTCGCCGGCGCGCGCGACGAGGCCGCGCTCGCCGACGCCGACCTCCTGGTGATCGGCGCCGCCTCGCGGCAGGCGCTCCTCGAGCGCTGGAGCGAGCGCCTGCCGGTGGCCCTGGCCGGCGGGACGCGGCGGGTGAGCCAGCCCCTGCGGCGCAGCGCGGGGATTTCCGACTGGGTCGGCCTCGGGCGGGCGGAGGCGGGGGTGGCGGCGACCGTGCGCCTGGACGGCGAGGGCCCGCTCGCGGCGCTCCTGGGCTTCGAGTCGCCGCTCACGCCGGGTCGCAGCGTGGTGGCGCTCACGGCCGCCGCCCCGGACCAGCTCGCGAGCGTGCTCGACGCGATGGACGATCGCGAGCTTCGCCGCGCGATGCTCGGCAGCGCCGTCCTGGTCCACCCGGAGAAGGTCGAGAGCCTGCGCGTGGGCGCGGCGTACGCCATCGGCTTCCTGCCGCCCTGGGCGGGGCTGTGGTACCGGCTCTCCGACTACCCGGTCACGCTCGCGGTGACGGCCGCGATCGTGCTCCTCGTCCTCGCCTGGGCCGCGTGGCGGATGAAGCGGGCGAGGCAGGCCCGGCGGGCATGCGCGCCGTCCTGAGCGCCCTCGCGCTCGCGCTCGCGCTGGCGCCGGCCGCGAGGGCCGCCACGGTCGAGGAGGAGTCCGCGGCGCTCCTCGAGCGCGCCGCGCTCTGGCAATCGCGCTACCGCGACGACCTCGCGCGCGATGCGCTCGACCGGCTCTTCCGCCTCGACGCCAACCACCCCGAGGGCCTGCTGCTGCTCGCGCGCATCCAGCTTCGCGCCGGGCAGGAGGCGGAGGCCGAGCGCACCTACGAGCGGCTGCGCAAGGCGCACCCGAACCACGCGGCGGCGAAGCAGCTGGCGGCGCTCCTGAGGATCCGCGGCCCGGACAGGGAGAAGTACCGCCAGGCGCAGCAGCTTGCCCGGGCCGGCCATGCCGAGGAGGCGGCGAAGGCCTACCGGGCGCTCTTTCCGGACGGCCCGCCCGACGACGAGCTCGCGCTCGAGTACGCGCTCGTCCTCGCCGCGACCGACGGGGGCTGGGACGCGGCGCGGGCGCAGCTCGCGCAGCTCGCCGCGCGGCACCCCGACGACCCGCGCTACCGCCTCGCCTACGCGTCGCACCTGAGCACGCGCAAGCCCGTGGCCGCCGAGACCTTTCGCGCGCTGCGCGAGCTGGCGGCGGAGCCGGCGGTGGCGAAGCCGGCGCGCGAAGCGTGGCGCCGCGCCGTCCTGAGGCTCGACGCGGTCGAGGAGAGCCTGCCGCCGCTGCGGGAATACGTCGCGGGCAATCCCGACGATGCCACGGCGCGGGAGCGGCTCGCGGCCGTCGCGCAGGCCGTCGAGCGCCAGCGCCGCCTGGAGACCGATCCCGGCTACCGCGCCCGGCGCGAGGGCCTCGCGCACCTCGAGGCGGGCCGCCTCGACGAGGCCCGCGATCGCCTGCAGGTAGCGGTGACCGCGCACCCGGACGACGCGGAGGCGGCCGGCGCCCTGGGGATCGTCCTGATGCGCCAGGGGCGGCACGGCCAGGCGCACGAGTTCCTCCGCGAGGCCGCGCGGCTCGACGCCTCCGGGCGCGCCAAGTGGGAGGAACTCGCGCGAACCGCGCGCTTCTGGGACCTCGTGGGCCAGGCCGGCGCCGCGCGGCAGGCGGGCCGGCCCGAGCTCGCCGAGCGCCACTACCGGGAAGCGCTCGCGCTCGACCCGGCCAACGCCACCGCGCTCGAGGGACTCGCCGCCGTGCTGCTGCAGGCCGGCCGCGACGCCGAGGTCGTCGCGATGCTCGACCGGCTTCCGGCCGGGAGCCGGAGCGAAGTCGCCCGCGCCGTCGATGGCGTGCGCGCGGGACGGCTGCGCGACGAGGCGAAGCGGCTCCAGGAGCAGGGCCGCGCCGCCGAGGCCGTCGCGGCGCTCGAGCGCGCGGCTTCGCTCGACCCCGCGGACCCGTGGCTGCGCCTGGACCTCGCGCGCCTGTACGCCGCGGGCGGCGAGCCCGCGCGCGGGGAGGCGCTCTTCGACGCGCTCCTCGCGCGGCGACCGCGAGATGCCGACGCGCGGTTCGCGACGGCCCTCTACCTCTCGGGCGTCGATCGCGAATCGCAGGCGCTGGCGGTCCTGGAGCCCGTCGCGGAGGCCGGGCGCACGGCCGGCATGACGAGCCTGCAGCGCCGCCTGTGGGTGTCGGTGCAGGGCCGGCGCGCCGAGGCGCTCGCGCGCCAGGGCAGGAGCGCGGAATCGGCGCGCCTGCTCGCCGCCGCGGAAAGAGCCGTCGGCGACGACGCGGAGCTCGCGCTCGAAATCGCCTCCGCCCACGTGCAGATCGGCGACTTCGCCGCCGCGCGCGCGCTCCTCGATCGCCTTTCGGCGCCGCCCGCGCAACCGCCGCTGGACTGGCGGATCGGGCAGGCGAGGCTGCTCAACCGCATGCAGGCCGATGCCGAGCTGGGCGCGCTGCTGGAGAATCTCGCGCCGGCCGGCCCGAAGACGCCGGCGCAGGAGCGCGAGCTTGCGGACCTGAAGCGCTGGCTCGCGTGGCGGCAGGCGGCCGCGCTTCGCCAGGCGGGACGCTCCGCCGAGGCGGCCGACGCCTATCGCGCGATCCTCGGCGAGCGGCCCGGCGACACCGACGCCGCGATCGCCCTCGCGGAGGTCCTCGTGGAGCGGGGCGAGCATGAGGCCGCGCGGCCGCTCGTCGACGCCGCCCTGGCCGCGAGTCCCGAGGATCCCGGGGCGCTCGCCGTCGCGGCGCGGCTCGCCCTCGCGGACGGGGCGCCGGAACAGGCGATCGCGCTCGAGCAGCGCTCGCGGGCCGCACGCCTCGCGCGCCGCGCGTCCGAGGCCGGCCTGTCCGCGCTCTCGCGGCCGTCCGTCCCGGGCGGGCCCTTCGTCGTCGAGGCGGCCCCCGCGGCGGCCCTCGCGAAGGAACAGGGCTATCCCGGCGAGCACCGCCGCCTCGCCGAGCTCCTGGACCGGCGCTCGCCCCTCTTTTCCTCCGCCCTCGACTGGCGCTACCGCGCCGGCACCAGCGGCAAGTCGCAGGTGAGCGCACAGGAGCTGCCCCTGGAGTGGCGCGAGAACGCCGTGGGCGACTTCCAGTGGTTCGTGCGCGCCGAGCCCGCGCGCGTGAACGCCGGCGCCCTCGACCTGGCGGACACGGCGGAGGCCGCCACCTTCGGCAGCGTCCTCCTGTGCCAGCCGCCGTGCGCAACCGGCTCCGTGGCGCAGCTCGAGACGGGCGTGGCCTTCGGCGCGGGGCTGGAGCGGCCGGGGCTGCGCGTCGATGCAGGCTCGAGCCCCGCGGGCTTCCCGGTGGTCAATTTCCTGGGCGGGCTGCTCTACCGGGGCGACCTGGGGCCGGCGTCGTATTCCATCGACGTCTCGCGCCGGCCCGTCACCAGCAGCCTGCTGTCGTGGTCCGGCACGCAGGATCCCCGCACGGGCCGCACCTGGGGCGGCGTCGTGGCCACCGGCGTGCGGCTGGGCGTGGCGCGCGACAGCGGCGGCGAGTACGGCGCGTGGGGCTCGCTCGGCCTGCACCGGCTCGACGGCCGCGACGTGCTCGCGAACGACCGGGCGCAGCTCATGGCGGGGGGCTACCGCCGGTTCGTGAACGAGGAGGACCGCCAGCTCACGCTGGGGCTCACGGGCATGTGGTGGCGGCACGCCGAGAACGCGGGCGAGTTCACCTTCGGTCACGGGGGCTACTACAGCCCGCGCACGTACCGCTCGCTCGCGATCCCCGTCGCCTACGCCTTCCGCACGCCGCTCACCTCGTTCGCGGTGCGCGCGTCGGTGTCGGTGGCGTGGTCCGAGTTCGACCGCGCGCCGTTCTTCCCCACCGATCCGGCGCTGCAGGCGCAGGCCGAGGCGCTCGCGCCCTTCACCGGCGTCGATCCGTTCCACGCCGGCGGCGACCAGGGTCGCAGCTACGGCCGCGCGCTGGGCGCGGCCGTGGAGCACCAGCTGCTGCCGGGGCTCTTCGTCGGCGCGCGCGCCGAGCTGGAGCGCTCGACCAACTACACGCCGAACCGCTTCCTGCTCTACCTTCGCTTCCTGGCCGACCGGCCGTCGGCCCGCCCGGTGGCGCTCCCGCCGGAGCCGGTACTGCCGGGCTCGCAGTACTGATGGAGGAACGGACGTGAGGACCCCCAGGCTCCTGCCCCTGCTCGCCGCGCTCGCGGGGATCGCGTGCCCGGCCGCGGCGAAGGAGGGCCGCCCACCCGGATTCGATCCCTACGATCCCGCGGCCCTCAACGAGGCGGCCGCCGAAAGCGCGCGGCACGGCGACCTGCGGACGGCGTGGATCCTCCTCGAGCGCGCCGCGAGGATCGCGCCCTTCGACGCGCGCATCGTCCGCAACCGCGACGAAGTGCGCGCGCATCGCGAGGCCTCGCCGGCGACGGCGGCGCCGATGGCGCCCGCGGCACCGGCCTCCGCGGCTTCCCCCCTCCCGCCGGAGCCGCCGGCCCTGTGGCCGCGCAAGCCATGAACGCACCGGCCGTCGCCCGGCTCGCGGCCTTCGCGATCGTGAAACTCGCGTTCGCGCTCTGCGCGCCGGTTGCCGTGGCGGCCGATGCGGACTGGACGACCTTCAAGGAGGCCTTCGTCGCCGAGGACGGCCGCGTGGTCGATGCCGGCCAGGGGGGAATCAGCCATTCGGAGGGGCAGGGATACGCGATGTTGTTCGCGACGGCGCACGGCGACCGCGCCGCCTTCGAGCGCCTGTGGGACTGGACGAGGCGCAACCTCCAGGTGCGCGGCGACGGGCTCCTCGCCTGGCGCTGGGAGCCCTCGCGCGGCGTCACCGACCGCAACAACGCGAGCGACGGCGACCTGCTCGTGGCCTGGGCGCTGCTGCGCGCGGCCGACCAGTGGAAGTCGCCGGAGCACCGCGCGGCGGCGCTTCGCATCGCGCAGGACGTGCGGGCGAAGCTGCTGCGGCGCACGGCGCACGGCCTCGTGCTGCTGCCGGGGCTCGAGGGATTCGAGAAGCCCGAGGGCACGACGGTGAACCTGTCCTACTGGGTCTTCCCGGCGCTGCGCGAGATCGGCCGCGCGGACGCGGCGCCGGAATGGGAGGAGCTCTCCGCGACCGGCATCGCGATGCTGCGCTATTCCTACTTCGGGCGATGGGCGCTGCCCCCCGACTGGCTGCGCCTGGGCGAGCGCGTGGCGCCCGCCGACGGCCATCCCCCCCGGTTCGGCTACGACGCGGTCCGCATCCCCGTGTACCTGATCTGGAGCGGGCGCGAGACGGACGCGCTGCTCAGGCCCTACCGCGAGTTCTGGGCGTTCTTCGCCGGCGCGCCGTTCCTGCCGGCGTGGACCAACCTGAAGGACGACGGCGTGGACACCCACGGCGCCTCGCCCGGCATCCGCGCGGTGGCGCAGGCGGTGCGCGACTTCCCGCGCGCCCGGGCGGCGAGCCTGCCGGCGCTGGAGCGCGACGCGGGCTACTACTCGGCGGTGCTGCTCCTGCTCACCAAGGCGGCGCTGCGCGAGCGCGCGGAAGCGCGCCGCGGCGCTCCCTGACCTGCCGGAAGCACCCTTGAAAATTGTGCAATGCCGGGCCAAGCGTGGTAAAAGTCCGGTCACAAAGTGACGATTTCCGCATCGTTCAATTCCAACAATTGGATCGAGGCGCACGCATGGGAGGCTCGCGCAACGAAGAGGAAGCCGACGGCTGCCGCTTGCTCGCGGCGCGGGCCGCCTGCGCCGCCGCCGCGACCGCGACCGGGATTTCCGCGTTCGCCGCCCTTCCGGAGCCCCCCCGGCACCGCCCCGGATTCACGGGCGCGGTGGGAACCGTCGTGCAGTTCCAGGAATCGAGCGGCGGCGGGATCCTCTACCGCGAGGAGATGGGCGGGATGATCCTGCCCGTCTCGCCCGCCGTGGCGGGCAGCGGCCGGGTGGCGCTTCCCCCGCTCGAGCCGCGCCCGGCACCGCCGCCGGGACCTCCCGCCGCACGCGCCGCGGCCGCAAGCCCGCCGGCCGGCGGCGCTCCGGTGAAGCGGTGACGGCCGGCGCGGGCAGCGCGACCCTTTCCCGCCGCCTCCCGGCGTGGCGCGCCTGGGCGCGCGAGCGCGGCCGGGCGCTCCTCGGGGCCGTTCCGCGCGATCCCGACGAGGCCGCCAATCTCTCGATCCTGGTGCTGGGCACGGGGATCGTGTTCTACGTCGTGAGCCTTCGCGAGGCGCACTTCCCGGGCTTGCTCCAGCTGGCCGCCGGCTGGGCCTGCCTCGGCGCGCTCTTCGTCCTGGACCTCTTCCGGCGCTCGCGCGAGGCCCCGTGGCGCTTCGTCTTCATCCTCGTCGCCGCCTTCCTCGCGCTGCGCTACCTCTGGTGGCGCGCCTTCGAGACCCTCATCTACACCAACGCCGTCGATTTCGCGGGCATGGCGCTGCTCTTCCTCGCCGAGGTGTACTCGCTCAGCCTGCACCTGCTGAGCCTGTTCGTGAACGCCTCGCCGCTCGTGCGCGCCCCGGCCCCGCTGCCGGCGGACCGCTCGCAGTGGCCGAGCGTGGACGTGTTCATCCCCACCTACGGCGAGGACCCGGAGATCGTGCGCGTGACGGCGCTCGCCGCCACGCAGATCGACTACCCGCGCGAGAAGTTGCGCGTGTGGATCCTCGACGACGGCGGCACGCTCGCCCGGCGCCGCCATCCGGAGCACGGGGCCGAGGCCTGGCAGCGCCGCTACCGGCTCGTCGAGATGGCCCGCCAGCTCGGCGTGGAGTACCTCACGCGCGAGACCAACCGGCAGGCCAAGGCGGGCAACCTCAACCACGCGCTCACCCGCTCGGACGGCGAGCTGGTCCTGTTCCTCGACTGCGACCACGTCCCGACCGCCGACATCCTGCAGGAGACGGCGGGCCACTTCCTGCGGGACCCGAAGCTCTTCCTCGTGCAGACGCCGCACTTCTTCGCCAACGCCGCCCCGGCCGAGCGCAGCCTCGGCGGCGACGCGCCGGTGCCGGACGAGAGCGAGATGTTCTACCGCGTGATCCACCCCGGGATGGACAACTGGAACGCGAGCTACTTCTGCGGCTCGGCCGCGATCATGCGCCGCGCGATGCTCGAGGAGATCGGCGGCGTGAGCGGGCAGTCGATCACCGAGGACGCCGAGACCGCCTTCGAGCTGCACCGGCGGGGCTACCGCAGCGCCTACGTGAACCGGCCCATGGTCTGCGGCCTCGCCCCGGAGGCCTACGCCGACTACGCCGTGCAGCACACGCGCTGGGCGCAGGGCATGACGCAGATATTCATCCTGCACAACCCCGTGTTCTGCCGCGGCCTGTCGGTCGCGCAGCGGCTGTGCTACGTGAACATCTGCCTGTTCTGGTTCTTCGGCATCGCGCGCGTCATCTACTTCCTCGCCCCGGCGGCCTTCCTGATCTTCGGCCTGGCCATCTACCACGCCTCGGCGCCGCAGGTGCTGGCCTATGCCCTGCCGTACGTCCTGTCGACCTTCCTCGTGTCCGATTTCCTGTTCGGCCGGACGCGGCGCCCGCTCTTCTCCGAGATCTACGAGAGCGTGCAGTCGGTCTTCCTGGCGCCCGCCGTGCTGGGGGTGCTGCGCAACCCGCGCCGGCCCACCTTCAAGGTGACGCCCAAGGGGACGGGCTTCCAGAAGGAGCAGCTCAACGCGCTCTCGTTCTTCTTCTTCGCGATCCTGTGCCTCAACGCGGCCGCCGCGTTCTCCGGCCTCACGCGCATCTGGCTGCAGCCGGAGTTCCGGGAGACCGTCTACGTGACGCTGGGCTGGTGCCTCTACAACGTCTACCTGTGCATCGTGACGCTGGGCGCCCTGTGGGAGCGCCGGCAGGCACGCCGCCACCACCGGCTCACGGTCTCCGGGCAGGCCATGGTCCAGTTCCCGCGCGTGCGCGCGCGCGTCGCGGTGGACCTGGTGGACCTCTCCCTCTCCGGGCTGGGGTTCGTCTCCCGATTCGACTTCGAGGTGAAGGACCGCGAGCGCATCGTCGTCGAGGCCGCGAGCGCGGACGGGCTGGTCAGCTACTTCGAGGCCGAGGTGCGGCGCTTCGACAGCCGCGGCGGGCGCACGCTCTGCGGGGCGCACTTCCTCACGCCCCCGCAGACCTTCCCCGACGTGGTGCACTACGTGTACGGCGACAGCGCGCGCTGGCTCGCGGTGTGGGACGCGCGGGAGCGGGGCACGACCTTCGGCGCTGTGCTGGGCGGGCTCACGCGCATGGGCCTGCGCGGCGCCTGGGTCTGCCTCACCTTCGTGGCCCGCTTCGCGTGGGAGCGGGTCCGCGGCCTCGCCGCCGGGCGGACCGTTCGCGCCGGGGAGGCCCGGCCGTGACCCGCCTCGCCCCGCTGCTCCTCGCGCTCCTCGCCCTCGCCGCCCCGGCCGCCGCGGAGACGATCAAGCTGCGCCTGCAGGACCTCACGCCCCTCAAGAAGCTCGAGCTGCGCTGCGTGAGCGACGAGAAGGAGATCTCGGTGCCGGTGCCGGAGCGCTGGACGGTCCGGCGCCTGGAGCTGCACCTGCGCTACACCGTCTCGACGAACCTGCTCCCGGACACCTCCCAGCTGGTCGTGAAGATGGCCGGCCAGCCGGTGGCGCAGGCGCGGCTCAACCCGGTGGCCCCGGAGGTGAAGCTGGGCATCGAGATCCCCACCAGCCTCATCGTGCCGGGCTACAACAGCCTGTCCTTCCACGTCGCGCAGCACTTCTCGCGCAACCAGTGCGAGAGCCCCTGCGCGCCGGACCTGTGGACGAACATCTCGCTGCGCGACTCCTGGATCGAGATGCAGTACGAGTGGAAGGACGTCCCGCTGCGGCTGTCGGCGCTTTCGAGCTTCGTCTTCGACCCCAGGCTCATGCCCGCCGGCGACGTGCACATCGTCACGGAGGACGATTCCGCCCGCAGCGCCACGATCGCCGGCATCGTCGCCTCGGGCATCGCCCGCCGCTTCGACTACCGGCAGGTGAGCTTCACCGTCTCGCGCCGGCTCCGGCCCGGGGTGGACAACGTCGTGGTCGGCAAGCGCCCGTTCGTCGCGCGCCTGCTCGGCGAGGGCGCCTCCCTGCCGGCGGCCAAGGGCGGGCTGCTGCGCGTGGCGCCCATGGTGGGCGAGGCAGGCGCGCCGGACCCGAAGCGGGCGCTCCTCGCCGTGACGGGGGAGACCGACGAGGCCGTGAAGATCGCGGCCATCACCTTCACGAACATCAGCTTCCGCTTCCCCGGCTCGCAGGAGCTCGAGGCCTTCGGCTTCACGATCCCCGAGGTGCGGCAGTACAGCGGCCGCGAGACCATCGCGACCGACCAGGTCTACGAGTTCTCCACGCTCAACTTCCCCAGCCAGAGCTTCGTGGGCGTGAACCCCGGCTCGCGCGGCATCACCTTCCGCCTGCCGCCGGACTTCCACATCCGCCCCAACCAGTACGCCAAGCTCTCGCTGAACTTCTCCTACGGCGCGGGCCTGAAGAACGACTCCTCGTTCTCCATTTCCGTGAACGGCCGGGGCGTGCGGGCGGTGGCCCTCGACAGCCCCTCGGGCAACTTCATCGACGGCTACAAGCTCGACATCCCGACCTACGTGTTCAAGCCGGGGACGAACACGATCGAGTTCGCGGCGAACCTGCACGCCCCGGGGCAGGTCTGCGACCTCATCCAGCCCGACGGGCTCTTCCTGACGCTCTACGGCAATTCCACGATCTCGTTCCCGCCGATGCCCCACTTCGTGGAGATGCCGCGGCTGGAGCTGTTCATGCACAGCGGCTTCCCCCTCACTCGCTGGCCCGACGGCCACGAGGCCAAGGTCTGGCTCACCGAGAAGGACGACCGGGTGCTCGCCGCCGCGCTGAACGTGCTGGGGGTGGCCACGCAGCGCAACGGCTTCCCGCTCTTCGAGATGGAGCTCACGCACGAGCGCCCGTCCGGCGAGGCGGAGGTGCTGGTCGTCGGGCGCATGGGGACCCTCGGCGCCGAGGTGCTGAAGGCCGCGCCGCTCAAGGTCGCCGACAGCGAGGCCCTCGTGCCCTATCCCGTCGTCCGCGGGTGGAACACCGAGAACACCGCCGCGGCCACGAGCCGGCAGAAGGGGGCCCTCGGCACCGGCCGGGGGCTGCTCATGCAGTTCCAGTCGCCGTGGTTCGCCGGCCGCACCGTGACGCTCCTCACGGCGGAGCGGGCGGAGGACCTGCTCGCGGCGAGCGCGCTGCTCACGAACGCCGCCGTGCAGGGACAGACCCAGGGCGACCTCGTCCTCATCGAGCCGACGGAGGCCGAGCCGCTCGTGAGCGCGATGAACTCCGGCGCGCGCTACGCGACGGGCAAGAAGGGCAGCTACTCGCCGCTCGAGTCGTTCCTCTACACCCGCCCTGAGGCCTACTACGCGGCCGCCGGCATCGGCCTGCTCCTGCTCTGCGTGGGGGTGTTCTTCGGGCTCAGGCGCTGGCGCGCCCGCCGCACGGGCTGAGCCGCGCGCAGGCGGCAGCGCCTCACTTCCTCTCGATCGAGTGCTCGATGGTGCGGCGCGAGTCGCCCGAGAGCTTGTCCCCGCCCCGGATCCAGAAGGCGGCGACCGCGACCAGCAGCACGGGCACCGCCACGTAGGCGGCGATCTTCCAGGCGGGCGTCGGCGGCTTCGCGGCGGGCGCTTCCTGCGGGCGGTTGCGGTCGAGCTCGATCTCCTTCGGGTCCCAGAAGACCGTGTAGCCCTTGAAGGGCATGCTCTTGCCCTTGAGCGTCACCTCGCGGTCGAAGCGCGCGTAGAACTCGCTCTTGTCGCCGACCGCGTTGAAGGTGTCCTCCGAGACGAAGATCTCGCCGGGGTGGGCGGAGGACTCGAAGCGCGAGGCGGTGTTCACCACGTCGCCGAAGATGTCGTTCTTCTCCAGGATGCACTCGCCCGTGTGCATGCCGATGCGCGCGAGGAGCAGCGTCTTGTACTTGCCGGAGAGGTTGATCTCCTCCATGCCGCGCTGGATGTCGCAGGCCGCGCGGCAGGCCGCCGCCGCGTCCGCGAAGTGCGAGAGGGAGCCGTCGCCGATCGTCTTCACCAGGGTGCCGCCGTGCCGGTTCACGGCGATGAGGCACAGGTCGTGGTACTTCTTGAGCATCGCGCGCACCGCGATGTCGCCCGCGGACTCGGCGATGGCGGTCGAGCCCTTGAGGTCCGTGAACATCACCGTGAGGACCTTCTGGAACTTCTCCTGCAGCGCCTTCTCGATCCTCTCGCGCTGCTCCAGGAACGACGAGATGTCCTGCGTGTTGGGCGACCCGGTGAGGCCGGTCCCGGCGGGGGCGGCCGGCGCGGCCGGCGCCGTGGCGGGGGCGGTCGGGGGAGCGGTCGGGGATGCGGCGGCGGGCGCCTTCGTCGTCGCGGGCCCCGCCGGGGCCGGGGCCTGGCCGCCCCCGAAGGCGTCGAGCTCGAAGTCCGGCGGCGGCGCGGCCGGGGCCGCCTGCTCGCCCAGGATGCGGCTGCGCCACTCGGCGACGTTCTGGGGCCGCTGCTTCTCGTCGAGCTGCAGGGCCCAGGCGATCGCGTCCAGGAACTCGTCCCCGTGGCGGCCGTGAGCCCGCGCGAGGATGTCGGCGACGTTGTCCTCGCGCATGCGCGTGAGCGCGTCCGGGGGGTTCTCCCCGGTGACCGCGAAGAATGCGACGCCCCCCAGGGCGTAGATGTCGGACCAGGGTCCCTGGTGCGACTTGGTCGTGTACTGCTCGAACGGCGCGTAGCCGGGCGTGACCAGGGCCGTGAGGGTGCGCATCGTCGGCCCCTTGGCCGCGCGCGCCGACCCGAAGTCGAGCAGCACGGGCGTGCCGTCCGTGCGCAGGAAGATGTTGTCCGGCTTGATGTCGCGGTGCAGGAACCCCGCCTCGTGGACCTTGGCGAGGCCGCTCAGGATCGGGGCGAGCAGGGCCTTGATCTCGGCCTCCGAGGGCAGGGGGTGCTTCTCGAGCCAGGTCTTGAGCGACTCGCCCTCCTCGTAGTCCATCACCATGTAGCCGGTGCCGTGGGCCTTGAAGTAGCGGTTCACCCGGATGATGTTCGGGTGGCTGAAGCCGGCGAGGGTGCGGGCCTCCTTGAGGAAGCGGTCGAGGCCGGACTGGTAGTCCTCGGTCCGCTCCGTGTTGGTGATGGCCACGGTGGTGCCGTCCACGCGCGCCACGTCGCCGGCGGGGAAGAACTCCTTGATCGCGACGTCCTTCTCGAGCAGCGTGTCGCGCGCGAGGTAGGTGATGCCGAAGCCGCCCACGCCAAGGATGGCGGTGAGCCGGTACTCCATGAGCATGGAGTCCAGCGGAAGCGTGTTGGTATATTGGGTCTGCGCCATGTCGGTCGGTCTTCGTCGCCCCCCGGCGACGGCCGCCCGGGAACTCCGGGGCAGGCGCGCGGTCGGAAGACTGTCGGGCCGGATCCGGCAGGATACGCCCGCCGCCATCATAATCCGGGGCACGCGTTTGCGCGCGCCTCCGGCAGACCCCCGCCAGAGGGGGCGAGGCACTCTCCTCCACGCGAGCCGCAGGTTTCCCACCCACCGGGAGAGCAGACCATGGCCGACCTTCCCTTTCTGCCCGCGTGGCCGCTCACGCTCAGCTATCCGCTGCTCTTCGGCGTCCTGCTGGTCGCGGGCATGCTCGGCGGCGAGGCGGCGCGCCGGCTTCGCCTGCCGCGCATAATCGGCTACGTGCTGGTGGGCTTGGCCATCGCCCCCGTGGCCGCCGCGATGAACCTCGGGCCGCTGCTCGAGGAGGCGCGCATGTTCGTCGACATCGCGATGGGGCTCGTGCTCTTCGAGGTGGGCCGGCGCCTGGACCTCGGCTGGCTCCGGCGCGACTGGACCCTCGCCGCCACGAGCGTGGGCGAATGCGCCCTCGTCTTCGGCCTCGTCTTCGCAGCCCTCTCGGCGCTCGACTTCACGCCTCTGCAGGCGGGCCTCGCGGCCGCGATCGCGATGGCCACCTCGCCCGCCGTGGTGCTCCTGGTGGCGCAGGACACGCGCGCCGAGGGCCAGGTGACCGAGCGCGCCTTCGCGCTGGTCGCGCTCAACGGCCTCATCGCCTCGGTGGTGGTCACCATGCTCCTCGCCACGGTGCACTACGAGGTGCGCCTGGACCTCACCCGCGCGGTGCTGCACCCGCTCTACCTCTTCGCCGGCTCCCTCGCGCTGGGCGGGGCGGTGGCCTCCCTCGCGCGCGCGCTCGCCGGCCGGCTCGAGCGCAGCCCCGAGCTGCACTTCACGCTCGTCGCGGGCCTGGTCGTGGCCGCCGTGGGCCTGGCTCAGGCCGCGAAGCTCTCCGTGATCCTCGCGCTCCTCGCCTTCGGCATGTTCTCGCGGGGCGAGGGCCGCGGCCACGAGCTGATGGCGGTGGACCTGGGCCGGGCCTCGCGCCTGTTCTACGTGGTGCTCTTCGTGATCACCGGCGCGAGCCTTCCGCTGTCGGCCTTCGAGGCGGCGGGGTGGGCGGCCGCGGCGTTCGTCGTCGCCCGCGCCGCGGGCAAGTTCCTGGGGGTGCTCGCCGTCGCGCCCCTGGGCGGGCTGCGCGCGCGCCAGGCCGTGGCCCTGGGCGCGACGCTGCTGCCCCTGTCGTCCCTCGCGCTGCTGCTGCAGCACGACGTCACGCGGCTCTATCCGGAGTTCGGCCAGCAGCTCGCGGCCGTGCTCCTCGCCTCGCTCGCCGTCATGGAGCTGGCCGGCCCGCTGGCGGTGCAATGGGGGCTGCGGTTCGCGAGGGAAGCGGCCCCGGCCCCGCCACCGGCCGCGACCGCCGCGCGGCCCGCGGACGCGGGCATCGCCGGCCAACCCCGATAGGAGGAACCCATGCCCCTCGAATTCGGCCGGTCGGACGCCCTCACCTTCGGCGTCGAGCTGGAGCTCATGGTGCTCAACACGCGCGACTTCAACCTCACGCGCGGCGCGCCGGACCTGCTCGCGCGCCTCGCCAAGGCGCCGCTGCCCGGCGAGGTGAAGCCCGAGATCACCGAGAGCATGATCGAGGTGAACTCCACCGTGCACCGGCGCTTCGCCGAGCTGCGCGAGGAGCTCGTGCGCACGCGCGACGGCATCGTCGAGGCCGCCGGTCGGCTCAACCTCGCGGTGGCCGGCGGGGGCTCGCACCCCTTCCACCAGTGGAGCGAGCGGCGCATCTTCCCGACGGAGCGCTTCCTCAAGGTCTCGGCGCTCTACGGCTACCTCGCCAAGCAGTTCACCGTCTTCGGCCAGCACATCCACGTCGGCGTGGAGTCCGGCGACGACGCGGTGTACCTCACGCACCGGATGGCGCGCTACATCCCGCACTTCATCGCGCTGTCCGCCTCCTCGCCCTTCTACCAGGGCGAGGACACCTCGTTCGAGACCTCGCGCCTGCACGCGGTGTCGGCCTTCCCGCTGGCCGGGCACATGCCCCCGGTGGGGTCGTGGGCGGAGTTCAACCGCTACTTCGACGAGATGGCGGGCTACGGCATCGTCGCGAGCATGAAGGACTTCTACTGGGACATCCGCCCCAAGCCCGAGTACGGGACGATCGAGATCCGCATCGGCGACACCCCTCTCACCGTGTCGGCCGCGGCGGAGCTGGCGGCCTATGCCCAGACCCTGGCGGCGGACCTGCTCCGCAACCGCCGCGCGGGCCCGGTCGAGCCCCACTACCGCGTCTACGGCTACAACCGCTTCCAGGCCTGCCGCTTCGGCTTCGAGGCGATGCTCGCGGACCCGGGCGCGCACACGCACATCCGCCTGCGCGAGGACCTCATGGCCACGCTCCTGCGCCTGCAGCGGCTCGGCGACGAGCTGGGGACGAGCGAGGCGCTGCGCGCGCTCGGCGACCGGGCCGACCGCGAGCTGAACGACAGCCGCTGGCTGCGGGAGCGCTTCCAGGAATCGGGGAGCCTCTCCGACGTGGTGCGCCTGCAGGCGGAGCGCTGGCGGGCGGACCCGGTGCCGGGCGCGACGACCGAGGCCGGGGCGTCGAGGCTTCGCGCCGCGAAGTGAGCTAGGGCAGCGCCTCGAGGGCGCGCGCCACCCGCGACTGCGCCAGGACGTAGGGCGAGGCGGCCGCGGCGCTCTCGATCTCGCGCAGGAACTCCCCGAGGTCCGCGCTCGCCTCGGACATCATCGCGAGGAAGAGGTCGGCCAGGCGCGGGTCGAACTGGCTTCCCCGCGCGCCCGCGACGTAGGCGACGGCCTCGTCGTGGGTCCAGGCCCGCTTGTAGGGCCGGTCGTGCGTGAGGGCGTCGTAGACGTCCGCCAGCGCCGCGACGCGCGCGGCGAGCGGGATCGCCTCCGCCGCGAGCCCGTCCGGATAGCCGGTCCCGTCCCAGCGCTCGTGGTGGTGGCGGGCGATCGCGCGGGCGGCGTCGACCACCGGCAGCGCGCTGCTTTCGAGGATGTCCGCCCCGATGACCGTGTGCGAGCGCATCAGGTGCATCTCGGTGTCGTCCAGCCGCCCGGGCTTGAGCAGGATCGCGTCCGGGATCACGATCTTGCCGATGTCGTGAAGCCGTGCCGCGAGGTCCAGCCCCGCGAGCTCCTCCTCCGGCAGGCCCGCGCGGCGGCCCAGGAGCATCGCGAGGCGCCCCACGCGGAAGCAGTGCTTGCCGGTGGCGTCGTCGCGCAGCTCGGCGGTCACGGCCAGGCGCACCAGCAGGGCCGTGCTCCCGTCTTCCCCGGCCCCGGGGCCCGCGGTCTCGAGAACGGCCGGAACCGGCGCGCCGGCGAAGCCCGGGCCCCGCAGCATCGCCCAGAGCGCGCGGGCCCGCTCCCGCGAGAGCCGGGCCAGGGTCTCGCCCGCGTGCGCCGCGTCCCCCATGTTCGCGTACATGGCGGCCAGCACCGCATAAGTCTCGATCACGTAGGCGATGGCGGGAGCGCGCTGCGGCTCGAGGAGGGCGTCGAGCGCCGCGCGGGTGCCGGGGTCGTTCCCGCGGCGCACGGCGGCCATGGCCCGCAGCACGTCGATGAGCCAGCGCGGGCGCACGCCCTGGTTGGGAAAGGACGCCGCCCGGTCGAGGTGCGCGAGGGCGTCGTCCACCCGGCCGCGCTGGATGTCCAGGGCCGCCCAGTTGCACAGCGCCGTGCACGCCATGGAGTCGCGAAAGCGGGGCCCCGTCTGCAGGGCGCAGTCGAGCGCCCGCCGGCACGCTTCCTCGGCGGTCCCTTCCTCCCCGGCGCGCAGGCGGAAGCCCAGGGGGCAGCGCAGCGCCCAGATGT
Source organism: uncultured Lysobacter sp. (assembly GCA_964576455.1). GTDB lineage: Bacteria > Pseudomonadota > Gammaproteobacteria > Burkholderiales > Usitatibacteraceae > FEB-7. Next base: position 27,398 of record CAZNWZ010000001.1, read on the forward strand.
TGCCTCGCAGCCGCGCGTCGTCGGCGTCCTCGACGACCTTCAGCGCGTGCGCCCAGTGGGCGTCGGCCTGCTGGTAGAGGCCGGCCCAGTCCAGCGCCATGCCGTAGGTGACCCACGCCTGGGCCTCGTCCACGGTCCGGCCCGCCTGGCGCGCGACGTCCAGGGCGGCCGCCGTGTGCCCCAGGGCCGCGCCCACGTCGTAGTTGAGGAGCTCGATCTCGCCGAGCCGCAGGAGCAGCCGGATGCGCAGCGCCGGGTCCGCGCCCTCGGCGATCCCGGTGGCCGTCCGCAGCAGCTCGGCGGCGCGGGCCGCGCTCCCGGTCCGGTAGAACTGGTGGCTCGCCAGCAGGAGCCCGCGCACGGCGACCTCGCGCAGCTCGAGGGCGTCCGAGGCCGCCACGGCGCACAGGCGCCCGGCCACCGCGGCCGCCAGGCGTTCCGCCGCGGGCGAGGACGGGGCGTCCAGGCAGGCTTCGAGCGCGGCGACGTCCTCGGCGATCGTCAGCGGGGTCATGGCGGCATGATGCCCAAACGGAAGCCGGGGCGCGAACGCAGGGGCGGGCCGCGGGCGGCCGCCTTTCCGGCGGCTCAGCCCGGGGGGGGCGAGAGCTCCTCCAGCATCCGCCGGAGGTTGTCCTCCATCATCTTGCGGTACTGCGCGCCGAAGAGGTCCAGCGCCTCCTCGGGCGCCTGCCGGCCCGGCGCGCCGCTCATGGCCCAGGCGAAGGCGCCGTAGCGCGAGGCCGCCCAGAGGATCGCGGCCGCCACGCGCGCGCGCCCGTGCTCCTCGGCGAGGTCGTTGGCCTGCGCCACGAACCGGTTGGCCAGGTCGAAGAAGGCCTTCGCGTCCTCGGGGATCGACTCGCTCACGGGCGGAGCACCTTGCCGGGGTTCATGATCCCGCGCGGGTCGAGGGTCCTCTTCACGGCGCGCATGAGCTCGAGCTCGACCGCCGGCTTGTAGTGCGGCAGCTCGTCGCGCTTGAGCGTCCCGATGCCGTGCTCGGCGCTGATCGAGCCGCCCAGCCGCCGCACGATGCCGTAGACCACGCGGTTCACCTGCGGCGTCCACTGGCCGAAGTCGGGCTTCTCGCCCGGCGGCGGGAAGGCGTTGTAGTGGAGGTTGCCGTCCCCCACGTGCCCGAAGGCCAGCAGGCGGACGCCGGGAAAGGCCGCGCGCAGGGCGCGGTCGGCCTCGTCGATGAACCCGACGATGCGGCTCACCGGCACGGAGACGTCGTGCTTGACGCTCACCCCCTCCGCCTTCTGCGCGTCCGAGGTGTTCTCGCGCAGCTCCCACAGCGCCAGCCGCTGCGCCTCGCTCGAGGCGATCACCGCGTCGGTGACCAGGCCGGCCTCGGCGGCCTCGCCCAGCGCGTCCTCGAGGAGCTGCGCGAGGGAGCCTCCCGCCGTGCTGTCGAAGAGCTCCACGAGCGCGTACCACGGGTAGGGCTCGGCGAAGGGGTCGCGGCGGTCCGGGATGTGCCGGAAGACGAGGTCCAGGCACGCGCGCGCGATGAGCTCGAAGCCCGTGACGCGCTCGCCGCAGGCGGCGCGCAGCCGGCCGAGGAGGGCGACCGCCGCGGCCGGGTCGGGCACGGCGACCAGCGCCGTCGCGATCGCCCGCGGCCGCGGGTAGAGCTTGAGCACGGCCGCCGTCACGATCCCGAGCGTGCCCTCGGCGCCGATGAAGAGGTGCTTGAGGTCGTAGCCGGTGTTGTCCTTGCGCAGGCCCCGCAGGCCGTCCCACACGCGGCCGTCCGGCAGCACGACTTCCAGCCCCAGCACCTGCTCGCGCATGTTGCCGTAGCGCAGCACCTGGGTGCCGCCGGCGTTGGTGGAGATGTTGCCGCCCACCTCGCAGCTGCCCTCCGCGCCCAGCGACAGGGGGAAGAAGCGGTCGTTCTCGGCCGCCACGCGCTGCAGCTCCGCGAGGACGCAGCCGGCCTCGACGGTGATCGTGTTGTTCTCGAGGTCGACGGCGCGCACGCGGTTCAGGCGCGAGACGTTGACGATGACCTGCGCGCCCGAGTCGTCGGGGACCGAGGCGCCGCACAGGCTGGTGTTGCCCGCCTGCGGGACGATGCCCACGCCGGCCCCGGCGAGCAGGGCGACCACGTCGGCCGTCTCCTGCGTGGAGGCGGGCCGGACCAGCAGGGCCGGCCGGCCGCGGATCTGCCCGCGCCAGTCCACGGAGAAGGGCTCGAGGTCGGCGGCCGTGGTGACCAGGCCGCGCTCGCCGACGATCGCGCGCAGGCGCTCGGCGAGGGCTTCGGGAAGTGCGGGTCGGTCGTTCATCGGCGGCGCCGGGCTAGAGCCGGATCCTCTCGAGAAGGCGGGTCGTGGAGCGGTCGTGCCGGAAGGCGATGGCGTGCACCGTGCCCCCCCAGCTGCGCACCTCCGCCGCGCCGACGATGCGGTCGGGGGCCCAGTCCCCGCCCTTCACGAGGCGGTCGGGGCGGCACTCCAGGATGCGCGCGAGGGGGGTGTCCTCGTCGAACCAGGTGACGAGCGAGACGCTCTCCAACGCCGCCACCACCGCGAGCCGGTCCTCGAGCGCGTTGATGGGCCGGTCCCCGCCCTTGCCGAGGCGGCGCACGGACGCGTCGGTGTTGAGCGCGATCGCCAGGGCCGCGCCCAGCGCGCGCGCCTCGGCGAGGTAGGTCACGTGGCCGCGGTGCAGGATGTCGAAGACGCCGTTGGTGAAGACGAGCGGGCGGGCGAGGCCGGCCGCGCGCGCCGGGAAATCGCGCGGGTCGCAGATCTTCGCCTCGAACGCCGGGACGGACATGCGCCCATTCTAGAAGGGAATCGGGGTCAGGTTACTTTGCACAAAAATTGTGCAAAGTAACCTGACCCCGTTTCCGCATGGGCCCTTGGTCCGATGGGAGGCGGGGGCGACCTGCCCCAACCTAGCGCGCTTATGTCCAGGATCGCCGTCATCGGAGCCGGAATCTCCGGGCTCGCCAGCGCGTGGCTGCTCTCGAAGCGCCACGAGGTGGTGCTTTTCGAGGCCAACGCGTATCCCGGGGGCCACACGAATACCGTGGACGCCACCGTGGACGGCATTACCCATCCGGTGGATACGGGCTTTCTCGTCTTCAACGACCGGACCTACCCCAACCTGGTGCAGCTCTTCGCCGCCCTCGGGGTGCAGGCCGCCGACTCGGACATGTCCTTCTCCGTGCGCATCGGCGACGGGGCGCTGGAATGGTCGGGCACCTCCCTCGCCACGGTGTTCGCGCAGCCTTCGAACCTGGTGAACCCCTCGTTCCTGCGCATGCTCTCCGACCTGCTGCGCTTCAACCGCGAGGCCTCGCGGCTCGCCGCCTCCGGCGGCGCGGTCACCGGCACGCTCGGCGAGTGGCTCGACGCGCGCGGCTACGGCCGCGAGGTGCGCGAGCTCTACCTCGTGCCGATGGCCGCCTGCATCTGGTCGACGCCGGCCACGCAGATCAACCGCTTCCCGATGCAGACCTTCCTGCAGTTCTGCGCGAACCACGGGCTTCTCGCGGTCACCAACCGGCCGCAGTGGCGCACGGTGCGGGGCGGCGCGCGCGAGTACGTGCGACGGCTGGTGGCGGACCTGCCGGACGTGCGGCTCTCCACGCCGGTGCGCCAGGTGCGGCGCTTTCCCGACCGGGCCGAGGTGGCCACCGACGCGGGCGCCGAGCGCTTCGACCAGGTGGTGCTCGCGACCCACACCGACCAGTCGCTCGCGATGCTGGAGCACCCCTCCACCGAGGAGCGCGCGGTGCTCAAGGCCATCCCCTACCAGCCCAATGTCGCGGTGCTGCACACGGACGAGCGCCTGCTGCCGCGCCGGCGCCGCGCGTGGGCGAGCTGGAACTTCCACGCGCCCAGGCCCGGGCTCTCCGACGAGCCGGTCTCGCTCACCTACCTCCTCAACCGGCTGCAGCCGCTGCCCTTCTCCTCGCCGGTGATGGTGACCCTGAACCCCGTGGACGCCCCGCGGCAGGAGCGCGTGCTCGCGAGCTTCGACTACCACCACCCGGCCTTCCTCGAGGGCTCCGACGAGGCCAAGCGGCGCGTGGCCACGCTGCAGGGCCGAGACCGCACCTGGTATTGCGGCGCCTGGACGCGCCACGGCTTCCACGAGGACGGGCTGGTCTCGGCGGTGAACGTCGCCCGGCAGATGGGCGTCCCGATCCCCTGGGCGGCGTGATGCAGGCGCAGATCCTCTTCGGGCGCGTGTTCCACGCCCGCCGCCGGCCGGTGCGCCACGCGTTCGCCTACCCGGTCTTCTTCCTGCGCGTGCCGCTCTCGGCGATGGCCGGGGCCGGCCGGGGCATCCTCTCGGTGGACCGCTGGAACCTCCTCTCGCTCATGAGCCGCGACCACGGACCGCGCGACGGCTCGCCGCTCGAGCCGTGGGTGCGCTCGCAGCTCGCCCGCGCCGGGGTGCGAAACGCCGACGGCGAGATCCTGCTGCAGGCCTTCCCGCGCGTGCTGGGCTACGTCTTCAACCCCATCGCCATCTACTACTGCCACGACCGCGCGGGCGCCCTTCGCGCGGTGCTGTGCGAGGTGTCCAACACCTTCGGCGAGCGCCACAACTACCTCCTCGCGCACGCGGACGGCCGCCCCATCGGGCCGCGCGACTGGCTTCGCGCGCAGAAGGTCTTCCACGTCTCGCCCTTCTGCGAGGTGGAAGGCTTCTACCGCTTCCGATTCGCCGGCGACGCCGCGGGCCAGCTCGCGCACATCGACTACCACGACCGGGACGGCAAGCTCCTCGCCACCTTCATCGACGGGCGCGCCGAGGCGATCGGGGCCCGCTCGCTCGCGAAGGCCTTCCTCGGCTATCCCCTCCTCACCGCGGGCGTGATCGCCCGAATCCACTGGCAGGCGCTCAGGCTGTGGCTCAAGCGCGTGCCGTTCTTCACCAAGCCCGAGCCGCCGCTCCAGGAGACGACCCGGTGAATTCCGCCCAGCACGCCGCGCAGCTTCCCGCCCCCACCTACGCCGCCCGCATCCTGTTCGGGGTGCTCTCGCGCCTGCGCCGCGGGCGGCTCGCCGTCACCTCGCCCGAGGGCGTGCGGCGCGTCTTCGCCGGCGCCGAGGAAGGCCCCTCGGCCGACCTCGAGATCCGCGACTGGCGGGCCGTGGGCCGCATGGTCCGCGCGGCCGACATCGGCGTGGCCGAGTGCTGGCGCGACGGGCTCATCGCCACCCGCGACATGACGGCGCTGCTCGCCCTGTGCGAGGCCAACCAGCAGGCGCTCGAGTCGGTCTTCTACGGCAACCCCGGGGTCGCCTTCCTCTACCGGTTGGCGCACCTGCTCCGCCCCAACACGCGCGCGGGCTCCCGGAAGAACATCCACGCCCACTACGACCTCGGCAACGACTTCTACGCGCTGTGGCTCGACCGCACGATGACCTACTCCTCGGCCCTCTTCGCCCCGGGGCTCGACGGCTCGCTCGAGCGGGCGCAGGAGGCCAAGTACGAGCGCCTGCTGGACGCGCTGGGCGTGCACGCGGGGCACCGCGTGCTCGAGATCGGCTGCGGCTGGGGGGGCTTCGCGGAGTACGCCGTGCGCACGCGCGGGTGCCGCTGGACCGGCATCACGATCTCGCGCGCCCAGCTCGACTTCGCGCGCGAGCGCATCCGCAAGGCCGGGCTCGAGGACCGCGTCGAGCTGCGCTTCCAGGACTACCGCGACCTCGACGGCGCCTGGGACCGCGTCGTCTCGGTGGAGATGATCGAGGCCGTGGGCGAGCGGTGGTGGCCGGCGTACTTCCGGCAGCTGCACGAGCGCCTCGTGCCGGGCGGCAGGGCCGCCATCCAGGCGATCACCATCGACGCGGCGGCCTTCCCGAAGTACCGGCGCACGAGCGACTTCATCCGGGAATACATCTTCCCCGGCGGGATGCTCGCGCCCGTGGAGCGCCTGGCGGCGGAGGCGCGCGCGGCCGGGCTCGCCGTGCACGAGCCCTTCCGCTTCGGGCCGCACTACGCCGAGACGCTTCGCCGCTGGCGCGAGGCCGTCGACGCGAAGGAGCGCGAGATCAAGGCCCTCGGGTTCGACGACCGGTTCCTCGCGATCTGGCGCTTCTACCTGCACTACTGCGAGGTGGGGTTCGACGCCGGGCGCATCGACGTGGTGCACCTGGAGATGGAGAGGCCGGCGTGAGGCGGGCGCTCCTGGCGGCGCTCGCCCTCGCCGCGGCGCTCGCGCAGGCACAGCCCGCGCAGGCCTCGCCGCCGCTGCCGGTGGCGCTCGCCTCGGAGATGCCGACGCTCAAGCCCCTGGGCGAGGGGCGGCTGCGCTGGTTCGGGCTGCACGTCTACGACTCCTCGCTGTGGGTGCCCGGCGACGCGTGGTCCTTCGACCGCGTCTTCGCCCTCGACATCCGCTACGCGATGAACATCAAGGGGCGCGACCTGACCCAGCGCAGCCTCGAGGAGATGCGCCGGCTGGGGTTCACCGATCCGGCCCGGCTCAGGCGCTGGGAGGAGGCGATGGACCGGCTCTTTCCCGACATCCGGCCCGGCGACCGGCTGGTGGGCCTGAGCATCCCGGGGCGCGAGGCGCGCTTCTACAGCCAGGACCGGCTGCTGGGCACGGTGCCGGACCCGGAATTCGCGCGCGCCTTCTTCGCCATCTGGCTGGACGAGCGCACGAGCGAGCCGAAGCTGCGCGCGCGGATGCTCCGGCTCGCCGAGTAGGGGCCGCCCGTGCCCGCGCGACCCACGAGCCTCGAGCTCGCGGCCTACGGCGCGCTGGGGCTGCCGCTCGCCATGGCGGCGCTGCCCATCTACGTGCACGTGCCGAAGTTCTACGCCGACACGCTGGGCCTGTCGCTCGCGGGCGTGGGCGCGATCCTGCTCGCGGCGCGCATCGTGGACGCGGTGCAGGACCCGTTCTTCGGCTGGTGGAGCGACCGGGCGCGCGCCCGGGGCTCGAGCCGCTGGGCCTTCGTGGCGGCGGGCGCGCCGCTGCTGGCCCTGGGCATGGCCGGGCTCTTCCACCCGCCCGCGGCGGGCCCGGGGGGGCTCTCGTGGTGGCTCGTCGCGAACCTCGTGCTGGTGTACACGGCCTTCAGCCTCGTCACCGTGAGCTACCAGGCGCACGGCGCGGAGATCACCGACGACGTGGCGGGGCGCACGCGGGTGACGGCCTGGCGCGAGGGCTTCGCCCTCGTGGGCGTCTTCCTCGCCGCCGCGCTGCCGGAGGTGCTGCGCCAGTCGCTGGGCGAGCGCGAGGGCTTCGCCCGCTTCGCGGTGCTCTTCGCCCCGCTCGTGCTGGTGGCGGCCGCGATCACGATCCTCGCCTCGCCCCCGGCCCACCCGCGGCGCCCGCCCGCGGGCACGGCCGCGCTCGGGTCGTTCACCGTCCCGCTGGCCAACGCCCCCTTCCGGCGCCTGCTCGCGATCTTCATGCTGAACGGCATCGCGGCCTCGATTCCCGCCACCCTCGTGCTGTTCTTCATCGAGGACGTGGTGCGCCGCCCCGACCTCGGCCCCGCCTTCCTCGTCGCCTACTTCGCGGCGGGCGCGGCGGGACTGCCGTTCTGGGTGTGGCTCTCGCGGCGCATCGGCAAGGGGCGCGCCTGGCTCATCGCGATGGGGATGTCCATCGCCGCCTTCGTGTGGGCCTTCCTGCTGGGGCCCGGCGACGTGGCGGCCTATCTCGCCATCTGCGTGCTGTCGGGCATCGGGCTGGGGGCCGACCTCGCGCTCCCGCCGTCGCTGCTCGCCGACGTGATCGACGGCGACGAGGCGCGCGGGGCGGGGCGCCACGAGGGCGCCTACTTCGGGCTGTGGAGCCTCGTGACGAAGCTCAACCTGGCGCTCGCGGCCGGAATCGCCCTGCCGCTGCTGCAGGCCTTCGGCTACGCGCCGGGGGCGGAGAGTTCCCCGGAACCCCTGCTCGTCCTCGCGGCGGTGTACGCGCTGGTGCCCTGTGCGCTGAAGCTCGCCGCGGCGGGGGTTCTTTGGGCTTCACCGTTTGCCGCTGCGCGGGGGTAAGGCGGTTAACGCCGATGAACGCCGATGCCCCGCCGATTGCCGCCGATGATTCCTGAATGGGATTTCGACTCTGCCGCCACCTCGAATCGACGAACCATGAGAACCCATTCCCTGGCCCATGGATTATCTGCGGCAATCGGCGGGGCATCGGCGTTCATCGGCGTTAACCGCCTTACCCCCGCGCAGCGGGAAAGAAAGACCGAAAGGAGAAAGCAATGATCAGGAAAGCCATCGCGGGCATCGCGGCGCTGGTGCTCGCGGGATGCGCCACCGTCGCGCCGCAGGATTACGCGAGCGAGAAGCCCACCCTCGACCTCAGGCAATATTTCAACGGCCAGGTAGACGCCTGGGGCATCGTGCAGGACCGCTCCGGCAGGGTGATCAAGCGCATGACCGTCGAGATGACGTGCACCTGGAACGGCGACGTGGGCACGCTCGACGAGCGCTTCACCTACGCCGACGGGACGAAGGAGACGCGCGTCTGGACGATCCGGAAGGACGGCAACCGCTACACCGGCACCGCCGCCGACGTGGTGGGCGAGGCGAAGGGCGAGGCCGCGGGCAACGCGCTGCGCTGGAAGTACGTCCTCGACGCGAAGCGCGAGGATGGCGGTACCATCCACCTCGACATGGACGACTGGATGTGGCTCGTGGACGAGCGGACCCTGGTGAACAAGACCTCGTTCTCGAAGTTCGGCGTCAGGTTCGGCGAGGTCACGATCTTCTTCCGCAAGCGCTAGCCCCATGGCCCTCAATCCCCGCATCCGCGACTGGAAGGACCGGCGATGCTGGATCGTCGGCGCCTCCACGGGCATCGGCGCGGCGCTCGCCGGGGCGCTTGCCGCGAAGGGCGCGAGGGTGGCCCTGTCCGCGCGCCGGCGCGAGCCCCTGGACGAGATGGCGGGCCGCTTCGGCAAGGGCCGCGCCCTCGTGCTGCCGCTCGACATCACCGACGCGCCGGCGCTCGAGAAGGCGGCGGCGTCGATGGCCAGGGCCTGGGGCGGCATCGACCTCGTCGTGCTCATGGCGGGCGAGTACCGGCCGATGCGGGCGTGGGAGCTCGACGTGAAGGCCGCGCGCGCGATGGTGGAGGTGAACCTCGTGGGCCCGCTCAACGCCCTGGCGGCGGTCGTGCCGAGGCTCCTCGCGCAGGGCAGCGGCACGATCGCGCTGGTGTCGTCGGTGGCGGGCTACCGCGGGCTGCCGAAGAGCCTCGTGTACGGGCCCACCAAGGCGGCGATGATCAACCTCGCCGAGGCGCTCTACCTGGACCTCCAGCCCAAGGGCATCGGCGTGTGCGTGGTGAACCCCGGCTTCGTGCGGACGCCGATGACGGCGCAGAACGACTTCAAGATGCCCGCGCTCATCGAGCCGGACGAGGCCGCGCGCGAGATCGTGGCGGGGCTGGAGGCGGGGGAGTTCGAGATCCACTTCCCGAAGCGCTTCACGCGCTTCCTGAAGCTGCTGCGCGTGCTGCCGTACGGCCGCTACTTCCCGGCCGTGCGCAAGGCGACCGGGCTGTGAGCGCCGGGGCGCTGGCGAACCTGAAGGCGTTCTGGGAGGGCCTCACCCCGGAGCGGCTCGCGGGCATCGACGCGGTCTACGCGCCGGATGCGTACTTCCGCGACCCGTTCAACGAGGTCCGCGGCGTGAAGGAGCTCGAGCGCATCTTCGGGCACATGTACGAAACGCTCGACGAGCCGCGCTTCACGATCACGGAGACGATCCTCGAGGGCGAGCGGGCGGTGCTCATCTGGGATTTCGACTTCCGCGTGAAGTCGTGGAAGCCGCAGGTGACGCAGCGCATCCACGGGCTCTCGGTCGTGCGCTTCGGGCCGGACGGGCGCGTGGAGCATCACCGCGACTACTGGGACGCCGCGGGCGAGCTCTACGCGAAGCTTCCCCTCGTGGGGCCGCTCATGCGCTTCCTGGCCCGCCGGATGGCGTGATCAGCCCTTCGTGAAGCCGGCCAGCAGGCCGACCACGTCCTGGCCGGCCTCCTTGCGGATCACCGCCTCGCCGACCTTCCACTCCGCCAGGCCGTGCGCCTTCGCGAGGGCGCGCAGGTAGGCGGCCGAGTGGGCGTAGCGGCCGGAGCGGGCGAGGCGGAAGTCGCCCTCTCCCTCGAGGCGCTCGACGGAGAAGGCGAACATCCCGCCGGGGGCCAGCGAGCGCGCGACGGCGCGGAAGACCGCGTCGAGGTCGCCCACGTAGACGAAGACGTCCATGGCGGCCGCGAGGTCGCAGCCGGCCGCGGGCCTTGCGTCGAGGTAGGCGGCGATCTCGGCCTCCTGCAGCGAGTCGTAGAGGTGGCGCTCCCTCGCCCTGGCGAGCATCTGCCCGGAGAGGTCCACGCCCGCGAGGCTCGCGGCCCACGGCTTGAGCGCGATGCCCGAGAGCCCCGTGCCGCAGCCGAGATCCTCGATGCGCAGCCTTCCCTCCCGGCCGGCGAGCCACGGGGAGAGGAACTCGACCAGGCGCTCCGGCGTGCGGTACTCGAGGTCCTGCACGAGGCGGCGGTCGAAGTCGTCGGCGAAGCGGTCGAAGAAGCCGCGGATGAACTCGTCCGGGGCGCGCCCGGTCTGCACGCCGGCGATGGCGTCGCGAAGGTGCCGCAGCCCGTCGTTGGCCGGGTCGAGGGCGAGCGCGTGGTCGATGGCCTCGACGGCCTCGGCGTCGCGGCCCGCCGAGTAGCACAGCTCGCCCAGGTTCACCCAGGCCACGGCGTAATCGGGCTTCAGGCGCACCGCCTCCCGGAGGTGGCCGATGCCCTCGTCGGGGCGCCCCAGCTTGCCCAGGGTGTGGCCCAGGTTGTTGCGGGCCGTGGCGAGGCCCGGATCCGCGGCGACCGCCCCGGCAAAGGCCCGCGCGGCCTGCTCGCGGTCGCCGCGCGCCAGCGCGCACATGCCCATCCCGTTGAGCAGCGGGCCCACGCCCGGCCGCAGGCGCAGCGCGTGGCCGTAGGCCTCCTCGGCCCCGGCCCACTGCCCGAGCCGCTCGAGGAGGTTGCCGAGGTTCGCCCAGGCCTCGAAGAACGCCGGGCGCAGCAGCACCGCCTTGCGGTAGGCGGCCACGGCCTCCCCGGGCCGCCCGGCGCCCGCGAGGCACATCGCGCGGACGAAGTGGAACTGCGGGTCCGCGCCCGCGAGGGACACCGCCTTGTCGATGGCGGGCAGGGCCTCGGCGGGGCGGTTCTGGAACAGCGCCGAGAGGGCGAGCACGTAGTGCGCCTCGGCGTTGCGCGGCTGGCGCGAGAGCACCTGGCGGGCGAAGGCCTCCGCCTGCAGGAAGCGGCCCTCGTGGACGAGCTGCGCGGCCGCGCGAAGCTGGCCGGCGATGGCGGCGGGCGCGCTCAATTGCGCTTCGGCGCCTCGGCGAGGAGCTCGAACGCCTTGACGACGCGCTGCACGCCCGAGGTCGAGCGCGCGATCTCCACCGCGGCGTCGCCCTCGGCCTGCGTGACGATGCCCATCAGGTAGACGACGCCGTCCTCGGTGACGACCTTCACGTGGTTGGGCGAGAACTTGCCGTTGCCCACCATGCGGGCCTTCACGTTCGAGGTGATGATCGAGTCGCTCCCGCGCGAGGTGAGGGAGCTGTTGCCGCCCACCGCGAGCTCGTTCACCACGCCGGCCACCTCCGGAATCGCCTTCACCGCGGCCTCGATGGCCTTCTTCGCCTCCTCGGTGGGCGCCTGGCCGGTGAGCAGCACGCGGCGATTGAAGCTCGTGCCGTTCACGTGCGCGGCCTTGAAGTCGCTGTTCACGCGGGCGAGCACCTTCCACTCGATGTTCTCGTCCTCGACGTAGGTGCCGGTGGTGCGGCGGTCCTCGACCATGAGGGCCACGGTGCCGGCGCCGACGGCGGCGGCGGTGACGCAGCCCTGCAGGACGGGGAGGGCGGCCGCGAGGGCGAGGAGGGTGAGGAGTCTTCGGGTCATCGGGCTTCTCCGTGCAGGATGTTGTCGATCGTGTCGCACAGGCAGTGCAGGGCGAGGATGTGCACTTCCTGGACGCGCGCCGTGCGTTCGTGCGCGACGTTGAGGTGGTGGTCGCCGGGCCCGACCATCGCGGCCATCTTCCCGCCGTCGCGGCCGGTGAGGGCGACGACGGCCATGCCGCGGGCCTTCGCGGCCTGCATGGCCGCGATCACGCTCGCCGAGTTGCCGGAGGTCGAGATCGCGAGCAGCACGTCGCCCTCGCGGCCCAGGGCCTCGACCTGCTTGGCGAACACGGCGTCGTAGGAGTAGTCGTTGGCGATCGCGGTGAGCGCGGAGGAGTCGACGGTGAGGGCGACGGCGGGAAGGCCGGGGCGCTCGCGCTCGAAGCGCCCCACCAGCTCCGCGGCGAAATGCTGGCAGTCGGCGGCCGAGCCGCCGTTGCCGCAGGCGAGGACCTTGTGGCCGCGGCGCAGCGACTCGGCGAGGGCCTCGCCCGCGCGCGCGATGGCGGGGGCGAGGGCCTCGCTCATGCGCTGCTTGAGCGCGATGGCGTCCTGGAAGTGGCTGCGGACTCGGGCGACGTGATCCATGGGAGCGGTCTTGGGGGCGGGCAAGGCGGGAATTGTAGCCTCAGGCGGCGTCGAAGGCGCCGCGGATCCAGGCCGGCGCGCCCTGCGGCCCCTGCAGCGTAAGGACATCGAACCGGCAGGGGGGTTCCGCGCGCAGGCGCGAAAGATAGTGTCGGGCGGCGGCGACGATGCGGCGCTGCTTGCGCGCGTCCACGCTCGCCGCGGCCCCGCCGAAGGCCGTGCCCGAGCGGCTGCGCACCTCGACGAAGACGAGCACCGCGCCCTCGCGGGCGACGATGTCCACCTCGCCGAGCCTCGTGCGGTAGTTGCGCGCCACGATCGCGAGGCCGCGCTGCGAGAGGAAGGCCGCCGCGAGCGCCTCCGCCGCCTCGCCGCGAAGGCGGGCGCGGGCGCGGGCCTCGGCGGTCATTGCGCGGGGGCCAGCGGAACGGCGCGGCCGGCGTCGAAGACGGCGGGCACCAGGGTGCGCGTGAAGTGCCGCTCCGCGTCGAGGCCGATGCGCCCGGTGACGCCGTCCAGCGCGAAGGACTTCAGGTCCGACTGCAGCAGCAGGCCGCTCAGGCGGTACGCGTCGACGCCCAGGGCGTACAGCCTTTCCTGCTCCACGGCCATGGGCGCGTGGGGGGCGGGGTAGACCATCACCGCGGGGTGGTCGGGCTGGACGAACCAGGGCATGTCCACATAACGCACGCCCTCCAGGTCCACGTTGACCGTGGTGTCGGCGCGCGGGTCGACGCCGACCGAGGTCGTGTAGATCGGCAGCGTCCCGGAGATGTAGGGGCGCACGGCGCGCGTGGCGACCTGGTCCAGGGCGAGGAAGACCATGTCGCCGCGCAGGGCGGCGATGCGCTCCTTGACGGCCGGCGCCTCCTCCGGCCCCCCCGCGAAGGCGACGCGGCGGGCCTCGCCGGCCGCCCGGCCCCACTCGCGCTCGAAGGCCTCGGCCACGCGCCGCGCGAGCGGCGAGGGCGAGGCGATGACGATGGCCGCGTGCCAGCCGTCGTTGATCGCGAGCAGCGCCACCTGCCGGGCCTCCTGCTCCGCCGAGAGCGAGATGGCGTACATCCTCGCCGGCATGTGCGGCTCCTGCGGCTCGTTGAGCACGAGCGTGGGCTGGCGCGGGCAGTCGCTGCGCGCCAGGCCCGTCGCGCCGTCGCGCGTGAGGCCCGCCACCACGAGCACCGCGCCCTCGCGCTGCGCCTTGCGGCAGAGCTCCAGCACGGCGGGGCCGTCGTCCACGGCGGGGTAGACGCGAACGGGCAGGGCGTTGCGTCCCGCGACCTCGCCGGCCGCGAGGAAGCCCAGGCGCACGGCGTCGGCCAGGCGCCCCAGCGCGGGGGACGAGAGCGGCAGGATGAGGGCCACGTGCGGCGCGGGGCCCTGGGCGATGGGCGCCTTCGCGGGGGCGGGCGCGGGCCCCGGGGGTGCCGGGGCCGCGGGCGCGTCGCGCAGCGGCGTGACGACGGTGGTCGGCGCGAGGCCGGAGGGCGCGGTTGTCTCGGGCGGCGCGTCGGCCGAGAATGCGGGCGTCGCCGCCAGGGCGGCCGCGAGGAGGAACGCGTTGAAGCGCGCGCAGGGGGTGGGCAAGAAGGGCGGCTCCGGTTCGCCGGCGGCGGACGGCCGCGCGGCGGGATTGCCCGGGGGATTATATGTGGTGGCCACGCCCATCGGGAACCTGGGCGACCTCACCGCCCGCGCCCGCGAGACGCTGGCCGCCTGCGACGTGGTGGCGGCGGAGGACACGCGCGTGGCGCGCTCGCTGCTCGCCCACCTGGGCATCGGCGCGCGCGTGATGGCCGTGCACGAGCACAACGAGCGCGCGGCGGCCGAGGCCGTGCTCGCGCTGCTGCGCGAGGGGAAGTCCGTGGCGCTCACGACCGATGCGGGCACGCCGGCGGTGAGCGATCCCGGCGCGGTGCTCGTGGACCGGGTGCGCGCCGGGGGCTTCCCCGTGATTCCCGTTCCCGGCCCCAGTGCCCTCACGGCGGCGCTGTCCGCGAGCGGCATCGCCGCCGACGGCGTCGTGTTCGCGGGGTTCCTGCCCGCCCGGGGGGCCGATCGCAGGCGCCGCCTCGCGCAGCTCGCCGCCGGCCCCTGGGCCATCGCCCTCTTCGAGTCGCCGCACCGCATCGAGGCCACGCTCGCGGACCTGCACGCGGCCCTGGGCGAGCGCGACGTGGTCGTCTGCCGCGAGCTCACCAAGCGCTTCGAGGCGATCGCGCGCGTGCCGCTCGCCGGGGCGCTCGAGTGGCTGCGCGCGGACGCCAACCGCTCGCGCGGGGAGTTCGTCCTCGTGGTCGAGGGCCGGCCCGTGGAGGCGGCCTCCGGCGCCGATCCCCGGCGCGTCCTCGAGGCGCTGCTCGCGGAGCTCTCCGTGAAGCAGGCGGCGGCGCTCGCCGCGAGGATCACCGGCGCTTCCCGGAGCGAGCTCTACGCCCTGGCGCTCGCGATGAAGGCCGAGGGCGGGACGGCGAAGGCGAAGGGCGGCCGGCGGCTATAATCCGACGATGGCTGACACGCTCACGATCGCCCGTCCCGACGACTGGCACGTCCACTTCCGCGACGGCGACCTGATGAAGTCCGTCGTGGGCGCGACGGCGCGCCAGTTCGGCCGCGCCATCGTGATGCCCAACCTCCGGCCGCCGGTCACGACCGTCGAGCAGGCGCGCGCCTATCGCGACCGCATCCTCGGGGCGCTGCCCCCGGGGTCGGACTTCGAGCCGCTGATGACGCTCTACCTCACCGACAACACGGCGCCCGACGAGATCGCGAAGGCCGCGGCCTCGGGGTTCGTGAAGGCCGTGAAGTACTACCCGGCGGGAGCCACCACGAATTCCGACTCGGGCGTCACCGACATCCGCCGCTGCGACGCGGTGTTCGAGGCGATGGCCGCGCACCGCCTGCCGCTGCTGCTGCACGGCGAGGTGACCGACCCGGAGGTGGACGTCTTCGACCGCGAGAAGGTCTTCATCGAGACGGTGCTGCGGCCGCTGGAGCGGCGCTTCCCGAAGCTGCGCATGGTGCTCGAGCACATCACGACGCGGGAGGCGGCGCTCTTCGTCTCGAGCGCGCCCGCCAACGTCGCGGCCACCATCACCGCGCACCACCTGCTCCTGAACCGCAACGCGATCTTCGCCGGCGGCGTGCGGCCGCACCACTACTGCCTGCCGGTGCTCAAGCGCGAGACGCACCGCGTCGCGCTGCTGAAGGCCGCTCTCTCGGGCAATCCCCGCTTCTTCCTGGGCACCGACACGGCGCCGCACGCGAAGTCGGCCAAGGAGTCGTGCTGCGGCAGCGCCGGCATCTACACGGCGCACGCCGCGATGGAGCTCTACGCGGAGGTGTTCGAGCGCGAGGGCGCCCTCGACCGGCTCGAGGGCTTCGCGAGCCACTTCGGCCCGGACTTCTACGGCCTGCCCCGGAGCACGCGGCAGGTGACCCTGGCCAAGGAGCCGTGGGAGGTGCCCGCGAGCTACCCCTTCGGCGCCGAGACGGTGGTGCCGCTTCGCGCCGGCGAGCGCCTCGCCTGGCGCTTCCGGGGCTAGGGCTGCCCGCGGCCCGATGGACTGGGCGGCGGCGCAGGCGAGGCTCCGGGGACCGGCGTTCGCGCCGGTCGCTCCCGCGCTCGCCCGCCTCGACCCCTCGCGCTGGCCCACGCACGACGAGCTCACCGCGCTCGCCGGGGGCATCCTGACCGCCGGGGGCGCGCCGATCCGCTTCGTGGCGCCGCGCGCGCGCGGGGAGACGGGCCGCCCGTGCTACGAGCGGCGCATCGCGGAATCGGGCGAGGTCGAGACTCGCCCGGGCAACTGGCACGACCTCTTCAACGCGCTCGCCTGGGTCGCCTGGCCGCGGGCGAAGGCCGCCATCAACGCGCAGCACGCGGCGATGCTCGCCGAGGGCGGCGAGGCGGAGGCGAGGCGCCGCCGGCCGGAGCGCGACGCGCTCGCCCTCTTCGACGAGGGCGGCGTCGCGGTCGCCTCGTGCTCGCCCGGGATGCTGCGGCTCATCCAGGACTTCGAGTGGAAGGAGCTCTTCTGGCGCCGCCGCGGCGAGCTCGCGGGCCGGGTGCGCTTCCTCGCCTTCGGCCACTCGCTCCTCGAGAAGATGCTCGATCCCTTCGTCGGCATCGTCGCCAAGACGGTGTTCCTGCCCGTGGACGACCTCTTCCCGATGCTTCCGCCGGAGGCGCAGGTGGCGCGGGCGGACGAGCTCCTCGCCGCGCACTTCGCGGCGCGCGCGCGCTTCGCGTCGCCGCGGGTCATGGCCCCCCTGCCGGTGCTCGGCATTCCGGGCTGGTGCCCCGACACCGACCGCGAGGCCTTCTACGACGACGCCTCGCACTTCCGCCGCAAGCCGGAGTAATGGGAGTAATGGGGTCAGGTTACTTTGCACAAAAATTGTGCAAAGCAACCTGGCCCCATTTCCCCCAATTCCCGCGAAAGCAACCTGGCCCCGTTTCTTCTCCGTAGAATGTCGGGGTGAAGCAGGCCGGACGGTCGCCGTGCCGCGGATGCGGTGCGGAGGAAAGTCGGGACTCCACAGGGCAGCGTAGCGGGTAACTCCCGTCCGCCGTGAGGCGAGGATCAGAGCAACAGAGACGAGCCGGTTCAGTCCGGGTGAAACGGGCAATCTCTACGCGGAGCAACACCAAATAGGCAGACGACGACGCGGCCCGCCGAGTCTGCGGGTAGGTGGCTCGAGCGCCGCGGCAACGCGTCGCCCAGAGGGATGACCGTCATACCTCGCGAGAGGCGTAACAGAATCCCGCTTACAGGCCTGGTTCACTTTTCGCCTTCCGCACGGACGAGCCCTGCCCAGTCGCCGGGCCTGATCCGCGCCACCACCGCGAAGCCCGCGCCCGCGGGCTTGAGCACCGCCGCCTCGCCCTCGGCCAGGTGCGGCGGGCCCGCGATCGCGCGGAACGGGTTGCCGTGGCTCGTGACCATGCGCAGCGTCCCCGGCGCAGGCGGGGACGAAAGGAGCGAAACGAGCTTCGTGTAGTCCGCGTTCGCCGGCGACGTCCCCTCGTAGCCGCGCACCACCGTCGAGGGCTCGGCGCGCCCGAACATGAGCCGCCCCGTCTCCATCGTGCGGCAGAAGGGGCTCGCGATCACCTCGCCCACCGGGAGCCCCAGGGCGCGGATGGCCTCGCCGATCTCCCGCGCCTGCGCGCGCCCGGCCTCGGACAGGTTGCGCTGGGTACCGCAGTCCGCGTGGCCCGTCATCGACCGGTCGTTCTGGCTGAAGTCGGTCGCGGTGTGCCGGAAGTACAGCGTGAGGCCGCCCGCGCGCAGGGCGCGCACGAGCGCCGTCCCCTCGAGCGCGTGCGCGGGATCGGGCGAGGAGACGCGCTCGGCCATCGCGGGCGCCGCGAGCGCCAGGGCGGCCCCGGCGGCCCATGCGGCGGCGCAGCGCGGCAGGATGGTGCGTTGCAGCATCGGGTTCTCCTATCGATCCGTTCGATTCGATCGGTTGACTGCGGTTTCCCGGCGGGTCCGGCCCCGATCTTATCAAACGACTTTCAATAAGATTTATAAGCCATTGAAATCATTGAATATAGAAAACTCAAAATTCCGTTGAGGAACCACCGCTAAGTCCCTGTCGCACAACAAAAATTCCCGAATTCCCCCCTTGACTCCCCCGGATCGACTCAATAGAGTGTGCGGAAGTGGGAAAAATTGGGAAATCCTAGGAGTCCGGGCCGTCCGGATGGCCGGGATCTTCCGACAAGGGGGAGCACGGTGTTTCAGGGAGCATCGCAGATCAACCTCGACGCGAAGGGCCGCCTGGCGGTGCCGACGCGCGTGCGCGATCCCCTGACGCAAGGCGGCACGGTGCCGGTCGTCCTCACGGCGCACCCCGACAAGTGCCTGCTGCTCTACCCCGCTCCCGCCTGGGAGCCGGTGCGGGCCAAGGTCATGGCCTTTCCGAGCCTCGACCCCGCGTTCAACCCCTGGAAGCGCCTGCTCGTCGGCTTCGCCGAGGAGCTCCCGCTCGACGGGGCGGGGCGGCTCCTCGTTTCCCCCGAGCTGCGCGCGTTCGCGGGCATCGACAAGCGCGTGATGTTCATCGGCCAGGGAACCCACTACGAGATCTGGGACCTCGAGCGCTGGCAGCAGCAGCTCGACCGGCTGAGCGCCGGCGGCAGTCCCGTCTTGCCACCCGGGATGGAGAACTTCTCGCTGTGACGCGGCCGGTGCCCCCGGGCTCCCGACCGCTCCGAAGCGAGGAGCGATCCACCGGCCCCAGGCACCCCCGACTTTTCCACCGTGAGTGAGGTCGCCCATGTCCCGGTCCTTCTCGAAGAAGCCGTCGCTGCCCTCCGTGTCCGCGCCGACGGAATCTACGTCGATGGCACCTTTGGCCGCGGCGGGCACAGCGCGGCCATCCTCGCCCTGCTCGGTGTTCGCGGAAGACTTCTCGCTTTTGATCAGGACCCCGCGGCGATTGCGTCTCGCGCGCTCCAAGATCGACGTCTTGAGCTGATCCATGGGCGCTTCTCGACGATGAAGGCGGAGCTCGGCGCGCGCGGCGTGACGCGCGTGGCGGGCGTGCTGCTGGACCTGGGCGTGTCCTCGCCGCAGCTCGACGAGGCGCATCGCGGATTCAGCTTCGCCGCCGACGGCCCGCTCGACATGCGCATGGACCCCGGCCGGGGGGAATCGGCCGCCGAATGGCTCGACCGGGCCACGGAACAAGAAATCAGGGAGGTGATCGGGACCTATGGGGAAGAACGGTTTGCTAAACAGGTTGCAGGAGCGATTGTTGCGGCAAGGGGCCGCGAACCTCTCCGGACCACAAGGCAGCTTGCCGAGGTCGTGGGTGGCGCGGTTCGGACGCGCGAGCCGGGCAAGCACCCGGCGACCCGGACCTTTCAGGCTCTTCGGATTCACGTCAATCAAGAGCTTGCGGAGCTCGAGATGACCCTGCCCCAGGCGGTCGAGCTGCTCGAGCCGGGCGGGAGGCTGGCGGTGATCAGCTTCCACTCGCTCGAGGACCGCCTCGTGAAGCACTTCCTGCGCGAGGGCGCGACCGCCGACCGGCTGCCGCGCGGCGTGCCCGTGCGCGCGAAGGACCTGCCCCAGCCCCGCCTTCGCCTCGTGGGCCGCGCCATCCGGCCCTCGCCGGCCGAGGTGGCCGCCAACCCCCGGGCGCGAAGCGCCACGCTGCGCGTGGCCGAGCGCACGGCCGCCTGAGAGGAGAAGCCGCCATGACCCGCGTGAACCTCCTGCTGCTCGCCGTCGCCGTGGCCTGCGCCCTGGGCGTGATCACCGCGCAGCACAAGTCGAGGAAGCTCTTCATCGACCTGGAGGCGGGGCAGGCCGAGGCCAAGCGCCTCCAGGAGGAGTTCACGCAGCTGCAGCTCGAGCAGGGCACCTGGGCCACCCACAAGCGGGTCGAGGCGGTGGCCTCGCGCTCGCTGGGCATGCGCCTGCCCGAGCCCGGGACGACGCGCGTGGTCACCCTGGGCGAGCCGGAGGCCGCGAAGCGATGAGGTTCGAGAAGCGCACGCCGGAGCTGCGCCTGCGCCTCGAGGGCTGGCGCTCGCGCGTCGTGCTGGGGCTCGCGGCGGCCGGCTTCGCCGTGCTCGCCGGCCGCGCCTTCTGGCTGCAGGGGCTCAACCACGGCTTCCTGCAGCAGAAGGGCGAGGCGCGGTACGGCCGCGTGCTCGAGATGCCGGCCTCGCGCGGGCCGGTGAAGGACCGCAACGGGGAGCCCCTCGCGATCTCCACGCCGGTGGAGTCCATCTGGGCGAGCCCCGAGGACTTCGAGGCGGACGAGGCGAGGCTGCGCGCGCTCGCGCGGGTGCTGGGCCTGGAGCCGGAGGACATCCGCCAGAAAGTTGCCAACAAGGATCGCCAGTTCGTCTGGCTCAAGCGCCAGATCTCGCCCGAGCAGGCCCTCAAGGTGATGGCCCTGAACGTCCCGGGAGTCTTCCAGCAGCGCGAGTTCCGCCGCTACTACCCGGCGGGCGAGGTGATGGCGCACGTGGTGGGGTTCACCGGCATCGACGACAGCGGCCAGGAGGGCATCGAGCTCGCCCAGCAGGCCTGGCTCGCCGGCACGCCCGGCAGCCGCAAGGTGATCAAGGACCGCAAGGGCCGCATCGTCGAGGACGTGGAGAGCCTGCGCGTGCCGCGCGACGGCCGGGAGCTGCGGCTCTCCCTCGACCAGCGCCTGCAGTTCCTCGCCCATCGCGAGCTCAAGGCCGCGGTCGAGGCCAACCGCGCCCGCGGCGGCTCGCTGGTCATGCTCGACGCGCGCACCGGCGAGGTCCTCGCGCTCGTGAACCAGCCCGACTACAACCCCAACAACCGCGCCCACGTGACGGGCCGGCAGACGCGCAACCGCTCCGTGACCGACATCTTCGAGCCGGGCTCGACGATGAAGCCCTTCACGGTGGCCGCCGCCCTCGAGGCCGGCCTGGTGAAGCCGCAGACGGTCATCCAGACCGCGCCCGGCTCGATGACGGTCGGCGGCTGGACCATCAGCGACGCGCACCCGCACGGCGCGCTCACCGTGCAGCAGGTGATCCAGAAGTCCTCCAACGTGGGCACCGCCAAGATCCAGCTGCAGATGGCGGCCGAGGACCTGGGCGCCTTCTACCGCGACCTCGGGTTCGGCGCGCCGCCCCAGACGGGCTTCCCGGGCGAGGCGAAGGGGCTGCTGCGGCCGGCGGCGAAGTGGAAGCCCATCGAGCAGGCGACGATGGCCTACGGCCACGGCATCTCGGTGTCGCTGCTGCAGATCGCGCGCGCCTACACCGTATTCACCGGCGAGGGGCACCTGCTGCCGCTCTCGCTCGTGCGCCGCGACGCCCGCCCCATCGGCAAGCCGCTGCTGTCGCGGGAGACCGCGCGCGAGGTGGCGCACATGATGGAGATGGCGGTGGGGCCGGGCGGCACCGCCCCGCGCGCGGCCGTTCCCGGCTACCGCGTGGCGGGCAAGACCGGCACCGCGCACAAGCCCGAGGGCGGCGGCTACGCCGAGCACAAGTACGTCTCGTCCTTCGTGGGCTTCGGCCCGGTGTCGGACCCGCGCTTCATCGTGGCGGTGATGCTGGACGAGCCCGGCGGCGGCCGCTACTACGGCGGCGACGTGGGCGCGCCGGTGTTCGCCTCCGTGATGGGCGCGGCGCTGCGCATGGCCGCCGTGCCGCCCGACGCCCCGCAGACCCTCAACGTCCAGGCGCCGCCGCGCCCGCCCGCCACCGAGGCCCGCGCGGGCCGCGCCGGAGGCGAGGGATGATCGCCGTGGCCGAGCCCGTGCGCGCCGCCGCCCCCCTCGCCGAGCGCCTGGCCGCGCTGGGCGTGCCGCTCGCCGACCTCACCACGGACTCGCGCGCGGTGAAGCACGGCTCGGTGTTCCTGGCCTATCCCGGCAGCCTGCGCGACGGGCGCCTGTTCATCGCCGACGCCATCGCCCGCGGCGCGGCGGCCGTGGTCTGGGAGGGCCGCGGCTTCGACTGGCGGCCGGAGTGGACCGTCCCCAACCTCGCGGTCGAGGACCTGCGCGCCCGCGCGAGCGACATCGCGGGCATCGTCTACGGCGACCCCTCCGCGAGGCTCTGGATGGTGGGCGTCACGGGGACCAACGGCAAGACCTCGGTGGCGCAGTGGGTGGCGCAGGCCTTCGACGGCCTGGGGCGCCGCGCCGCCGTCCTGGGCACGCTGGGCAACGGCCTGGTGGGCGAGCGCGCGGAGGCCCGGAACACGACCCCCGACCCGGTGGTGCTGCAGCGCGAGCTGGCCGACTACCTGCGCCGGGGCGCCAAGGTCGCGGCGATGGAGGTTTCCAGCCACGGCCTGGACCAGGGCCGCGCCGCGGGCATCAAGTTCGACGTCGCCGCCTTCACGAACCTCACGCGCGACCACCTCGACTACCACGGCACGATGGAGGCCTACGCGCAGGCGAAGTTCCGCCTGTTCCACTCGCGCGGGGTGAGCCGCGCCGTGATCAACGTGGACGACGACTGGGGCCGCGTGTTCGCCGGGCGCCTGCGCGGCTCCGCCGTCGACGTGGTGGGCTACGGCCTCGCGGGCGGGCGCCTGCGGGCCGCCGGCTTCGAACAGTCGGAGGCGGGGCTTCGCATCCGGATCGACGGGGAGTGGGGGACGGGCGAGGTGGCGGTGCCGGTGCTCGGCGCCTTCAACGTGTCGAACCTGCTCGCCGTGACCGCCACGCTCCTCGCGAGCGGCGTGTCCTTCGGCGACGCGCTCGCCGCGGTGGCGCGGCTGAAGCCGGTGCCCGGCCGCCTGGAGCGCGTGGGCGGGGGCGAGGCGCCCCTGGCCGTCGTGGACTACGCGCACACGCCCGACGCGCTCGAGAAGGCGCTCGCCGCGGTGCGCCCGGTGGTGGCGCCGGGGCGGCGGCTCCTGTGCGTCTTCGGCTGCGGCGGCGACCGCGACGCGGGCAAGCGCCCCATCATGGGCGAGGCGGCGGCCCGGCTCGCCGACCACGTGATCGTCACCAGCGACAACCCGCGCAGCGAGGATCCGCAGGCCATCATCGACCAGGTGCTCTCCGGCGTCCTCAGCGGCAGCGTCGAGTCCGTCGCCGACCGCCAGGTGGCGATCTTCTCCGCGATCCACCAGGCGGCGCCGGGCGACGTGGTGCTCCTGGCGGGCAAGGGCCACGAGACCTACCAGGAGATCGCCGGCGTGCGCCACCCGTTCAGCGACGCCGAGGTGGCGGCCGCGGCGCTGGAGGCGCGCCCGCGATGACCCCCCCCGGCCTCGCGCCCGCCCCGATGATGGACCTGGACGAGCTCGCCCGCGCCACGGGCGGTGCCGCGGCCGGCGAGCGCGTGGGCTTCTCCGGCGTGGGCACCGACAGCCGCGTGATCGCGCCCGGCGAGCTCTTCGTGGCGCTTCGCGGCGAGAGCTTCGACGGCCACGACTACGTGCCGCAGGCCATCGGCCGCGGCGCGGCCGCCGCGCTCGTCTCCCGCCGCGTGGGCAGCGAGCGCGAGATCCCGCAGGTGGTGGTGAAGGACACGCGCATCGCGCTGGGGCTCCTGGCCGCCGCGTGGCGCTCGCGCTTCCCGCTGCCGGTGGCGGCCCTCACGGGCAGCAACGGCAAGACCACCGTGAAGGAGATGCTCGCCTCGATCCTGGCCGTTCACTGCGGCGGACGCGGGGACGTGCTGGCGACGGAGGGCAACCTCAACAACGACATCGGCGTGCCGCTCATGCTCCTGAAGCTGCGCGAGCACCACCGCTACGCCGTCCTCGAGCTCGGCATGAACCACCTGGGCGAGATCGACTACCTCGCGCGGCTCGTCGCGCCGCGCGTGGCCCTCGTGAACAACGCCCACCGCGCGCACATCGGGATCCTCGGCTCGATCGAGGCCATCGCGCAGGCCAAGGGCGAGATCTACGCGGGGCTGCGCGCCGGCGGCATCGCCCTGGTGAACGCCGACGACCCGTTCGCCGGGTACTGGAAGGGGCTCGCCGCCGGCCGCACGGTCGTCACCTTCGGCGCCGCGGAGGGCGCGGACGTGCGCGGCCGCCTCGAGCAGGGGCAGCTGCGGCTCGTGACGCCGCTCGACGCCTTCGCCGTCACCCTGCAGGTGCCCGGGGAGCACAACGCGGCGAACGCGATCGCCGCCTGCGCCGCGGCGTTCGCCCTCGAGATCCCGCCGCGCGACATCCAGGCCGGGCTCGCCGCCTACGCCGGCACGAAGGGGCGGCTGCAGGCGCGCCGCGGGCTGGGCGGCGCCACGGTGATCGACGACACCTACAACGCCAACCCCGACTCCCTGAAGGCCGCGATCCGCGTGCTGGCGGCCGCCCCCGGCCGGCGCGTGCTGGTGATGGGCGACATGGGCGAGCTGGGCGAGGCGGGCGCGGCGCTGCACGCCGAGGCCGGCGCGTTCGCCCGGGGCGCGGGGATCGAGCGCCTGCTCGCCGTGGGCCCGCTCAGCGTGCACGCGGTGGAGGCCTTCGGGCCCCCCGCGGCGCACTTTCCCTCCATCGAGGCGCTGGCGTCGGAGGCCCGGGTGGAGGCGGCCAAGCGCAAGGTGACGCTGCTGGTGAAGGGGTCGCGCTTCATGCGCATGGAGCGCGTGGTCGAGCGGCTCGCCGCGGAGGGCGCCGATGCTGCTTGAACTGGCCCAGTGGCTCGCGGGCGAGATCCGCGCCTTCAACGTCTTCACCTACATCACGCTGCGCGCGGTGCTCGCCGCGCTCACGGCGCTCGCGATCTCCTTCGTCATCGGCCCGGCCATGATCAGGCGCCTCACCGCCTACAAGATCGGCCAGGCCGTGCGCGACGACGGCCCGCAGACGCACCTCGTGAAGACCGGCACCCCCACCATGGGCGGCGCCCTCATCCTCGTCTCGGTGGCGGTCACGACGCTGCTCTGGGCGGACCTCGAGAACCGCTACGTGTGGATCTGCCTGGCCACCACCCTCGGCTTCGGCGCCATCGGCTGGGTGGACGACTGGCGCAAGGTCGTGCACCGCAACCCCAAGGGGCTGTCCGCGCGCGCCAAGTTCCTGTGGCAGTCGGCGATCGCGCTCGCGGCCGTGGCCGCGCTCGCCTGGAGCGCGAAGCTGCCGGCCCAGACCGAGCTCCTGGTGCCCTTCTTCAAGACGGTGGCGATCCCCCTGGGCGCCATCGGCTTCGTGATCCTGGGCTTCTTCGTCGTGGTGGGGACCTCCAACGCGGTGAACCTCACCGACGGCCTCGACGGGCTCGCCATCATGCCCACCGTGATGATCGCCGGCGCGCTCGCGGTGTTCGCCTACGTGACGGGGCACGCCGTGTTCTCCCGGTACCTCGGCTTCCCCTTCATCTCCGGGGCGGGGGAGCTGGCGGTCTTCTGCGCCGCCATCGCGGGCGCCGGGCTCGCCTTCCTCTGGTTCAACGCCTACCCGGCCGAGGTCTTCATGGGCGACGTGGGCGCGCTCGCGCTGGGCGCCGCGCTCGGCATGGTGGCGATCGTCGTGCGGCAGGAGATCGTGCTCTTCATCATGGGCGGCGTGTTCGTCGTGGAGACGCTCTCCGTGATGATCCAGGTGGCCTCGTTCAAGCTCACCGGCCGGCGCGTGTTCCGCATGGCCCCGCTGCACCACCACTACGAGCTCAAGGGCTGGAAGGAGAACCAGGTCGTGGTGCGCTTCTGGATCATCACGATGATGCTGGTCCTCTTCGGGCTCTCGACCCTCAAGCTCCGCTAGGCGCGACAAGGAGATGGCACATGGCGAATGGGCAGGCAAGAGCGTTCTCGTTCTGGGGCTCGGTGACACGGGGCTTTCGTGCGTTCGTTGGCTCGCTCAGGAAGGCGCGCGGCTGCGCGGCGCCGACACGCGCCAAGCGCCTCCGGCCCTGGGAGCGGTCCGCGAGGCGGTCCCCGGAATCCGCGTCGATCTCGGCCCCTTCCGCGCCGAGAGCCTGGCAGGCGTGGACGCGGTCGCTGCGAGTCCGGGCGTTGCGCTTCGCGAGCCGGTCCTGCGCGAGGCCCTCGCCCGCGGCATCGAGGTCGTCGGCGACGTCGAGATCCTCGGGCGCGAGCTGGCGCGCTCGGGCGGCGGGGCGCGCGTGATCGGCGTGACGGGCACCAACGGCAAGAGCACCGTGACGGCGCTCGCGGGCGCGATGGCGCGCGCCGCGGGGCTCTCCACGGTGGTGGCCGGCAACATCGGCCTGCCCGTGCTCGACGCGCTGCGCGAGGCGAAGGCGGCCGGGATGCCGCAGGCGTGGGTGATCGAGCTGTCGAGCTACCAGCTCGAGACCACCGCGAGCCTCGCCCTGGACGCGGCCGCGATGCTCAACCTCTCGCAGGACCACCTCGACCGCTACGACACGATGGACGGCTACGCCGCGGCCAAGGCGCGCATCTTCGCCCGCTGCGGCACGCGCGTCCTCAACCGCGACGACCCGTGGAGCCTCGCGATGAAGGGCGGCCGGGCGGTCACCTTCGGGCTGGGCGAGCCGGCGCGGGACGACGAGTGGGGCATCCGGGGCGGCGAGCTCGTCCACGGCCGCGAGCCCATCGTGGGGCTCTTCGAGGTTCCCGTGGCGGGCCTGCACAACGCGGCCAACGCGCTGGCGGCGCACGCGCTCTGCGCCAGCTGCGGCCTGCCGGCCCGGCCGCTCGCCGACGCCATCCGCGAGTTCCGCGGGCTCCCGCACCGCGCCGAGCGCGTCGCCGCCGCCCGCGGCGTCGTGTTCTACGACGACTCGAAGGGCACGAACGTCGGCGCGACCGTCGCCGCGCTCGAGGGCATGCGCGGCAAGGTGGTGCTCATCGCCGGCGGCGACGGCAAGGGGCAGGACTTCTCCCCGCTCGCCCCCGCCGTGCGCGAGCACGCGCGGGCGGTCGTCCTGATCGGGCGCGACGCGCCGGCGGTCGAGGCGGCGATCGCGCCGGCCGGCGTGCCCTGCACGCGCGAGGCCACGATGGAGGCGGCCGTGGAGGCGGCCTTCCGGCTCGCCGCGCCCGGCGACGCGGTGCTCCTGTCGCCCGCCTGCGCGAGCTTCGACATGTTCGCGAGCTACCGTCACCGGGGCGAGGTGTTCGCCGCCGCCGCCCGGGCGCTCGCCGCGAGGGTGGAGGGCTGATGCTCTACAGCCCCGGACGCCGCGACACCGCCGTGGACCAGGCCCTCGCCTGGAGCGCGGTGCTGCTCGCCGCCTTCGGGCTCGTGATGGTGTACTCGGCCTCCATCGCCATGGCCGAGGCCGAGCGCTTCACGGGGTTCCGCGCCCACTACTTCCTCGCCCGGCACGGGATCTTCCTCGCGGCCGGGCTGGCGGCGGGCGCGCTCGCGTTCCGCGTGCCCCTGCGCTACTGGCAGGCGGCCGCGCCCTGGCTCTTCATGGCGGGCGTGGGGCTCCTCATCCTCGTTCTCATCCCGGGCATCGGCCGCGAGGTGAACGGAGCCCGCCGCTGGATAGGGCTGGGATCGGCGGGCTTCCAACCCTCGGAGGTGATGAAGCTCCTCGTGGTCCTCTACGCGGCCGACTACACGGTGCGCAAGGCCGCCTTCATGGACGACCTGAAGAAGGGGTTCCTGCCGATGTTCTCGGTCATGTTCTTCGTGGCCGGGCTCCTGCTGCGCGAGCCGGACTTCGGGGCGCTCGTCGTGGTCACCACGATCGCGATGGCGATCCTGTTCCTGGGCGGCCTCAACTGGCGCCTCTTCGCCGTGCTGGTGGTCGGGCTCGCCGTGGCCTTCGTCGTCCTCATCGTCTCCTCGCCCTACCGGCTGCAGCGCATCCTGGGCTTCATGGACCCGTGGGCCGACGCCTACGGCAAGGGCTACCAGCTCTCGCACTCGCTCATCGCCTTCGGGCGCGGCGAGTGGCTGGGCGTGGGGCTGGGGGCCTCGGTGGAGAAGCTCTTCTACCTGCCGGAGGCGCACACCGACTTCGTGCTCGCCGTGATCGCCGAGGAGCTGGGGTTCGCGGGCGTGGCCGCCGTGATCACGCTCTTCCTCTTCCTCGTGGCGCGCGCCTTCGCCGTGGGGCGCCAGGCCGCGAGCCTGGAGCGCTACTACGCGGCGCTGGTGGCGCAGGGCATCGGCGTGTGGCTCGCCGCGCAGGCCTTCATCAACATGGGCGTGAACATGGGGCTGCTGCCCACCAAGGGGCTCACGCTCCCGTTCCTGTCCTTCGGCGGCACCGGCATCGTGATGAACTGCGTCTGCGTCGCGATCCTGCTGCGCGTGGACTTCGAGAACCGCTACCTCATGCGCGGGGGTTCGCTGTGAGCCGGACGATCCTCGTCATGGCGGCCGGCACCGGGGGACACATCTTCCCGGGCCTCGCGATCGCGGGCGAGCTCGCGAGGCGCGGCTGGAAGGTCGCGTGGATGGGCACGCCGGCAGGCATGGAGCGCAAGCTCGTCGCGCAGGCGGGCTATCCCCTCGAGACGGTGTCCATGGGAGGCGTGCGCGGCAAGGGCGTCCTCGCCTGGCTCCTGCTGCCGCTGCGCCTGCTCGTCGCGTTCTGGCAGGCGAGCGCGATCCTCTTCCGCGTGCGTCCCGACGTGGTCCTGTCCCTGGGCGGCTACGTCGCCTTCCCCGGCGGGATGATGGCCGCGCTCTGGGGCCGGCCGCTCGTCGTGCACGAGCCGGGCGCCACCGCGGGGCTCGCCAACCGCGCGCTCGCGCTCGTGGCCGACCGCGTCGTCGCGGGCATGGAAGGGTCGTTCGAGGCCCGCACGGGCCACGGGATCGGCGACCGCATCCCGAGGCCCGGCCGCGTCGAGTGGCTCGGCACGCCGGTGCGCGAGGAGATCGCGCGCGTGCCCGCCCCCGAAGCGCGCTACGCCGGGCGCTCGGGACCCCTGCGCCTGCTCGTGGTGGGCGGGAGCCTGGGCGCGCAGACGCTCAACGAGCTCGTGGTGGCCGCGCTCGCGGCGATGCCCGGGGACGATCGCCCGGAGGTGGTCCACCAGGCGGGCGAGCGCAACATCGACGCGCTGCGCGAAGCCTACGGGAGGGCCGGCGTGAAGGCCGAGCTCGTCGCCTTCATCGACGACATGGCCGCGCGCTACGCCTGGTGCGACGTGCTCGTCGCGCGCTCGGGCGCCATCACCGTCGCCGAGATCGGCGTGGCGGGCGTGGCCGCGATCCTCTTCCCGCTGCCGTGGTTCGTGGCCGACGAGCAGGCCGGCAACGCGCGCTTCCTGGAGTCGCGCGGCGCGGCGATCCGCCTCGCGCAGCTCGAGACCACGCCGGCGGGGCTCGCCTCGCTGCTCGCGGGCCTCACGCGCGAGAAGCTCGCGGCGATGGCCGCGGCCGCCCGCGCGCTCGGCAAGCCCGACGCCACCGCGCGCTGCGCGGACCTCTGCGAGAGCCTCGCCGCATGAAGCACAAGGTCCGGCACATCCACTTCGTGGGCATCGGCGGCTCCGGCATGTCCGGCATCGCCGAGGTGCTCGCGAACCTGGACTACACGGTGACCGGCAGCGACATCGCCGAGAGCGCGGTGGTCCGGCGCCTTCGCGACCTGGGCATCGCGGTGGCCATCGGGCACGAGGCGCGCCACGTCGCGGGCGCGGACGCGGTCGTGGTGTCCACCGCCGTGAGGCCCGACAACCCCGAGGTCGTCGCCGCGCGCGAGGCGCACGTGCCCGTGGTGCCGCGCGCGATGATGCTGGCCGAGCTCATGCGCTTCAAGCAGGGCATCGCGGTGGCCGGCACGCACGGCAAGACCACCACGACCTCGCTCGTCTCCGCCGTGCTGGGCGAGGCGGGGCTCGATCCCACGGTCGTGATCGGCGGGCGCCTGAACTCCATCGGCACCAACGCGCGCCTGGGCAAGGGCGAGTTCCTCGTGGCGGAGGCCGACGAGTCGGACGCCTCCTTCCTCTACCTGCAGCCGGTGATCTCGGTGGTCACCAACATCGACGCCGACCACATGGAGACCTACGGCCAGGACTTCGAGCGCCTGAAGGGCGCCTTCGTCGAGTTCCTGGGGCACCTGCCGTTCTACGGGCTGGCGGTGGTGTGCAAGGACGACCCGCACGCGCGCGCCATCCTGGACCGGGTGGCGAGGCCGCTGGTGACCTACGGCATCCGCACCGACGCGGACCTGCGCGCCGAGGACGTGCGCTGGGAGAACGGGCGCATGCGCTTCCGCGCCGTGAACGGCAGCCCCGCGCCGCTCGAGGTGACGCTCAACCTCCCCGGCGAGCACAACGTCCTCAACGCGCTCGCGGCCATCGCCGTGGGGCGCGAGGTGGGCGCGCCCGACGCGGCCATCGCGAAGGCGCTCTCGGAGTTCACCGGCGTGGGCCGGCGCTTCCAGCGCTTCGGCGAGGTGGCGCTCGCCCGCGGCGGGCGCTTCGCGCTCGTCGACGACTACGGCCACCACCCGGCGGAGATGGCGGCCACGATCGCGGCCGCGCGCGGCGCCTTCCCGGGCCGGCGCCTGGTGCTCGCGTTCCAGCCGCACCGCTACACGCGCACGCGCGACCTCTTCGAGGACTTCGTGCGGGTCCTTTCCGGCGTGGACGCCCTGGTGCTCGCGGACGTCTATCCCGCGGGAGAGGCGCCCATCGTCGCGGCCGACGGCCGCGCGCTGGTGCGCGCCGTGCGCGTGGCCGGCAAGGTGGAGCCGGTGTTCTGCGAGCAGGTCGCGCAGATGAAGGAAGCGGTGCTCTCGCTCGTCCGCGACGGCGACGTCGTGGTCACCATGGGCGCGGGCTCCGTGGCCGGGCTCGCGCCGGAGCTCGCGCGCGCCGCGCCGGCCGCCGCGGCGCGGGAGGCGGGGTGAGGGGATGGACATGAGCGACTCGACCCGATTCGCCCCTGCCTGCCGCGGCACCCTGCGGCACGACGAGCCGATGGCGAGGCACGTGAGCTGGCGCGCGGGCGGCCGGGCGCGCCTCTTCTTCCAGCCCGCCGACCTCGAGGACCTGCGGGCGTTCCTCGGCGCGCTGCCGGCGGGCGAGCCCGTTCTCTTCGTCGGGCTGGGCAGCAACCTCCTCGTGCGCGACGGCGGCTTCGACGGCGCCGTGGTGTTCACCCACCGCGCGCTCACGGGCATCGAGGCCGCGCCGCCGCTGGGCCCCAGGCTCCTCTTCGTGGCCGGCGCGGGCGTCCCCGCCCCGCACCTGGCGCGCTTCGTCGCCCGCCACGGCGGCGCGGGAGCGGAGTGGATGGCGGGCGTGCCGGGGACCGTGGGCGGGGCGCTCGCGATGAACGCCGGCTGCTACGGCGGCGAGACCTGGGACCACGTGGTGTCGGCGCGCACGATCGACCGCGGCGGGCAGCTGCGCACGCGGACCGCGGCCGACTACGAGATCGGCTACCGGCACGTGCGGCTGCGCGCCGGGCCCGAGGAGTGGTTCGTGGGCGCGACGTTCGCGTTCGACGCGGGCGAGGAGGCGGCCGCGATGGCGCGCATGAAGGCGCTCCTCGTGAAGCGCGTGGCCACCCAGCCGCTCAGCCGGCCCAACGCGGGCAGCGTCTTCCGCAACCCGCCGGGCGACCACGCGGCGCGGCTCATCGAGTCCTGCGGCCTCAAGGGCTTCACGGCCGGCGGCGCGCAGGTGTCCCGGAAGCACGCCAACTTCATCGTCAACGTCGGCGGCGCCACGGCGGCGGACATCGAGGCCGTCATCGAGCACGTGCAGGCGACGGTGAAGGCGGCGGCGGGCGTGGAGCTCGTGCGCGAGGTGCGAATCGTCGGAAGCGCGGGGGGCGACCGTGGCTGACCCGCGCGCCCTCGGCAAGGTCGCGGTGCTCATGGGCGGCCCCTCGGCCGAGCGCGAGATCTCGCTGCTTTCCGGCAACGGCGTGCTGGCGGCCCTGCGCGAAAAGGGCGTGGACGCCCACGCCTTCGACCCGAAGGAGCGCGAGCTCTTCGACCTGAAGCGCGAGGGCTTCTCGCGCGCCTTCATCGCGCTGCACGGCCGCTTCGGCGAGGACGGCACGGTGCAGGGCGCCCTCGAGGTCCTGGGCATCCCCTACACCGGCAGCGGCGTCATGGCCTCCGCGCTCGCGATGGACAAGTGGCGCACCAAGCTCGTGTGGCTCGCCGCCGGAATCCCGACGCCGCGCTTCGCCATCGCGGAGCCGGACACCGACTGGGCGCGCGTGCTGGACCGCCTGGGCCTGCCCGTCTTCGTGAAGCCCGCGCACGAGGGCTCCACGCTCGGTATCACGAAGGTGCGCACGGCCGCCGACCTCGCGCCCGCCATCGCGTTCGCCGCGACCTTCGATCCGCTGGTGATCGTCGAGGAGTCCGTGGAGGGCCAGGAGCTGACGGCCTCGGTCCTCGGCGACGAGGCGCTGCCGCTCGTGCGGATCGAGGCGCCCGGCGGCAACTACGACTACCGGAACAAGTACTTCACCGACGACACGAAGTACCACTGCCCGGCCGGCGTGCGGCCCGACGTCGAGGCGGCCATCCGGCGCGACGCGCTCGCCGCCTTCCGCGTGCTCGGCTGCCGCGGCTGGGGGCGCGCCGACGCGATGCTGCGCGCGGACGGCACTTACTCGTTCCTGGAGATGAACACGTCCCCCGGGATGACGGGCCACAGCCTCGTGCCCATCGCCGCCCGGGCGGTGGGGATCGCCTACCCGGACCTGTGCCTTCGCATCCTCGAGGGCGCGGCCCTGGAGGGACGGCGATGAGGCCCGGCGCCGCGCTCCTGCTTCGCGCCGCGGGCGGCCTCGCGGCCGTCGCCGTCCTGGCGGGCGCGGGGTGGTACGGGTACGACGCGCTCGCGCGCAAGCCCGTCGCGGCGGTGCGCTTCACCGGCGACACGGCTCGCGTGGCGGCCGTCGAGCTCGAGCGCCTCGCGGCCGGACTGCGGGGGCGCGAGGCGCGCGAGGTCTCCCTCGCCGCCGTGCGCGACGAGGTGAAGCGACTGGCCTGGGTGCGCGAATGCACGGTGCGGCGGGTCTTCCCGGGGGCGCTCGAGGTCGCCATCGAGGCGCACGTGCCGCTCGCCCGCTGGGACGACACCCGCCTGGTGAGCGTGCGCGGCGAGGTCTTCGCGGCGGACCACGACGGTCCGCTCCCGCGCTTCGCCGGGCCCGAGGGCGCCGCCGCCGAGATGGCCGCGGCGTGGGCGGGCGTGAGCCGCGCCGCGGCGGGCCTCGGCAGCCCGGTCGCGGAGCTGCGGCTCAGCGAGCGCCGGGCGTGGCAGGCGAGGCTCGCCTCGGGGCTGGTGATCGAGCTGGGGCGCGGCCAGGTCGAGGCGCGCCTGGCGCGCTTCGCCGCGGCCTGGCCGCAGCTGGCGGCGACGGCGGCGGGCGCCACCCACGCGGACCTGCGCTACCCCGGCGGGTTCGCGCTGCGCGGGGCGGCGCCCGAGCCGCGGGGCAACGCGCCGAAGGGACGGCGCGCATGAACGAGAAGGCGAAACGATGATCGTGAACCGCAACCGCGAGAACCGGAACGTGCTGGTGGCCCTGGACATCGGCACCTCGAAGATCGTGACCCTGGTGGCCGAGGTGACGCCGGAGGGCACGCTCAACCTGATCGGCATGGGCAGCCATCCCTCGCGCGGCCTGAAGAAGGGGACCGTGGTCAACATCGAGTCCACGGTGACCGCCATCCAGCGCTCGCTGGAGGAAGCCGAGCTCATGGCCGACGTGAAGATCCGCG
>CAZNWZ010000002.1:0-47017 GCA_964576455.1 uncultured Lysobacter sp.
CTCATCGCCGTGGACCACGAGGGCGGGCGCGTGCAGCGCTTCCGCCACGGCTTCACCGCGATCCCCGCCATGCGCGAGCTGGGCAAGCTCTTCGACCGCGACCCGGCGCAGGCCCTGGCGGCCGCCCGCGGCTGCGGCTTCGTGATCGCGAGCGAGCTGCAGGCGCACGGCGTGGACTTCACCTTCGCCCCGGTGCTGGACGTGGACTACGGCGAGTCGGGCGTGATCGGGGACCGGGCGCTGCACCGCGATCCCAACGTCATCGCCACGCTCGCCGAGGCGCTGCAGGCCGGGCTCTTCGCCGCGGGCATGACCTCCGTGGGCAAGCACTTCCCCGGGCACGGCTACGTGCGGGCGGACTCCCATCTCGAGGTACCGGTGGACGACCGCCCGATGGCCGAGATCGCCGCGAAGGACCTGGTGCCCTTCCAGCGCCTGGCGCGCTCGGGCATGGGGGGCGTCATGCCCGCGCACGTCGTCTACCCCAAGGTGGACTCGAAGCCGGCGGGCTTCTCCTCCGTGTGGCTGCAGAAGGTGCTTCGCGAGAAGCTCCACTTCGACGGCCTGGTCTTCTCCGACGACCTGTCGATGGAGGGCGCCAGCACCGCCGGCGGCATGATCGCGCGGGCCAACGCCGCCCTCAACGCCGGCTGCGACATGATCGTGGTCTGCAACGACCCGCGCGCGCAGGACGCGATGCTCGAGGGCCTCGAGCGCCGCCCCGTCGCCCCCACCCTGGCCCGGCGCCTGGAGACCATGCGCGGGCGCGCCATCTCCACCGCCGCCCTCAAGGCGAGCGCCGCCTACCTCGCGGCCACCGAGAACCTCGCCCGCGTCCGTGGCGCCTGACGCCCCTGATCAGATTGAGAAAAGTAATCTGATTAGGAACGAGGGTGAGTTTCGAGCCAAAGGAATTTCTCGCCGGGCTGCCCAACCTGCCCGGGGTGTACCGGTTCCTCAACGCCGCCGGCGAGGTGATCTACGTCGGCAAGGCGCGCGAGCTGAGGAAGCGCGTCTCGTCGTACTTCCAGAAGACCGTCGCGAGCCCGCGCACGGCGCTCATGGTGCAGCAGATCGCCGCCGCCGAGACCACCGTCACGCGAACCGAGGCCGAGGCGCTGCTGCTCGAGAACAACCTCATCAAGGCCCTGCAGCCGCGCTACAACGTCCTGTTCCGCGACGACAAGAGCTACGGCTACATCCTGGTCACCGGCCACCGCTTCCCGCAGATCCGCTTCTACCGGGGCGTGCAGGAGAAGCCCAACCGCTACTTCGGCCCCTTCCCGAGCGCGTGGGCCGTGCGCGAGACCATCGGCCACCTGCAGAAGATCTTCCGCCTGCGCACCTGCGACGACACGGTGTTCAGCCACCGCTCGCGGCCGTGCCTGCTGGCGCAGATCCACCGCTGCTCGGCCCCGTGCGTGGGCCGGGTGTCCGAGGAGGACTACCGCCGCGACGTCGAGCACGCCGCCCAGTTCCTCGACGGCCGCGAGGACGACGTGATCGCCGAGCTCACGCAGAAGATGCAGGACGCCTCCGACCGCCAGGACTACGAGGCCGCCGCGCGCTTCCGCGACGAGGTCCGCATGCTCCAGCGCATCCTCTCCGGCCAGGCGGTCGAGGCCGCGGGCGCCCGCGACGCCGACGTCGTGGCCGCCGTGGAGAAGGAGGGGACGTGGTGCGTGACGCTCGCGATGGTGCGCGCCGGCCGGCACCTGGGGGACCGCAGCTTCTTCCCGCACAACGCCGGCGGCAGCGACGCGGCGACCGTCGTGGAGGCCTTCCTCGCCC
This sequence comes from uncultured Lysobacter sp., assembly GCA_964576455.1. Lineage (GTDB taxonomy): Bacteria > Pseudomonadota > Gammaproteobacteria > Burkholderiales > Usitatibacteraceae > FEB-7. Next base: position 1,792 of record CAZNWZ010000002.1, read on the forward strand.
AGCACTACGCCGTCCAGCCCGTGCCGGCGCGCGTGATCGCCGACGCCCTGGGAGAGCCCGCCGCGATGGCGGAGCTGCTCGGGTCGATCGCGGGGCGGCCGGTGGCCGTCCTCACGCGCCCCCAGGGCGAGTCGCGGCTGTGGCTGGAGATGGCGCGCAAGAACGCCGGGATCTCGCTCGCGGGGCGCCTGGCCGCGCAGGCGACCCAGGAGGCGAGGGCGGCCGCGCTCACGGAGTTCCTCGGGGCACAGTCGCCGGTGGGGCGCATCGAGTGCTTCGACATCAGCCACACGATGGGCGAGGCGACGGTGGCCTCCTGCGTGGTGTACGACAAGGGCGGGATGCAGCCGGCCGAGTACCGGCGCTTCAACGTGAAGGACGTGGCCGCGGGCGACGACTACGGCGCCATGCGCTACGCGCTGGAGGCCCGCTACCGCAAGCTCGCCGAGGGCGAGGGCAAGGTCCCCGACCTCGTCCTCGTCGACGGCGGCATTGGGCAGCTGGGCGCCGCGATGGCCGTGATGCAGGACCTGGGGCTCGCCGACATCGCCATGGTGGGCGTGGCCAAGGGCGAGGAGCGAAAGCCCGGGCTCGAGCAGCTCTTCGTGGCGGGCGAGGAGGGCGCGCGGCGCCTGCCCCCCGACCACCCGGCCCTGCACCTCGTCCAGCAGGTGCGCGACGAGGCCCACCGCTTCGCCATTACCGGGCATCGCGCCCGGCGGGGCAAGGCGCGCACGGCCTCGCGGCTGGAGGACATCGGCTCCGTCGGGCCCAAGAGGCGCCAGAAGCTGCTCGCGCACTTCGGGGGACTGCAAGGCGTGATGGCGGCGAGCGTGGAGGACCTTGCCCGCGTCGAGGGGATCAGCCGTAAACTGGCGGAACGCATCTACAACGAGCTGCACTGAATGCTGCCGAAGGAGCACACCCTCCCGCTCATCCTCACGTACCTGCGGATCCTCGCGATCCCCCTGTTCGTGGCGGTGCTCTACGTGCCGGAGTCCTGGATCGCCGAGCGGACGGCCAACGTGGTCTCGATGTGGATCTTCATCCTGGCCGCCATCACCGACTGGGCGGACGGCTACCTAGCGCGCCGGTGGAACCAGACGACGCCCTTCGGCGCCTTCCTCGACCCCGTGGCGGACAAGCTCATGGTGGCCGCGGCCCTCATCGTGCTCACCGAGAAGGGGTTCGTGGACCCGCTCGCCACCCTCATCATCATCTCGCGCGAGATCACCATCTCGGCGCTGCGGGAGTGGATGGCGCAGCTGGGCAACGCCAAGAGCGTGGCGGTGAACATGCTGGGCAAGGTGAAGACCGTGACCCAGCTCGTCGCCATCCCGTTCCTGCTCTTCAACGGGGTGCTCTTCGGGCTCTTCCACACCAACCCGGTGGGCCGGGTGCTCATCTGGATCGCGGCCCTCATCACGCTGTGGTCGATGATCGTCTACCTCAAGGCCGCCTTGCGGCCGGCGCCGGCCTCCTCGGACGGAGGCGAGATGGCGACCATTGATAATAAGATAATCAAATAGTTACGATCAATATCTAATGCAATAGATTAACTACATTTTCCCGGGATGGCGGCCTGCGGGGCGAGGGCGGTTCCGCGGGATGACCGGACCCCGGCGGCGGGCACGGCCGGTGCTTGCGGGTTGATCGGGCAGGCCCGGAACCGCTATAATTCGCGGCTTCACGCGGCAGTAGCTCAGTTGGTAGAGCGCAACCTTGCCAAGGTTGAGGTCGAGAGTTCGAGACTCTTCTGCCGCTCCAGACACCCGACGGGGGGAGGCCATGCCTCCCCCCGTTTCCTTTCGGGCGCCCGGCGAGGGGCCTCCTACTTGCAGTACTTCACGAAGGCCTCGGGGCTCGCGAAGGCCTGGTCCATCCAGTCCATGCGCTGCCTCAGGAACCGCTTCACCCAGGCCACCTCCTCCTCGTAAGTGCCGAAGACGTAGTGGTTGGTCCAGGTGTCCGTCCCGAGCACCTCCCAGCGGTCGAAGTTGCGCGCCTGCGCCTCCTTCAGCCGGCGCTCGAAGGCCGCGATGCTCGCCGGGATGAGCTTCTCGAGCACCGGCCGCTTCTCCTGCCAGCGGGCGAGCGTGAGGTTCAGGAACTCGCGGTGGTCGAACACCTTCGCGAACCAGTTGGGCCAGTTGGGCAGCCAGTCGAGGGTCTTGTTCACCCAGCAGCCGTCGGGCTGGTACTGGTCGCTGTTGCCGGCGGCGATGTCGAAGTCCCAGATGGGGCCCATGTTGAGGAGCCGGTCGGACGGGATGGCCGCGCCGGCGGTGTCCTTCCACATGAAGTCGCTGGAGTAGAAGATCGCGTCTTCGTTGCGGAAGAGCTCCTGCAGCAGGTACCAGTCGGCGAAGCTCAGGGGATTGATCTTCGAGAGGTCGCCGCTGCCGTAGAGGTCGGCCTCCACCGCGTTCACGTAGCCCTTTGCGTAGGCGAGCTGGGCGGGGGTGATGTCCTCCTCGTCGGGCGTGTCCACGCACATCCGGACGCCCTGCGGGGTCTGGTGCTGCATGTTCAGCGTGGGGCTCCAGTAGCAGTCCTGCGGATAGTCCACCTCCACGATGAAGCCCCCGTCCACCTGGCCCGCCGCGGCCGAGGTGCTCATCTCGCGGATGGCGAGCCGCGACGAGGCGATGCGGATGTCCTCGGTGAGGAGGTAAACGCCGGCGTAGCTGCCGTTGAGCGTGACCTCGACGTGCTGCCCCGAGGGCGTCCACTTCAGCCCCTCGGCGAACGCGCTGCTGTTGCCGACGGTGAGCGCGAGCTTGTTGCGGATGAGCGAGTGGTCGAGGTGGTCGGCGAGCAGCGCCCAGTTGCGGTTCCTCTTCATGCCCAGGAAGTCCGGCACCTTGGCGTAGCTCGCGTCGTTGGTGAACTGCACCTTGTACGGCTTCTTGGCCTCCCACCAGGTGCTGTTCCCGCGGCCGCGGATCTTCCCGTTCAGCCTGTACTCGGGGGTCGCGGCGGCCGGGTTGGCGAGGACGAAGGTCGCATCGACGTAGACCTCCCGCGAGTCGATGGGGATGCCGCTGGTGTCGATCTTCAGGCGCGGCAGCTCCGTGAGGGCGGCGGGGAAGGCCGCCACGGCCTTCGCGAGGGCGTCCGGCGCGCTGTAGTCGAGCAGCGACGGCAGGCTCTTCAGGGCGGAAACGACCGCCTTCGCCACCGATTTGGCGAGCGACCCTTCGGCCGGCGCCGCCGTCGGGTTGATGTTGAACCCGGGCGGAAGGCCGAGCTCGTTGCGCACCAGCTCCTCGGCCAGCCGCGTGTCGCTCTCCCCGGTGAGCCGCACCAGCGTCGTGTACGGCGTGAGGTTCGTGCTGTAGGCGCGCCCCGGGCTCGCCAGGCGGAAGTACTGGTCCACCGCCGCGCCCGGCGGGTCGGTGTCGCGCGTCGTCCCCGGGACGGCCTGCGCGGCGAGCGCGCCGTCGTAGCCGTCGGGAAGCGCCAGCTCGTAGGCGCCCGAGGCGTCGGAGAGGGCCTGCACCTCGCCGGCCTCGCACCGGCCGTTGCCGTTGGCGTCGGCGCAGACGAGGGCCCGTTCCAGGCGCCCGTCATGGACCTTGCCCTTGAGCACGGCGCCCGCCGGCGCGGCGCACACGGTGCCCGCGGGCGGGACGAACTGCAGGCGCGCGATCGCCTTGACCTGCGTGACGCCGTCCAGGGTGTAGGCGACGGTGGCCGCCTTGCCGCTGCCGAAGGACAGCGTCACGGTGCCGGCCACGGTCCGGGTCACGCGCGCGGGATCGAAGGGCACGGCGCTGAAGGCCGGGCCGGTCGTGCGGATCAGCGACCCGCCATACAGGCGCGGGGCGATCCTCGTCGCGGCCGCCGACAGCCACAGGGGCGTGCCGTCGCGGTCGTAGGTGAACCAGGTGAGGGCGATGCTGTCGCCCTGGTGCGCGAGGTTGATGCCCCATCCCGATTCGGTGCCCCCGGCCGCCCACCAAAGGTCCTGGTAGTTCGTCGCGGCCGCGAGGTCGGGCCTGGCGGCGTAGGTGCAGGCGGGCACGGTCCCGAAGACGAAGCGCGTGATCGGCTTCGACTGCTGCACGCCGTTCACGGTGTAGCTGAAGGTGCCGTTGTCCGCGTCGCGGAACACGAGCGTGCCGTTGCCCACGACAGTGCGGGTCACCTTCGCGGGGTCGAACGGCATGGCGTTGAAGGCCGGCCCCGCGGTCTCGTAGAGGGTCCCGGCGTAGGTCCCCTCGGCCGTGCGCGTGGCCGTCATCGAGAGCCACCAGCCGTCGCCGGCGGTGTCGAAGGTGAACCACGTCGTGAAGATGGCGTCGCCCTGGTGGGCGAGGTTGATGCCCCAGCCGGACTCGGAGTCGGCCGGCGAGTTCCACCACAGTCCCTGGTAGTTGGGAGGGGAAGCCGCGGCGGCTTCGGCGGGGGAGACGGCGATCAGGGCGGCGGCGAGGGAGCCGAGCAGGAGACGGAACGCGGTACGCATGGCCATTCCTTCCTGGCCCGGCCGGCGCACCGCTTGGCAGCGGCGGAGCCGAGCCAACGGGGGTCATTCCATGCTGCGCGGCCGCCGGCGCCATGCGTTGATGGGGGTCAACGCGAGGCCGCGAGGGCGACCAAAGACCTACGGGTGGCAGCTCCCGGTGCCGGAATCGACGGCGGGGCCGCCGCCCACGGGCACGAACTGCCACGCGTAGCGGCCCGGCCCGAGCGAGAGCCGCAGGACGCCCCAGCTCGCGTTGAAGCGGAACTCGCTGTTGGGCGAGGGGGAGCGGAAGCCCGTGAGGTTCGCGCCGCCGGTGCCGACGACGAACTGGCGAAGGCCCCGGGCCGGGTCCGGCGTCCGGTCCGGCCGCTGGGGCGCGAAGCGCTCGTACACGTGCTCGTGCCCCGAAAGCAGCAGCTCCACGCCGGCGTCGTACAGCATCTCGAAGACCGGCCGCATCTCCACGATGTCCCCGTAGTTCACGCCCGAGTTGAAGGCCGGGTAGTGGAGGACGGCGATCGTGCACAGGCTGTCGCGGGAGGCCGCGAGGTCGGCCACGAGCCACTGGTGCTGCGGCGACTGCGGCCTCAGGTCGGCCACGCCGTTGAGCGAGATGATGTGCCAGCCGCCGTAGTCGAAGCTGTAGTAGCCGCGGCGGTCCGGCCCGGCCTGCGCGCCGAAGTAGGCGTAGTAGCCGGCGCCTCCCGGCGTGTACAGGTCGTGGTTGCCGGGGGCCGGCCGGATGCGGTCCTTGAAGGCGCCCCACGTGGGATGGAAGCACTCGGAGAACTCCTCCGGCGTGCCGGCCTCGTAGGCGTTGTCCCCGAGGGTGAGCACGAGGCCGTCCTCGGGGCGCACGAGCGCGGCGGTCCGGGCCGCCCCGCTCGAGGACGCCGGCTGGTCGAAGCACTGCGCGATGTCGCCCACCGCCACGACCGAGACCGGGGCGGGGACGCGCGTGGGCTCGCCGCAGCGCGTGCCCGTGGCGGGCGCGAAGAGCAGGCGGGTGATCGCCTTGGACTGGTTCACGCCGTCCAGCGAGTACGACAGCGTGGCGGTGTTGCCGTCGACGAAGGAGAAGGTCGCGGTGCCCACCTCCGTGCGCACCACCTTGGCCGGATCGAACGGCATGGCATCGAACGGCGGCCCGGTGGTCCGGATGAGCGGCCCGGAATACAGGTGCTGCGAGAGCCGCGTCGCCGTCACCGACAGCCACAGGGGCTTGCCCGCGCCGTCGTAGGTAAACCAGGTGGCGAAGATCACGTTGCCCTGGTGCGCGAGGTTGATCCCCCAGCCGGACTCGGCCCCGCCCGGGACCCACCACAGGTCCTGGAAGTTCGTCGCGGCGGCGAGCTCGGCCGCCGTCGCGGACTTGCACGTGGGCAGGGAGTCGTAGGCCAGGCGCGTGATGTACTTCGTCTGCTGCGTGCCCTTGACCGTGTACCGGAAGGCGCCGTCGTCGGGGCCGCGGAAGGAGAGGGTGCCGGCGCCCACCGGCGTGCGGCTCACCTTGGCGGGGTCGAACGGCACCGCGTGGAAGGCCGGTCCCTGCGACTCGTAGAGGGTGCCGGCATAGACGCCCTCGGCCGTCTTGTAGGCGGTCATGGAGAGCCACCACCCTTCGCCCGCCGGGCCGTACGTGAACCAGGTGGCGAAGACCGTGTCGCCCTGGTGCGCGAGGTTGATCCCCCAGCCCGATTCCGAGTCGGGCGGCGAGTTCCACCACAGTCCCTGGTAGTTGGCGGGCGGGTCGGCGGCCCGTGCGGAAAGCGAAATCGATCCGGCCAGCACGAAGCCGGTCAGGAGGTGAAACAGGAATCCCATGGGACATCCCCCTTCGTTGCATTACGCCCGATGGGCGCGCGCCGGATATTGACAGGTGTCAACGGGACGCGGTCCGCGCGTCCCCGGGAGCGGCTCCGCGGCTTCCGGGGGCGTGCGTCCCGTTGTATAATTCGTCGCAGATGATTCCCTTCGGGGGGAGGCCGATCCTCCCCCCGATTCGTTTCGATCCCCGGCCTGGCGGCCGGGCACCCTCGGGCGGGGTGGCAGAGTGGTTATGCAGCGGCCTGCAAAGCCGTGTACAGCGGTTCGATTCCGCTCCCTGCCTCCAGAATCCATGGCCATGGCCCGACCACCGCTCACGATCCGCATGCACGCGGACGACAACGTGGCCATCGTCGCCAACGACGGCGGCCTGCCCGCGGGTACCGTGCTGCCCGGGGGCGTTCCCGGCGCCGGGCTCGCGCTCCTCGAGAAGGTCCCGCAGGGCCACAAGGTGGCGCTCGCCGACATCCCGGCGGACGGCGAGGTGCGCCGCTACGGCGTGACGATCGGGTACGCGGCGAAGGACCTGCCGGCGGGCAGCTGGGTGCACGAGCGCGTGCTGCGCATTCCCGCCGCCCGCGCGCTCGAGGGCCTGCCGATGGCGACCGCGAAGCCGCCGCCCGCCGAGCCCCTCGCGGGCCACACCTTCGAGGGCTACCGCAACGCCGACGGCTCGGTGGGCACGCGCAACCTCCTGGCCATCACCACCACGGTGCAGTGCGTGGCCGGCGTGGTGGCCCAGGCCGTCGCGCGCATCAGGGCGGAGCTGCTCCCGCAGTACCCGAACGTGGACGACGTCATCGGCCTCGAGCACGCCTACGGCTGCGGCGTCGCGATCGACGCGCCGGACGCGGTCATTCCCATCCGCACGCTGCGGCACATCTCGCTCAACCCGAACTTCGGCGGCGAGGTGCTGGTGGTGAGCCTGGGCTGCGAGAAGCTCCAGCCCGACCGGCTCCTGCCGCCGGGCTCGTTCCCGATCGTGGACGGGCGCGACGCCGGGCTCGGCCCGGAAACGGTCTGCCTGCAGGCCGAGAGCCACGTGGGGTTCGTGTCGATGCTCGACGACATCGTGGCGAGCGCCCGCCCGCACCTGGAGCGCCTGAACGCCCGCCGGCGCGAGACCGTCCCGGCCAGCGAGCTCGTCGTGGGCGTGCAGTGCGGCGGCAGCGACGCCTTCTCGGGCTTCACCGCCAACCCGGCGGTGGGCTTCGCGGCCGACCTGCTCGTGCGCGCCGGCGCGACCGTGATGTTCAGCGAGAACACCGAGGTTCGCGACGCCGTGGAGCAGCTCACCCGCCGCGCCGCCACGCCGGAGGTGGCCGAGGCCATCGTCCGCGAGCTGGGCTGGTACGACCGCTACCTGGAGCGCGGCCGCGCCGACCGCACGGCCAACACGACGCCGGGCAACAAGGCGGGGGGGCTGGCCAACATCGCCGAGAAGGCCATGGGGTCGATCGTGAAGAGCGGCACGGCGCCCATCGCGCACGTGCTCGCGCCGGGCGAGAAGCTGGCGCGCGGGCAGCGTGGCCTCGTCTTCGCGGCCACCCCGGCGAGCGACTTCATCTGCGGCACGCTGCAGCTGGCGGCCGGCATGAACGTGCACGTGTTCACGACCGGCCGCGGCACGCCCTACGGCCTCGCCGAATGCCCCGTCATCAAGGTCGCCACGCGAAGCGAGCTCGCGCGGCGCTGGCACGACCTCATGGACCTCGACGCCGGCCGCGTCGCCGACGGGCAGGCGAGCCTCGAGGAGATGGGCTGGGAGCTCTTCCGGCTGATCCTGGAGGTGGCGAGCGGCCGCCGGACCTGGGCCGAGCGCTGGAAGCTGCACAACCAGCTCGTGCTCTTCAACCCCGCGCCCGTGACCTGAGCGCCGGGCGCCCGCGCGCTCAGGTGCTCCCGCGCTCGACGAGCCGGAAGCCCACGTCCACGATCCGCGGCGCGACCTCCTCGCCCCGGATCCGGGCGAGCAGCGCCTGCGCCGCAAGGCGGCCGATGGTCACCTTCTCGATCGCGATGGTGGTGAGCGCGGGCGAGGTGTGCGCCGCGAAGTCGAAGTCGCCGAACCCGATCACGGCGAGGTCCCCGGGGATGCGCATGCCGCGATCCTGCGCCTCCGCGATCACGCCCTGCGCCAGGACGTCCGAGCTGCACGCGACCGCGCTCACGCGGGCGCCCGCGCCCAGCAGCGCCGCAAGCCCCTCGCGCCCGCGCTGGAACATCCCCGGGGCCGGCCGCACGCTGGTGGGCGGCTCGGGAATCCCGTTGTTGGCGAGCGCCTCGACGAATCCCCGGCGGCGGACGCCCGCGCGGATGTCGTCGCCCCACACCAGCCCGATGTGGCGGTGGCCCTTCTCGAGGAGGTGACGCGCCATCGCCGCGCCCGCCTTCTCGTGCGAGAAGCCCACCAGCATGTCGATGGGCGTGGGCGTGAGGTCCCAGGCCTCGACCACCGGGATGTGCGAGGCGATGAGGCGGCGGCGCGTCTCCGGGGAATGGGAGATGCCGGTGAGGTAGATGCCCTCCGGCTGCCGCCCGAGGATGCCCGCGATGAGCTCGTCCTCGCGCACCTCGTAGGAGGACAGGCCCAGCAGGACCTGGTACCCCTCCTGGCGCAGGCTGTCCGTGAGGACCTGGATCGTGTCCACGAACATCGAGTTCGTGATCTGCGGGAAGACCGCGGCGATGATCCGGCTGCGCCGGGAGCGCAGGCCTCCGGCGAGGACGTTGGGCACGTAGCCCGTCCGCGAGACGACGGCGCGGATCCGCTCCAGGGTGCCGGGCGTGACCAGGTCGGGGTGGTTCAGGGCCCGCGACACCGTGATGGGCGACACGCCCGCGACCTTGGCCACGTCGCGCAGCGTGATGGCCTTGCCCGCCCTCGCGGGCGGGGCAGGAGCGGGCGGACTATCGGCATCCGGGGGCGTCGTGCCCCGCGGCGTTCGGGCCATGGCCAGTTCGCGGTCGTCGGTCGGGGAACAACGGGGAGCATAGCCCCGGAGGCGCGATTCCCGCAAATGCTACCGGTAACAGGCAGGGTGGCAGCGGGAAGAGACGCCTGACGAGGCGGATTGACAGCAATCCGATGATAACGGTAACATTTTCGCCAAGCCCGCCGAGAGGAGCAAGCGCGCCATGGCCGTGGAGGGAACCGGACGCGAGATCCGGGGAGCGCCCGTCGTCACCGAGTTCCGCGTCGTCCCCGTCGCGGGGCGCGACAGCATGCTCCTCAACCTGAGCGGGGCCCACGGGCCGTTCTTCACGCGCAACGTCGTCGTCGCGCGCGACAGCGCCGGCCATACCGGCGTGGGCGAGGTGCCGGGCGGCGAGAAGATCCGCCAGACGCTCGAGGATGCGCGATCGCTCGTGGTCGGCCAGCCCGTGAGCGCGGGCAACCGCGTGCTGCAGGAGATGCGCCGCCGCTTCGCCGATCGCGATGCCGGCGGGCGGGGGCTCCAGACCTTCGACCTGCGGACCGCCATCCACGCGATGACGGCGGTGGAAGCCGCGATGCTGGACCTCCTCGGGCAGTTCCTGGGCGTCCCGGTGGCCGACCTGCTCGGCGAGGGCCGGCAACGCGACCGGGTCCTCGTGCTGGGCTACCTCTTCTACGTGGGCGACCGCGCCCGCACGGACCTTCCGTACCGCAGCGAGCCGGACGGCGAGGACGACTGGATCCGCCTGCGCAGCGAGAAGGCGATGGATGCCGGGGCGGTGGTGCGCCTCGCGGAGGCCGCGCACGAGCGCTACGGGTTCCAGGACTTCAAGCTCAAGGGCGGCGTCCTTCGCGGCGAGGAGGAGGTCGAGGCCGTCCGCGCCCTGCACGAGCGCTTTCCCCAGGCGCGGATCACGCTGGACCCGAACGGCGGCTGGCTCCTGAAGGACGCGGTGCGCCTCTGCCGCGACCTGCACGGGGTGATGGCCTACGCCGAGGACCCGTGCGGCGCCGAGGAGGGCTTCTCGGGGCGCGAGGTGATGGCGGAGTTCCGCCGCGCCACGGGCCTGCCCACGGCCACCAACATGGTCGCCACCGACTGGCGGCAGCTGGCGCACGCGCTCGCGCTGCAGTCCGTGGACATCCCGCTCGCCGACCCGCACTTCTGGACGATGCAGGGATCGGTGCGCGTGGCCCAGACCTGCCGCGACTGGGGCCTCACCTGGGGCTCGCACTCCAACAACCACTTCGACATCTCGCTCGCGATGGTCACGCACGCGGCGGCGGCCGCGCCGGGGCGGGTGACCGCGGTGGACACCCACTGGATCTGGCAGGACGGCCAGCGCCTGACGCGGGAACCCCTGCGCATCCGCGGGGGCCTGCTCGAGCTGCCGGCGAGGCCGGGCCTGGGCGTCGAGATCGACGAGGCCGAGCTCGCGAAGGCGCACGAGCTGTACCAGTCCCACGGGCTGGGCGCGCGCGACGACGCGGTCGCGATGCAGTACCTCGTCCCGGGCTGGAAATTCGACCACAAGCGGCCCTGCCTGGTCCGCTGAGACAGGGGAGAGGAACCACCATGAGCAAGCTGGGATTCATCGGCCTGGGGATCATGGGCGCGCCCATGGCCGGGCACCTCCAGAAGGCGGGCCACGAGCTCTTCGTGAACACCATCGGCCCCTACCCCGAGGAACTCACGAAGGGCGGCGCGAAGGTCTGCGCCAATGGCGCCGAGGTGGCGAGGAGCGCGGACATCGTGATCGTCATGGTCCCGGACACGCCGGACGTGGAGAAGGTCCTCTTCTCGGCCGGCGGCGTGGCCGAGGGCCTTTCGAAGGGCAAGGTCGTCGTGGACATGAGCTCCATCGCGCCCCTCGAGACCAAGGAGTTCGCCCGGCGCATCAACGCGCTGGGCTGCGAATACCTCGACGCGCCGGTCTCCGGCGGCGAGGTGGGCGCCAAGGCGGCCACGCTCACCATCATGGTCGGCGGCACGGAGGCGGGCTTCGCGCGCGTGAAGCCGCTCTTCGAGCTCATGGGCAAGAACGTCACCCTCGTGGGCGGCAACGGCGACGGCCAGACCTGCAAGGTGGCCAACCAGATCATCGTGGCGCTCACCATCGAGGCCGTCGGCGAGGCGCTGCTCTTCGCCTCGAAGGCCGGCGCCGACCCCGCGAAGGTCCGCCAGGCGCTCATGGGCGGGTTCGCGTCGTCCCGCATCCTCGAGGTCCATGGCGAGCGCATGGTGAAGCGCACCTTCAATCCCGGCTTCCGCATCGAGCTGCACCAGAAGGACCTGAACCTCGCCCTCTCGTCGGCGCGCAAGATGGGCGTGAGCCTGCCCAACACCGCGACGGCGCAGGAGCTCTTCAACGCCTGCGCCGCCCACGGCGGCAAGGCCTGGGACCACTCGGCGATGGTGAGGGCGCTCGAGAAGCTGGCGAATTTCGAGATCGGGCAGAGGGCCTGACGGGGAGGGGGTGCCGTGAAGTCGTGGCAACGGTATGCGGGGGTCTTCCTGCTGGCGCTCTCGGGGCTGATCATCCAGCAATCCGTCTGGGTGCTGCGCCTCTTCGACCACGGCCAGCCCGGGTCCGGCCTCATGCCCTTCGGCCTGGGCGTGATCCTCGCGGTGCTCGCGGTCATCCTCATCGCCACGAACCTCGGTCCCGAGGAGCAGAAGGTGCCTTTCTGGGAGCCGAAGGCGTGGCTGCACCCGCTGCTCGCCCTCGCGATCACGTGCGCCTACGCCGTGGTCTTCGAGAAGGTCGGCGCCATCTCCAGCGTCGTGGTCCTCGTCGCGTGCTGGCTCTGGTTCGTGGAGCACAAGAGCCCCCTCGTGTCGGGCGTGATAGGACTGGCTACCGGGCTGGTCGTATGGCTCGTGTTCGCCCGCTTCCTGCAGACCCCCTTCCCGCAGGGCCTGCTCTTCTGAGCCCATGACCGCCGCGAGCGCCCCCTAGGAGACCCGGACCGTGCCCGAACTCGCCGGACTGCTGCAGGGCTTCGCGATCGCGTTCACGCCCGTGAACCTGCTGTGGTGCCTGGTCGGCTGCCTGCTGGGCACCGCCGTGGGCGTCCTGCCCGGCCTGGGCCCCGCGGCCACCATCGCGCTGCTTCTGCCCATCAGCATGAAGATGGGCACGCCCGTCACCGCCATCATCCTCATGGCCGGCGTGTTCTACGGCGCGATGTACGGCGGCTCGACGACCTCCATCCTCCTGAAGCTCCCCGGCGAGGCGGCGTCGGTGGTCACCTGCATCGACGGCTACCAGATGGCGAGGAGCGGCCGCGCCGGCGCGGCCCTCGGCGTGGCGGCCATCGGCTCGTTCGTCGCGGGGACCGTGGGCGTCATCGGCATGACCCTCATGGCGCCGCCGCTCGCGGAGGCCGCGCTCAAGTTCGGCCCTCCGGAGTACTTCTCGCTCACGGTGCTGGGCTTGCTGCTCGCCACCTACCTCACGGGCGAGTCGGCGCTCAAGGGCCTCATCATGGCGATCATCGGCCTGTTCCTGGGCTGCGTGGGCCTGGACCCGCTCTCCGGCGCCGTGCGCTTCGACTTCGGCATCACGGCCCTGCAGAGCAACCTGGACTTCGTGACGCTCGCCATGGGGCTCTTCGGCGTGGGCGAGATCCTCTACAGCCTCGAGAAGTCGGAGGCCGGGAGCATCGTCACCACGCGCCTGGAGCGGATCCTGCCGACGATGGCGGACCTCGCGCGAAGCAAGTGGGCCATGCTGCGCGGCAGCGTCATCGGCTTCCTCGTGGGAATCCTGCCGGGCGGGGGCGCCGTGCTCTCCTCCCTGGTGTCCTACGCCGTGGAGAAGAAGGCCTCGAAGCACCCCGAGGAATTCGGCAAGGGGGCGATAGAGGGCGTGGCGGGGCCGGAGTCGGCCAACAACGCCGCCGCCTCGTCGTCGTTCATCCCGCTCCTCACCCTCGGCATCCCCGGCAACGCCTCGACGGCGATGATCTTCGCGGCGCTCCTCATCCACGGCATCACGCCGGGCCCGTTCCTCATCAAGGAGCACGCCGACGTCTTCTGGGGCGTGGTGGCCTCCATGTACCTGGGCAACGTCATGCTCCTCATCCTCAACCTGCCGCTCATCGGCATCTGGGTGCAGCTGCTTCGCGTGCCCTACGCCTACATGGCGCCGCTGATCATGGTGCTCACGCTGGTGGGCGTGTACAGCGTGAACAACAGCACCTTCGACATCTGGGTGATGCTCTTCATGGGCGTGTGCGGCTACGTCGCGCGCAAGCTCAAGTTCGACCTGGGCCCGCTGCTCCTCGCCTTCGTGCTGGGGCCGATCATGGAGCGATCCCTTCGCCAGTCGCTGCTCATGAGCAACGGCAAGGTCGACGTGTTCTTCACGCACCCGATCTCGGCCACGCTGCTCGCGGTCGCGGCGCTCTTCGTCCTCTACAACCTGCGCTCGGCCTGGAAGAAGCGGCGCGAGGCCGGCGCGGGCGCACGACCGCAGTAGGAACCATCCCAACCTCGAAAGGAGCGTCACATGCGCAAGAGAATCTGGGCCGCACTCGCCACCGCCCTCGGCCTGCTCGCCGGGGCCACCGCGTCGGCTGCCTATCCCGACAAGCCCATCCAGCTCATCGTTCCGTACGGCGCGGGAGGCTCGACCGACCTGCTCGCGCGCGCCGTGGCGACGGTGGCGCCGAAGTACTTTCCGCAGCCGCTCGTGGTGGTGAACAAGACGGGCGGCGGCGGGATCCCGGGGCGCGTGGAGGTCGTGCGCGCCAAGGCCGACGGCTACACGCTGCTCTTCGGCTGGGGCTCCGGCGAGGACCTCGTGGTCCCGCACCAGAGGAAGCTCCCCTACGACCTCTTCACCGACTTCGAGACGGTGTGCCGGATATCGATCCACTCGATCGCGCTCGCGGTGCCGGCCTCCTCGCCGCACAAGACCCTCGCCGACCTGGTGAAGGCCGCCAAGGGCAAGGAGTTCGTGACGGCCTCGGTGTCCACGAAGGGCGCCTCGGTGGACGTCACCTTCCTCCTCTTCGGCAAGGCCGCGGGCATCAAGGTCAACACCATTCCCGGCGCCGGCGGGGCGGACGCGATCACCAAGCTCGTCGGCGGCCACGTGGACTTCGGCGGCGGCCACCCGAGCGAGATCCTGCCGCACATGAAGGCGGGCCGCCTGCGCGCGCTGGCGGTGGCCCTGGAGAACCGCGACGGCTCGATTCCCGACGTGCCGACCTTCAAGGAGCAGGGCTACGACGTCGTGACGGCCGGCTCCGTGAAGGGCGTCGCCGCGCCCAAGGGCACGCCGCCGGAGGTCATCAAGTACCTGGAGAAGAAGTTCCAGGAGATCGCCAACGACGCCGAGTTCAAGAAGATCATGGGCGACCTCGGCCAGCCGGTGGACTACATGAACGCGGCCGACTACAAGGTCTGGTTCAAGAAGTCCTACGACCAGTTCGGCGAGCTGTACAAGACGCTCGGCATCGAGACGAAGTAGGCCGTCCCGGCCGCCCGCGGGGAGGCTGCGCGCAGGCTCCCCGCGGCCTGGCCCGGGTCAGGCCAGCTCGCGGGCCACGGTGGCCACCGATCCCGCGTCGGGGAGGCGGGATAGCTGCGCGAGCATGTGGTCCTTCACCTGCCCCAGGATCTCGCCCAGGCGGGCGTCGCTGACGCGGAGCCGATCCGCGGCCGCCGTCACCGCCTTTCGCTCCTTCGTCGAGAGCTCGCCGTCGGCGTAGGCGACCATCAGGCACAGCGCGAGCAGCATGTCGCGGTGCGCCTCGTCCGGGAAGTCGCCGGCGGCCGTGCCCTCGGCGCCGGCCGCGAGGCTGTCGAAGGGCGGGAACCCCGCCTCCCCGGCGGCGCAGGCGTCGTAGAAGCGGTGGATGAGCTCGACCTCCTCCGCGGTGCGGGCCTCGTCGACATGGGCGATGGCGAGCAGCAGGCGCGTGGCGGCGACCACCTGGGTGGGCGACATGGGCGTTGCGGTCATCAGCGGGAACATCCGGCTCTCCTTCAGCGTGGGATCTGGCGGCGAAGCTCGGCGAGCTGCTCCTGGATCTCCTGCGGCGCGAGGCGGCGGAAGCGCTCCGGGAGCAGGGAGCGGCGCGAGGTCTCGAACACGGCGAGCATCTCCATGTAGCGCAGCATGGCGAGCTCCTTGGGCGGCAGGAAGTCCCCGGCGGCCTGCCGGAACCTCTCCAGGGTGAGCGCCCCGCCGGCGCGCTGGGCGAACTCGGCCGCGAGCAGCGCCACGGCCTCGAGGTCGGCGTTGGAATAGCCCTCGAGCGGGGCGCACTCGCGTTCCAGCTCCGCCGCCGCGATCTCGCTCGCGATGCCGTAGCGCCGCAGGACCGCGGCGACGATGGCGGCGCGCTCGGCGGCCGTCTCGGCATAGAAGAACGGGATCTTGCGGTCGAGGCGGCCGGGCCGCTTGATGTCGGTGTCGAGCTTGTCGGGACGGTTGGTCATGAGGACGAAGAGGACCTGGCCCCGGTTGTCGGGATCCGACATGAACTCCTTGAGGCGGGCGATGACGCGCGAGCTCGTCCCGCCGTCACCGTCGCCGTCGCCCTGGTTGCCGAAGCTGCGGTCGCCCTCGTCGATCACCAGGGCGATGGGGCCCATCGCCTTGACCGTCGAGAGCACGCGCTCCAGGTTCGCCTCCGTGGAGCCGACCCACTTGGAGCGGAAGTTCTTGAGCGCCACGCCCGTGAGGCCGGCCTCCCTGAGGAAGGCCTTGATGACGAAGGTCTTGCCCGAGCCCATCGGGCCCACGGCGAGCAGTCCCATCGGCGCCCGGGCGCGGTCGCCCGACTTCACGAGCCGGGCGATGTCGAGCAGCTCGTCCTTGATGTGCGCGTTGCCGCCGACGGCGTCGAGCCCGTGCCGGGGCTCGATGAACTCGATGAGGCCGGCGCACTCCTTCTCGATCAGCTCGCGCTTGCGCTTGCGCACGACCTCGATCATCTCGGCGAAGGGGTCCTCCGCCTCCGGCAGGCTGCGCGTGGGGTCCACGAGCTGGCGGATCTCGTCGGGCGTCATGCCGGCCGTGATGCCCGCCAGCTTGGCGGCGCGATCGCCCGCCTGCGGCGTGCCCGCGAGCAGCCCGGAGATGAGCTGCGTCCGCTGCGGCTCGGTGAGCCCCGCCGGGCCCTCGCCCGAGACGATGCTCGCGAGCTGGATGGCCCGCAGGCCCGCGGTCTGGTCCGCCAGGCGCGCGGCCTGCTCGGGCGCCATCTTCGGCGCGTAGTGGCGGATCGCCGCCTCGCGCGCCGCGCGGTCGGGCATGGGCACCTCGATCGCCGCCACCCGCGGGTTGGCGGGCAGGGCCGGGTTGATCTCGGCGAGAGACTCGGTGACCAGGATCACCACGTTGTCGCGCGCGGCCAGCTCGTCGTCGAGGGACCAGCGGTGCAGGGCGGTGAAGGCGCTGCGCTCCTCGAGGGAGAGGAACTGGGGCTCCCCCGCCGGCAGCAGCGTCCCGGCGTAGGGGATGAGCAGCGCGTTCGAGCGCTTCTCGCGCAGGCGGCGCTCCAGCGCCTCGAAGATCCCGCCCAGCCCCTTGCCCTCGAGGTGGCGGTAGATCTCCGCCTTCTCCCCGTCGTCCGCGCCGCGGACGACGCGCAGTCCCCGGTCCACGCTGAGCTCGTACACGTGCTGCTTGTTGTCCCCGAGGAGCACGTCGGCGAGGAAGGCGTCCATCGCGTAGGGCTTGCCGCCGACCAGGTAGCGGTCGAAGACGTTCCGGTACAGGATGAAGACCGAGGCCTCGCCGGCCAGGTACTTCTGCCGCAGGGCCTCGGCCCAGGCGGGCAGGGCGTGGCGGCTGCGCGGGGGCTCGGCCATGGCGCGCTACATCGTCTTGCCGGAGGGGGCGGCCGCCGCCTGCGCGCGCGACTTCTTCAGCTCCTCGAGCTGCTGCCGCGCGGTGACGGCGCCGCTGCTCTGGCGCAGCTTGGCGAGCTTCACGTCGAGGTCGGACTCGCGCAGCTCCGAGCCCATCTTCGCCTCGGCAACCGTGTTCTTGATGTGCTCGCGCACGTTGTCGAGCGCGCGCACCTCGGCGTCCACCGACAGGCCGTCGAGCTGGCTCTGGATCTTCAGGCGCGCCTGGGCGCTGTGCATCTGCGCGAGCATGCGGTCCTTCTCGTCCTTGAGCTTCTGGATTTCGCTCTTCACCTGCAGGAGGGAGGCCTTCGCCTCCTCGGCGTCGCCGCTCGCCTGCTGGAGGTCCTGCTCGAGCGCCTTGATGCTCGCCTCGAGCGCGTTCTTCTTCTGGATGAGGACGATCCCCAGGTCGTCCTGCCCGGTCGCGAGGGCGGCGTTGAGGTCCCCGCCGATGGCCGCCAGCTCCTCGGTCTCGGCCTTGAGCCGCGCCGAGATCTCCTCGCGGCGGCGCATGATTGCCGCGGTGGCCGACTTGAGCTTCGTGTACTTCTCGATCATCGAGTCGATCGCGTTCTGGTAGGCGATCTCCGGGTGGCGCTTCTCGACGTCGCTGATCCAGAGCGAGAGGAAGCCGGTCCAGAGATTGGCCAGGCGGTCGATGAGGTTGATCGTGCTCATGTCTCTTTTCTCCCTTCGGGTTTCATCCGGATTGCTTGGTGCGGGCGCCGGCCACCGCGGCGAGCCGGGGGCCGCGCTCCGCGGCCGCGGGGTCGGCGAGCCGGGGCGGCGCGGCCATGCCCGGCACCGCCTCGGCGACGTCGCTCGACAGCTCGGCCTCGATGTCCTCCTGCAGGCGCAGCCGGGCGATCGACTCCTCCAGGCGCGCGCCGAACTCCTCGGACAGCGGGGTCGTCATGACGGTCTGGTAGATTTCCTCGAGCTGGTCCGGCATCGAGAGCATGGCCGCCTCGAGCGCGCGCTTGCGGCTCGTCATGCGGTGGTGGCGCTCGAGGACCGCGGCGTACTCCTCGCGCGCCTTCTGGAGCTGCCGCACGTCCGTGCCCGCGCGGGGCGAGGCGATCTCGCGCCCGAGCGCGGCGATGCGCGCCTCGATGTCGGCAGGCCGGACCGCCTCGGCGCGCTCGTCCATCACCAGTGACGCGAGCCAGAGGTAGAGGTACTCCACGGTGGCGTCGTCGAGCCGCTCGATGTCGCGCGGCGCCAGCCGGGACCGGCCCTCGCCGGCGCCGCCCTGGAGCGACGCGACGCGGCTCGCCATGCGCGTGTAGGCGTTCATGGTCTGCTGGAACGCGCTCGTGCGCCGCCCCCGGGCGTCGATCTCGGCGAGCAGGCGCTGGCGCGTCGCCTCGCGCTCGCGCCGCCGCCAGCGCCGGTCGACGCGGTCGCGGAACGTGGGCAGGGACGGCACGTACATCGCGGCGATGATCTCGCCGGCGCCGAAGGCGAGCAGGGGAAGGGCGCCGAGGCCGAAGCCGAAGGGGATGGAGAGCAGCACCGAGGCGGCAGCCGCGCCGAGGGCGGCGTACAGGTTGCCCTGGCTCGAGAGCATCTCCCCGAGGTAGGACGGCTTGCGTTCCTCGTCCATCGCGCGCCCTAGACCGAGACCCGGACCGAGCCCTTGCCGGGGCTCGCGCTGTGGAGCTGCCCGAGGACGCGTTCCTCGAGGCGCACGGCCTCGGCCGAGCGCTGCCAGCGGCCGTTGCGCGGCCGCGGCTCGTCGATGGTGAAGTCGTCCGCCACGCGCGCCGGCTGCGTCGAGAGCACGATGACGCGGTCGCCCAGCAGCAGCGCCTCGGTCACGTCGTGCGTCACGAAGACGACCAGGCAGGGCGAGGCGTCGTAGAGGCGCACCAGCAGGTGCTGCATTTCCTCGCGCGTCTGGGCGTCGAGGGCCCCGAACGGCTCGTCCATCAGCAGGATCCGCGGGTGCAGAACCAGCGCGCGGGCGAGGGCGACGCGCTGGTTCTGGCCGCCCGAGAGCTGCGGCGGCCGCAGCGCCTTCTTGTCGTCGAGGCCGACCGCCTCGAGCACCTCGCTCACGCGCTTGCGCCACTCCGCCTCGCGCACGCGCGATCGCCACAGCTTCAGGCGGAACGGGAAGGCCACATTGTCGTACACGGTGAGGTCGGGCCGGTTGGCGTAGCGCTGGAACACCATGATCGAGTCTTCGTGGGGGCCGTGGCACTCGTTGCCGTCGATCAGCACCCGGCCGGAGGTGGGGGTGGGCGTGCCCGTGGGCCGGACCCCGCCCAGCATGTGCAGGATCGTGCTCTTGCCGCACCCGGAGGGCCCCAGCAGCATGTTGATGCCCGGGCGGTCGAAGGCGAGGCTGATGCCGTCCACCACGCGCGTCACGCCGCCGCCGGGCGCGGGGTACTCCTGCACGATGTCCTGCAGCTCGAGCGACACCGTCCGCGCCGCCCCGGTCACTGCTGCGTCTCCCAGGGGTACAGGCGCCGCTTGGCCCAGGACATGAGCTGGTAGGTCGCGAGCGCGAGGGCGATGATCACGATGATCCCGGCGAACACCTGGTCCCAGGCGCTGAACCGGCGGGCGTTCTGGATGAGCTGGCCCAGTCCCGCGCGGGCGTTCACGTACTCCGCCACCGTGATGTAGGTCCACATGACCGAGAAGGCGACGATCACGGCGTCCGCGATGCGCGGCATGGCCATCGGGACCACGGCTTTCGTGATGCATTCCCAGGGCGTGGCCCCGAGGTCGCGCGCGCCGATCCAGTAGCTCTGCGGAACCGCCTGGACGGCGTCGCGCACCATCGGGATGAGGTAGACGACCGCCCCGATGAAGAGGAAGGCGATCTTCATGGCCTCGTCGATGCCCAGCCACATCACCAGGATCGGCAGCAGCGCCACCACCGGCGCGGAGCGGAAGGGGTCGATGAGCGGCGACAGGACGGCGTTCACCCTCGGCGAGGCGCCCATCGCGATGCCGACGGGGATGCCGATGGCGACCACGAGCACGCCGGCGACCGCCAGGCGGCCGACCGACCAGATCGTCGCGGCGAGCAGCAGGCTCTGGCCCTCGTGCCAGGCGAGGTACGAGAACGCCGCGAGGACGTCCCACGGCGCCGGCAGGCGGTTCGGGCTCACCAGGCCGGAAGCGGCCAAGGCGCCCCAGACGACCAGCGTCGCCGCGATGGCCCCGATGCCCAGGGCACGGCGATGGCCGGGCGCCAGGGCCCGGTAGGGGTTCCAGAAGTCGGCCACGCCGGTCAGCTGCCGCCGTGGACGGCCAGGCGCGTGGTGCGGTTCATCGCCCGGCAGTTGTCCAGCGAGAGGCCCTCGCCGGCCGGGTTGGCCTCGTTGCACAGCGGGCGATCGGGCCCGTAGCCGGCCACCTTGAACCGGGCGCGGGGGAACTCCCACTGCGAAACGAGGTAGTCGACCACGGCGTTGGCGCGCGCCCCCGACAGCCGCAGGTTGGTGTCGCGCGAGCCGGTCGAGTCGGAATTGCCGCTCACCTCGAAATAGGCCTTGCCGTTGTTCTCGATGAACGGGACCATCTCCTCGTCGATGGTCTTCTGGGCGCGCTTGCTGAGCTGCGCCGAGCCGGTCGCGAACCCCACCATCACCGGCTTGGTGACGATCGCGGGCGACTGCGTGGCCTGCCCGAGCGCGGCCGGGGAGAAGGTCTCCTTCGGCCGCGCGGCCGCCTTCGCGGCGGCCGTGTCCTTCGCCAGCATGGCCTTGATGAAGCGGTAGTCGAAGCTGTCCTGGGGCGCGATCACGGGCGATTTCGGGTTGGCCAGCGCGCCGGCCCGGCGGTAGATCTCGTCGAAGCGGCGGTAGACCCGCTCGTAGTGGTTGGGGCCGCCGGCGAGCCCCAGGATGCGCGCGTTGTCCTCCACGCCCGTCCACACGAGGTTGGAAAAGAGGCCTTTCACGAAGGGCCGGCCTTCCTTGTCCGCGAGCAGCTTGAAGAACTCCTCGGTCTTCACGAGGGCGTCGACGGCCGCGTCGGGGTTGGCCCGCGCCGCGGGCACGCCCTCCATCCACCCCTCGACGAGCTTCTGCACCGCGGCCTGCCCGTCGGGCCTCGCCAGGAGCCGGGCGTCGCAGACGATGACGTCGAAGATGAGGTTGGTCGCGGTCTTGGTCGAGTAGACGACGCGCGAGCCCTTCACGTTGCGAAGGGCGAGGGCGAGGTCCGGGTCCCACAACACCGCCGCGTCGGCGTTGCCCGACTCGAAGGCGGCGCGCACCCCGGCGGTGCCCTCCTCGGCGTTGATGAACACCGTGCGGATGCTCTCCTTCTTGCGGGCCGAGAGCGAGGAGTTGTCGATGGCGTCGATCAGCATGCCGTGCGAGGGCGTGAACTGCAGCAGCGCCACCGAGCGGCCGGCCAGGTCCTCGATCGAGCGCACGTCGGGGCTGCGGGAGATGACCGCGTCGCCTCCCTGCGTGTTGTCGACGATCATCACGGCGCGGCCGTCCAGGCCGGCGTTGCGCAGGTTGGGCTGCTCCTGCGCCCAGAAGTCCGAGGTGCGCCAGGCGCACTGCGCGACGCCCGACTCGAAGAGCGTCGACAGCGTCGGGATGTCGTCCTGGATGAGGAACTCGACCCCGAGGCCCTTGGCGGCGTAGATCGAGCCCGGCTGGGTAACGAGCGCGTTGCCGTTGGCGACCAGCGCCGGCGCGTAGCCGTGGAAGCTCACGAGGCTCACGCGCAGCGGGTTCTTGGCGGTGCCCAGCGGGGCGTTGCGGTCGGCGACCGGCGGCGGGCCTTTCTTGGCGTCGGCCGCCGGCGGGGCGCCGGACGCGGCAGCCGGCTTGGCCGCCGGGGCCGGGGCCGGAGCCGGGGCGGCCGTCACGGCGCCGCCGAAGCGCTCCTTGAGTCCGAAATTCCACGCGACCGATCCGGCGGTGCCCAGCACGATCACCGTGATCAGTCCCTTCGCGAGCGGGGTCAGTTGTGCCATGTCGGTTCCTCAGTGAGCCTCGGGTCCCGCGGAGAAGAGCCTCGGGATGTCCGTCAGGCGTTCGATTTCGGCGTCCGTGCGCTTTTCCTCGCGCGCCACGGCCTGCCGGGCGGCGTCCAGCTCCCCCTGGATCGCCGCCGCCGACTGCGCCGACTGGCTGACGCGGCGCTCGAGCAGCTGCTCGAGTTCGGCGATCTGCTTTCGGATCGCGGCCACCGCCTCCTCCTGCTCGGTGCGCAGGCGGGCCAGCTGCGTCGCGCCCTGCTGCTCCACGTTCCGGAGGTGGGCGGCGAGCCGCTGCTTGTAGGTGCCCAGGGCGGCGACCTTCTGGCGCGCGTCGGCCACGCAGTCCTGGATGCGCCAGTTGTCGTCCGCCGAGTCCATCGCGAGCACCGCCGCCTTGCGGGTCGCCGCGTCCATCGCGCGCAGCCCGTCCAGCAGGCGCAGCAATTTCTCGGCGGGAAAGGGCGCCGGCGGGACGCCGAGCTCCGAGAAGATGGCCTCGAAGGGCTTGCCGTCCGCCACCTTGGACGGCGCGGACTTGGGAAGGGGCGGGGGTACCGGGGCGGCAGCGGGCGGTGGCGGGGGGGCCGGGCGCGCCGCGGCGGCCGGCCTCGGCGGCGGGGCGGGCGGAGGGGCGTCGCCGGATTCCGCCTCCTTGACTGCCGCTCTCTCGTCATCGCTCAGCTCCACGAGCTTGGCGCGGGCGAGAATGTCCAGGATTCCCTTCATGCGATCTCCGTGATCGGCGGGTCGGGCGAGCGGCCCCTTCTGCCGGGCGATTATACGGGGATGCCCATTGGTTACAATCGCGCCACCCTGGAGACGTCGCGTATGAGCTCGCGCACCCTGCTCCTGCTGGCGATCGTCGCGGTCGCCGTGGCCTGGCAGCTCCCCCATGGCCAGCAGGCGCTCTATCCCTTGAGCCTGCTGGCCACCGTGGCGCACGAGCTCGGCCACGGGGTGGCCGCGCTGCTGGTCGGCGGCGACTTCGAGCGCCTGGAACTGCATGCCGACGGTTCCGGCATGGCCCACTGGCGCGGCGATCCGGGTCCCATGGCGCGCGCGTTCGTGGCCGCCGGCGGGCTCCTGGGCCCCAGCCTCGCCGCCCTGGTCCTGCTGCTCGCGTCGCGCTTGCCGCGAATGGCGAGGGTCCTGATCGCGCTGCTCGCGGTCCTGGCGCTGGCGGCGCTGGTCCTCTGGGCGCGAAACGCATTCGCCATCGCCTGGCTCGCCGCCGTCGCCGTCGCGCTCGCGGCGGCGGCCTGGCTGCTGCCGGGCGCGGCGGCGGCGTTCCTGCTCAACCTCATCGCCGCGGTGCTGGCCCTTTCGTGGCTTCGCGACCTCGACTACATGTTCTCGGCGACGGCCGTGGTGGGCGGCGTCGCCGCCCCTTCGGACAGCGCCCTCATCGCCGCGGCGCTGTTCCCCCCGTACTGGCTCTGGGGCGGCGTCGTGGCCGCGGCCTCGTTGACGCTGCTGGCCATCGGCCTTTGGGTCGCCCTGCGCCCGCCCGGTCCGTCGCCCGCCGGCGATTCGCGGGCCGCCCGGGAGCCCTAGCGCGCGGTCTTCCCGCCCGCGGCCTGTCCTATGATGGGCGCATGAATCCGCGCCTCGTCCTCGCGGTCGCGGCGGTGTGGCTCCTCGGGGGCTGCGCCGCTCCGGCCTTTCGCCCGGCGGGCGCCGTCCCGGAGCCGCCGCCGCGGCATCGGCTGGACGCCTGGCCCGACCGCGAGTACTGGTCGGGCCTCGTGTTCAACGGCGAGAAGATCGGCTTCTCGCACCTGGCGCTCGCGCCGGCCGCCGAGCCGGGGCACTTCGAGATCCGGTCGGAGGCGGCGTTCGCGCTGCGCTTCCTGGGCTTCGACAAGCGCGTGAACCTCAAGGCCGTGGACGTGGTGCGCGCGGACCTCGACCTGGTCTCCTTCCGTTACGACTACGAGATCGACGGAGCCCGCCTGCTCCTCGCGGGAGAGCGCCGGGACGGCGCGCTCGCCTACACGGTGACCCGCGCGGGCGAGGCGACGGCCCACGTGCTGCCGGCCGGCGGGCGCCTGCATCCGCAGTCGGCCATCGGGCTGTACCCCTCGCTGCACGGCCTCGCCCCGGGGCGCGAGTACCGGTACCGCGTCTTCAGCGGCGAGCTGCAGAAGGTGGGCGAGGTGACCCAGCGCATCGCGGGCTACGAGCGCAGCGAGCTCTTCGCCGGCGAGGCCTTCCGGGTGCAGACCGCGCTGGACGGCTACGAGGTGATCACCTGGCTCAGCGCGCGGGGCGCGCCGGTCCTGGAGATCGGGATGAACGGCGTGCTGATAGCCGGGCTCGAGGACGAGGCGCGCGCCCGGGGCTACCTCGTGGCCGCGAGCCTGGGCAAGAGCGAGGCGCTGGTCGCCTTCTCGCTGGCCCGGCCCGCGCAGCCGATCGAGCGTCCCCGCGAGGTCACCGGGCTTCGAATCGCGCTCTCCGGCGCGCAACGGGCCGTTCCCTCCGATGGCCTGCAGCGCTGCTCGCGCGAGGGCGGGGAGACGGTCTGCGACGTGCGGACCGGGGAGGCGGGTCCGGGCGAGGGGAGCGAGCCGCGCCACCTCGCCTCGAGCTTCACGGTGCCCGCGCGCCATCCGGCCATCGCCTCCCGGGCGCGCGAGATCGCGGCGGGGGCGGCCGGCGACCGCGAGCGGGTGGGCCGCGTGCTCGAGTGGATCGCGGCGAACGTGCGCCTTTCGCCGGCCGACGCCTGGACCGCGCTCGACGTCCTCGAGCGGCGTGAAGCGGAGTGCCAGGGCCACGCCTGGCTGTATGCGGCCCTGGCGCGCGCCCTCGCGATCCCCACGCGCGTGGTGAACGGCATCGTGTACTCGGAAGACCACGACGGCTTCCTCTTCCACACCTGGGCGGAGAGCCTCGTCGAGGGGCGATGGCTCCCCGTGGATCCCGCCTTCCGCGCCGTGCCCGCCGACGCCACCCACGTGAAGCTCGTCGAGGGGGAGGGGCTCGCCGACCTGTTGCCGCTCGTGGACTGGGTGGGACGCCTGCAGGTGCGCGTCCTCGCGGTGGAGCGCGGCTACCAGGACCGCGGGTCGATGCGGTAGTAGCGGCTCAGCTCCGCGTAGAGCTCGGGATGGTGCGCCGCCAGCGGGTGCGGCTGCTCGAAGAAGGCCTCGGAACAGACCGCGAAGAACTCCGCCGGGTCGGTGGCCGCGTACGGGTCGAGGAGCGTCGCCTCCCGGTTCGCGAGGCGCTCCTGGAGGCGCCCGTACTCCTGGCCCAGCACGCGCGACCACCGCGGATAGCGCTGCGAATCGACGAGGTCCGGCGCGCCGTTGGCGTGGCCCTTCTCCTGGTCGAGCTGGTGGGCGAACTCGTGGATCACCACGTTGCGGCCGTCGTCGTCGATGGCGGCCCCCTCGAGCACGTCGGGCCAGGACAGCACCACCTGCCCGTGCGCCCACGACTCCCCGGCGTGGACGCGGCTGTGCTCGCTCACGAGGCCCAGGCCGTCCCGGCGCTCGCGGTGGACGACGAAGGGTCCGGGGTAGACGAGCACCTGGCCCAGCCGCGAGAAGTCGCGGCCGGGGCGGTTCAGGAGCAGCAGGCAGGCCTGCGCCGCGATGACGACGCGCATCTCGTCGGTGACGGCGAGGCCGGCGCAGCCCACGAAGGGCTTCTCCGCGACGAAGACCTGGATGCGCCGCTCGAGCTGGCGCGCGAGCTCCGGCGGCAGGCGGCGGACGAGCGGCACGCGCTCGCGCAGGATCGCGCGCCACGCGGCGGGAAAGGGCCGGCTCGCGATGCGCTCGCGGCGCCGCCTCGCGTGCCAGGGATGCAGCAGGATCCAGGCGGCCACCAGCAAGGCGGCGCCTGCGACGAACGCGAATGCCATGACGCTCCTTGCCTCGGGAACCGCGTCCCCGGCAAGTGGGGCCGGCCCGGGCCGCTTTCAAGGCCGGTCCGGCTCGGCCGCGGCGCGCTCACTTACAATGGCCGCGGAAAGACGAAGAGCGCCATGCCTGCCAACCTGTCGCCCGAGTACAAGGCCGCGGAGGCCGCCTTCCGCCAGGCGCGCGACCCGCGCGAGCGCCTCGAGTGCCTGCGCGAGATGCTGCGCACGATCCCGAAGCACAAGGGCACGGAGCACCTCCAGGCCGACATCAAGGCGCGCATCAAGGACCTCGGCGAGGAGCTCGAGGGCGGCGCGCACAAGGGCGGTGCCCGCGGCGGGCCGTCGCTCGTCGTGCGGCCCGAGGGGGCGGCGCAGGTCGCGCTGCTCGGGGCGCCCAACGCCGGCAAGTCGTCGCTGCACGCGCGGCTCACGGGCTCGCACGCGGCGGTGGCCGACTATCCCTTCACCACGCAGCATCCAGAGCCGGGGATGATGCCGCACGAGGACATCGCCTTCCAGCTCGTGGACCTGCCGGCGCTCTCGCCCGAACACGCGGTGCCTTGGCTCGCCGCCACCCTGCAGAGCGCCGACGCGGCCCTGCTGGTCGTGGACCTCGCGGAGCCCGGCTGCCTGGAACAGGTGCGCGCGATCGAGGCACTGCTCGCGAAGCGGCGCGTCACGCTCACGGGGCGCTGGCCGGGGAGCGCGGCCGGCGGCGAGGCGGCCGACGAGGATCCCTTCGCCATCCGGCTGCCGACGCTGCTGCTGGCGAACAAGGCCGACCGCATCCCGGGCGTCGAGGAGGAACTGCGCGCCTTCCGGGAGCTCTCCGGGCTCGCCTTTCCGGCGCTCGCCGTCTCCGCCGCGACGGGCCGCGGGCTGGGCGAGCTGGGGCCGTGGCTCTTCGCGAACCTCGGGATCGTGCGCGTCTACACGAAGGCGCCCGGCCACGCGCCGGACCGCTCGCGGCCCTACGCGCTGCGCCGCGGGCAGACGGTGGCGCACGTGGCGCGCCTCATCCACCGCGACCTGGAGAAGTCGCTGCGCTACGCGCGCCTCTGGGGGAAGTCGGGCCACGACGGCCAGCAGGTGGGCCCCGAGCACGCTCTCGCCGACGGCGACGTCGTGGAGCTGCACGCCTGACGGCGAAATGGGGTCAGGTTACTTTGCACAAATCTTGTGCAAAGTAACCTGACCCCATTTCAGGAAGCGTCGGCTAGGAGGAGGTCTGCGGCCTTTTCGCCGATCATGATGGCCGGGGCGTTGGTGTTCGACGACGCGATGGTGGGCATGACGGAGGCGTCGGCCACCCGCAGGCTGGCCACGCCGTGAACGCGCAGCCGCGCGTCGACCACCGAGTCCGAAGCCGGCCCCATGCGGCAGGTGCCCACCGTGTGCCAGGCAGTCTGGCCGCAGCCGCGCGCGTAGTCCAGGAGCGCCTCGTCGTCCTTGACCTCGGGGCCGGGGCGCGTCTCGCGGACGATGAGCGAGGCGATCGCGGGCTGGGCGGCGACGCGCCGGATGAGCCTGAGCATCGCCACGCCGGTGCGGCGGTCGCCTTCCGCCGTGAAGTAGTTGGGCTCGATGCGCGGGTGCTCGAGCGGATCGCGCGAGCGGGCGTGGATCGAGCCGCGCGAGGCCGGGTGCAGCTGGAAGCCGCCCAGCGAGAAGCCGGAGAAGGGGTCGATGCCCGCGCCGGGCGAGCGCGAATAGCGGTCCTTGCCGCTGATGTGGTAGATGCGGATCATCACGTCGGGCCGGTCGAGGCCGGGCGAGGTGCGCGTGATCGCGTGCGCCGTGGACGAGGTTCCGGCCATGAGGCCGCGCCGCGTGAACAGGTACTGCAGCCCCACGGCGAGCCGCCGCCAGGGACTGCGCATCACGTCGTTGATGGTGATCGGCAGCCGCGTCTCGTAGGTGCAGCGAAGCTGCAGGTGGTCGATGAGGTTCTCGCCCACCGCGGGCCGGTGCGCCACCACCGGGATGCCCAGCGCCTGCAGGTGCGCCGCGTCACCGAGGCCGGAGAGCTCCAGCAGCTGCGGCGACTGGATGGCGCCCGCGCAGACGATCACCTCGCGCGCGGCCCGCGCCTGGCGGCGCTCGCCGCCCTGCAGCCATTCCACGCCGGTCGCGGCCGTGCCCTCGAAGAGCACGCGCGTGGCGACGGCGCCCGTCTCGATGCGCAGGTTGGGCCGGCGGCGGGCCTCGCGCAGGTAGGCCACGGCGGTGCTCCAGCGCCGGCCGTCGTGCGCCGTCTGCTCGAGGTAGCGCACGCCCTCGTAGCTTCCCGCGTTGTAGTCGGGGGTGTCGGCGATTCCCGCGCCGCGGCAGGCCGCCACGAAGCCGTCGGAGAGCGCGTCGCGGTCGCGCGCGGCGCGGTCGGTGATGCGAAGGGGCCCCGCGTGGCCGCGCCCCGGCAGGCTCGCGAAGGGGTTGTTCTCCAGGCGCTCGAAGTACGGCGCGACGTCGGCCCAGCCCCAGCCCGCGAGGCCCGACTCGCGCCAGCGGTCGAACTCGCGCGGGTCGCCCCACACGTAGGCCATGCCGTTCAGGGCGCTCGACCCGCCCAGCACCTTGCCGCGCGGCCAGTAGACCCGCTGCCCCTTGAGCTGCGGCTGCGGCTCGGTCTCGAACTTCCAGGCGAGGCGATCGTTCGTGAGGAGCTTGCCCACGCCGAGCGGCACGTGGATCCAGGGGTTGGTGTCCGGGCCGCCGGCCTCGAGGAGCAGCACCGTGAAGCGGCCCGACTCGGAAAGCCGCGCGGCCAGCGCCGCGCCGGACGATCCCGCGCCCACCACGATGTAGTCGTGCGCAGGCGCCATCGGCTACTGCGCGCCCTTGTCTCGATGCCTGAAGGAATCCCGGCGGAAGCTGTAGAGCGCGCTCGGGTCCACCGCCACGTCCACGATCGCCGGCCGGCCGCACGCGATCGCCGCGCGGAGCACCTCGTCGAGCTGCGCCGCCCGCTCGACGCGGAACCCGGCGGCGCCCCACAGCTCGGCGAGCTTGTCGTAGGGCGGGTTCGGCACGTCGGCGCCGAGGTAGCGGCCGTCGAAGAAGTCGCGCTGGTAGGCCTTCTCCGCGCCCCAGCAGCCGTTGTTCATCACGACGCACACCGTGGCGATGCCGTTCGCCACCGCCGTGCCGATCTCGCTCGTGGTCATCCCGAAGCCGCCGTCGCCCATCAGGCTCACGACCGTGCGCCGCGGGCAGGCGAGCTTGATCCCGAGGCCGGCGGCATAGGAGAAGCCCACGAGCCCGAAGTCGAGCGGGGTGAAGAGCGAGGGCGGCGTGCGGTAGGGCATCTGGTCGGTGGCCTGCAGGCACAGCGTGCCGGCGTCCATGGTGAAGATCGCGTCGGCGGGCGCCGCCTGGCGCAGGGCGTGGTAGAGCATCGCCGGCTGGAGGGGGTCGGCGCGGGCCGAGCCCGCCGCGTCGCGCTCGGCGAGGAGCCTGGCGCGGCTCTCGCGGAAGGCCGCGGTCCAGGCGGCCGCCTCGGGCCCCGGCCGGTGGCCGGCCAGCGCGGCCGCGATCTGCTCCGCGACGCGCGGGGCGTCGCCCACGAGGCCCAGCGCGACGGGGAAGAAACGGCCGACGGCCGTGGGCTCCTGGTCCACGTGGACGATGCGCGCGTCGCGGTTGAGGTGGTCGTGGGTGTAGAAGGTGGTGTTGAAGCCCAGGCGCGTGCCCAGCGCCAGGATCACGTCGGCCTCGCGCGCGAGCTGCGACGCCACGGCGTTGCCCCGCGGCCCCACCTGCCCGGCGTAGAGCGGGTGGTCGCAGGGCACCGCGTCGCCATGGCCCGGCGAGAGCGCGACGGGGGCGCCGAGGATCCCGGCGAGCGCGAGGGCGGGCGCGTGCCCGCGCGGGTTCTTGATGCCGCCGCCCGCGATGACGAGCGGCCGGCTCGCCCCGGCGAGCAGCCGCGCCGCCTCGCGGACGAGTTCCGGGTCGCCCGCGGCCGGCCGGCCGGCGCGGTACGGCGCCGGCGGCGGCGCCTCCGGGATCTCGGCGACTTCCGCCAGCAGGTCGCGCGGGAGGTTGAGGGCCACCGGCCCGCGCCGCGGCGCGAGCGCCGTGGAGAAGGCCTCGCGCACCATCTCGGGGATGCGCGCGGCCTGCGTGAGCGTCCAGGTCTTCTTCGTGACGGGGCGCAGCAGCGCCTGCTGGTCCACCTCCTGGAAGGCGTCGCGCCAGACGTGGGCCGAGGAGAGCGAACCGGCGAGGGCCACCACCGGCGAGTAGGCGGCGTTCGCCTGCGCGAGGCCGGTGACGAGGTTGGTGACCCCCGGGCCGTTCTGGCCGGCGAGGAAGACCCCGGCGCCGCCCGAGGCGCGCGCGTAGCCGTCGGCCATGTGCACGCCCGTGCGCTCGTCGCGCACGCCCACGAAACGGATGTCCCGCGAATCGTGCAGGGCGTCGAAGATCTCCATGCCGGCCGAGCCGATGAGCCCGAAGAGGTGCCGCACGCCCTCGGCCTCCAGTGCCGCCACCACCGCTTTCCCGCCGCTCATCCTCGCCATCGCGGCCTCCGCTCAACCGGCCCGCGCCGGCGCCTGCCCGGCCGCGAACTTCTCGTACTCCTCGCACAGGATGGGGATGGCGAGGTTGCACGAATGGATCCCCATGACGGTGACGAGCTCGATGGTCTCGAGCACCTCCTCGCGCGTGGCGCCGGCGCGCAGCGCGTTGGCGATGTGCCGGCGCACGCCCGGCGCGTACAGGTGCGTGGTGGCGGCATTGATCGCCACGAGGACGAGCTCCTTGAACTTCGGCGGCAGCGGCCCCCTCTCGTGGGGCACGTCGCGGAAGCGCAGGTAGGCCTCCATGAACTGCGGGTCGAGGGCGCGCATCTGCTCCCAGAGGGGATTGAATTCGCCGCGGCGGATGTAGTCGTCGGTGACGGGCGTGGGTTCGGCGGTCATGGGCGGCTCCGGGGTCGTGGGATCGGGGGGCGCGGCTAGGGGCAACCCAGCCGCAGGAGGATCGCGTTGGCGATCCCGAGGAAGGCGATGCCGGCCAGCGCGTGCAGCGCGGCGAAGCGCAGCGTCCGGGAGGTGAGCATCTGCCGCGCCGGCACCCCGAAGGCGCTCGCGGCCACGGCCACCGGCAGCGTCCAGATGGACACGCTCGCGTTGAGGGCCCAGGCGAAGACGCCGGCCGAGACGACGGCCACGCCGCACACGCCGAAGCCTCCCGCGGCCACCACCGGGATCACGATGCTCGAGCCGATCATCGGGTGCAGGCCCGCCTGGCCCAGCACCAGCAGCACGATCACGAGCGCGGCGAGGAGCGCGGGCCCGGAGACGAGCTCCGGGGTCATGGCGGTGCCGAGCAACTGGACCGCCGGCAGCGAGGCCACCGCGGCGCCCAGCACCGTGGCCCCCAGGACGATCAGCAGCTCGTCGGAGAGCCGCGCGAAGTTGGTGACGGTCCGCCGCACCACGCCCGCCGTCGCGGACGGCCCGCGCGTGGCGAGCCAGGCGATGCACAGCAGCGGCACCACGATCGCCACGGACTGCAGGCCGCTCAGGCCGAAGAGGAAGGTGGAGCCCACCACCGCGCCGATCACCACGAGCATCGGCCCGGCGAGCGGCGCCAGGCGCGCGAGGCTCGCGCGCCAGCCCCTCCAGCCCAGCCCCGGCGTGAAGAGGGCGTAGGAGAGGGCCAGCCCGATGGCCGCCAGGCCCAGGCCCACGAGCATCGACTGCCACAGGGGGGCGGACGGCACGAGCTGGCTGGTGAACGCCATCGCGAGGAAGAAGGGCGACCAGAGCACGGCGCCGCCCACGCCGCGGGCGCTGCCGCAGGCGACGTCGGCGAGCCGCTCGGGGGCCACGGCCCGGGACACCACCGGCGCGAGGATCGCCGTGGCCCCGACGTTGAGGACCGCGCCCAGCGCGTGCGAGCCGTACTGCGTCCAGTTGAGCGCCGCCTCGTGCCCCAGGCTTCCCAGGTCCGCGCGCAGGCCCTCGATGCGCGGGCTCGCCTCCACCGTGGCGCGCAGCATCAGCACGGAGGGCAGGAAGGCGCCGAAGACCTGCGCCTTGGCGAAGCCGGCGGCGAGCGCCGCGGCCGATCCCACCCAGAGAGCCGCCGCGGCCGCGAGGCCCAGGGCGAGGAAGAAGAGGCCGCGGATGTGCGCGCTCGCGCGCGCGAGCGCCAGCACCACGTAGGCCGCCAGGCACGCCGCGGCGAGCCGGCCCAGCCCCGGCGAGGGGTGGAAGATGCGCACCATCTCCGCGATCCACACGGTGCCGAGGAGAAGCGCGGAGGCCGGCGCCAGGCGCTCGAGGGCGCCGGCGCTCAGGAGTGCATGCCCCACTTGAGGATCGTGCGCTGCTCGATGATCCGGAAGACGAGGTTCTCGACCAGGAGCCCGATGATGATCACCGCGAAGAGCCCCGAGAAGACGGCCGGGATGTCGAGCAGGTTCTTGTTCTCGTAGATGAACCAGCCCAGCCCCCCGGATCCCGAGGTGGTGCCGAAGACGAGCTCGGCGGCGATGAGGGTGCGCCAGGCGAAGGCCCAGCCGATCTTCAGGCCCGCGAGGATCGAGGGGAAGGCGGCCGGGATGAGGATCCGGCCGACGTAGCGCACGCCGGTGAGGCCGTAGTTGCGGCCGACCATGCGCATCGTGCCCGACACCCCCATGAAGCCGGAGTGGGTGTTGAGCGCGATCGGCCACATCACGGCGTGCACGAGCACGAACACGATGCTGGGGTTGCCCAGGCCCAGCCAGATGAGCGCGAGCGGCAGCAGCGCGATGGCGGGCAGGGGGTTGAGCATCGCGGTGAGCGTCTCCAGCAGGTCGTTGCCCAGCCGCGAGCTCATGGCGAGGATGGTGAAGACGAGCGCCAGCGCGAGCCCGAGGGCGTAGCCCTGCATGAGCACCTTGAGGGAGACCCAGCTCTTGAGGAGGAGCTCGCCGCTCCACACCCGCGCGGCGAAGGAGCGCATCGTCTCGACGAAGGTGGGCAGGACCAGGGCGTTGTCCAGGTACGCCGCGTAGGCCTGCCAGATGCAGGCGAGGACGGCCAGGATGAACAGGCGCCGCACCAGCGTGTTGTCGCGCACGCGCTCCCAGGCCGTGAGCGGCTTGTTGACGACGTCGAAGTCGTGTTCCTGGACCTGCTCGCGGACGTACTCGGGGCGGGCGACGGGGGCGCTAGACATGGACGGGCGGCTCCTCGATGGCGTCGTGCTCGGCGAAGAGCATGCGGTGGATGCGCTCCGAGAGCCGCTCGCTCGTGGCGGGGTCCTCGGGGTCGGTGCCGTCGCTGTTGAGCTCCGCCTTCACCTGGCCGGGGTGGGGGGAGAGCAGGAGGATGCGGTTGCCGATGCGGATGGCCTCCGGGATGGAGTGCGTGACGAAGAGCACCGTGAAGCGCGTGCCCTCCCAGAGCTGCAGCAGCTCGTCCTGCATCTTGCGGCGCGTGAGGGCGTCCAGCGCCGCGAAGGGCTCGTCCATGAGCAGGATGTCGGGCTCCATCGCCATGCCGCGCGCGATGGCCACGCGCTGCTTCATCCCGCCCGAGAGCATGTGCGGGTAGCTGTCGGCGAAGCGGGTGAGCTTCACCTTCTCGATGTAGGCCATGGCGCGGTCGAGCGCCTCGGGGCCCTTCAGCCGCCCCGAGGACTCCAGCGCGAACAGGACGTTCTGCTTCACCGTCTTCCACGGCAGGAGCTGGTCGAACTCCTGGAAGACCATCACCCGGTCGGGGCCCGGGCGCGTCACGGTCGCGCCCTTGAGCGTGATGCGGCCTTCGATCGGGTTCAGGTAGCCCCCGACCGCCTTGAGAAGCGTCGACTTGCCGCAGCCCGACGGGCCCAGCAGCACGAAGCGGTCGGACGGGAGCACCTCGAAGCTCACCCGGTAGGTGGCCGTGACGAGGTGCTCCCGGGTCTTGTACTGCAGCGTGACGCCGTCGACCCGGAGCAGGGCCGGCGGCTGCGCGGCGGCTTGCATGCCTTCTCCTCCTCGGTGCGCGCGGTTCCCGCGCGCCGCCGTCAGCTGCCCTGCATGTCGTGGATGTCGGGGAAGAAGAGGTCCTTCCACGACTTCGGCTCGGTCTTGAGAGTGCCGATCTTGTGCATGAACTGCGCGAAGGGCAGCACGCCTTCGGGCGCGAGCGTGTACTTGATGCCCGGCGCCTGCATGATCTTGAGGATCGCCTCGGCCGCCTGCTTGCCGCCGCCTTCCTTCACGTACACCTCGGCGGCGCGCTTCATGTCGGCGTTGATGGCGTCGGTCGCCTCCTTCATCGCGTCGAGCACGGCCTTGTACGTCTTCGGGTTCTCGTCGCGGAACTTCTTCGTGGCCCAGACCATGAGGAAGGTGTTGGGCCCGCCCATGATCTCGTAGGAGTCGAGCACCTTGCGGATGCCCGGGCTCTCCAGGGCCGTGTTCTGGAACGGCGGCGAGGTGAACTGCGCCGTGACCTCGCCCTGCCCGGAGAGCAGCGCGCGCAGGCCCTCGGGGTGGGGGAGGTTCACCATCAGGGGGTTCATCTTCTTGTAGTTGTCGATGCCGAACTCCTTGGCCGCGGCCATCTGCAGGTAGATGGTCTGCACCGAGGAGCCGGCGCCCGCCATCGCGATGCGGTCCTTGTCGGTGAAGTCCTTGAGGCTCTTCACGTTCGGGTTGCGCGTGATCAGCATGTTGGGCATCGACGAGAGCGCGGCCACGCCGTGCACCTGGACGTTGGCGCGCGTGCGGTCCCAGAGGATGAAGGCGGGCCCCGTGCCGCCCGCGGCGAAGTGCAGGCCGCCGGCGAGCAGCGCGTCGTTGGCCGCGGCGCCCGCGCCCAGGGTCGCCCACGTGACCTTCGTGCCGGGCATTCCCGCCCGGGCCAGGTGCTTCTCGACCAGCTTGTCGTGCTTCATGAGCGTGAGCTGCATGTAGCCGATGCCGTACTGCGACATCATCTTGACCTCGTCGACCTCCGCGGCCGCCAGCGTGCTGGCGGCGAGGCCCGCCACGGCGGCCGCCGCGGCCCTCCAGAGCTTCCATGACTTCATGTCGAATCCTCCTGTCGTTGTCGGTGCTTCGCTCGCTGGCTTACGGTCTGACGCCGTACTTGGGTTTCGGTCCCACGTGCGTGGCAAGGCGGGCCTGCGCCGCGTCGATGAAGCGGCACAGGTAGGGACGCGTCTCGCGCGGGTCGATGATCTCCTCCACCCCGAAGGCCTCGGCGGTCCTGAAGGGGGAGGCGTCCGCGCGCAATGATGCCTCGATTTCGGCCTCGCGGGCCTTGGGGTCGGGGGCGGCCGCGATCTCCTTGCGGAAGGCGGCGGCGACCCCGCCCTCGATGGGCAGCGAGCCCCACTCGGCCGAGGGCCACGCGATCTTGAGGTCCAGCCCGTTCTTGTCCGTGGCGCCCATGCCTGCCATGCCGTAGCACTTGCGGATCACGACCGTGTACATGGGCACCGTGGCCTGCAGGCTCACGTAGACGCTCCTCATGCCCTCGCGAAGCGTCGCGGCGGCCTCGGCGTCCCGGCCCACCATGAAGCCGGGGACGTCCACGAGGAAGACGAGGGGGATGTGGAAGCAGTCGCACAGCTCCACGAAGTGCGTCTGCTTGCGCGCGGCCTTCACGTCGATGGCGCCGCCGTAGACCATCGGGTTGTTGGCGATGATGCCCACCACGCGCCCGTTCATGCGCGCGAGGCTCGTGATCACCGCCTTGCCGAACGAGGGCTGCAGCTCGAACACCGAGTCGCGGTCGGCGATCCAGCGCACGATCTTGCGCATGTCGTAGGGCCGGCGCCGGTTGCGGGGCACGATGTCCCTGAGCCCGTCCTCGCAGCGGTCCACGGGGTCGCCCGTCCTCGCCACCGGCGGCAGCTCCCAGACGTTCTGCGGCATGTAGCTCAGGTACCGGCGGATCATGTCGAAGCACTCCGCCTCGCTCGCGGCCACCTGGTCGATGGTGCCGGCGAGGTCGGCGGCGAGCGCCGCGCCGCCCAGCGCCTCCTTGTCGATCTTCTGGCCCAGCGAGCGCTCCACCACCGGCGGGCCGGCGGCGAACACCTGGCTCGTGCCCTTAACCATGACCGACCAGTGCGCGAGGATCGCGCGCCCGGCGGGCCCTCCCGCCGCGGTGCCCATCACCGCGCATACCACGGGCACCTCGCCCATGAGGCGCACCGACTGCTCGAAGCCGTGCACGCCGGGGAAGACCGCGTGCCCGCGCCGCTGGATGGAGGTGACGCTGCCGCCGGCGCCGTCGATCAGGTTCACCAGCGGGATGCGGTACTCGTGCGCCAGGTCCTCCACGAACCCGCCCTGGCCGCCCTTCTTGCGGTCGCCGCTCCAGCTCGTCCCGCCGCGGATCGTGAAGTCCTCCCCGCCGATGGCCACGGGCCGCCCGCCGATCGAGGCGAGGCCCATCACGTACGGGGCGGGCGTCACGCCCACGAGCCGGCCGTTCTCGTAGCGGCCGGAGCCGGTGAGGCGCCCGACCTCCTGGAAGGAGCCCGCGTCGACGAGCGAGCCGATGCGCTCGCGCACGGTGAGGCGGCCCTGGTCGTGGTGGCGCTGCACGGCCTCGGCGCCCCCGAGCGCCAGCGACTGCTCGCGGCGAAGCCGCAGCTCCTCCAGCTCCGCGCTCCAGTCCGCGGGCTCCGCCGCGGGCGCCGGGACCTTCGGGGCGGCGTCCGGATGCGCGCTCATTCCTCGACCACCGCCACGACCTGTCCCTCGGTCACGGGCACGCCCTCGGTGACGCGCAGCTCCCGGAGCGTGCCGCCGTCCTCCGCGATCACCGGGATCTCCATCTTCATGGACTCGAGGATCATGATCACGTCGCCGGGCGCGAGCGCCTGGCCGACGGCCGCCTCGATCTTCCAGACCGAGCCGGTTACCACGGATGCCACTTCGATCGTTGCCAAGAATCGCTCCTTCAGGTGACGGGTTGCGGGGCGGCGCGGGCCACGACCTCGGCCGCGAGCCCGGTGTGGACGTCGCCCGCGCGGAACTCCCCGGATTCGAGGATCGCGACGAGCGCCGGGATGTTGTGCTTGATCCCCGAGATGCGGAAGCCGCGGAGGGCGTCGACGAGCCGGTCGATCGCCTCGGCGCGGCTCGCCCCGTGGGCGATCACCTTGGCGACGAGCGGGTCGTAGTGCGGGGTGACCTCGCGGCCGGCGGCGTAGCCCGTGTCCACGCGCACGCCGCGCGCCACCGGGGGCTCGAACTCCACGAGCCGGCCGGGGGAGGGGAGGAAGCGCTTCGGGTCCTCGGCGTACACGCGCGCCTGGACGGCGTGGCCGCGAAGCGCGGGCGCCGCCGGCAGGATCTCGGCGAGCGGCGCTCCGGCGGCCGAGCGCACCTGGGCGGCCACGAGGTCGATGCCGGTGACCTCCTCGGTGACGCCGTGCTCGACCTGCAGGCGCGTGTTCATCTCCAGGAAGCGGAACTCGCCATCGGGGGCGAGCAGCATCTCGACGGTGCCGAGGTTGTCGTAGCCCAGCTGGCCGAAGGTGGCCGCCACGCGCTCGAGCAGCGGGTCGATCGCCTCGCGCGCGAGGTTGGGGGCGGCGGCCTCCTCGAGGATCTTCTGGTGCCGGCGCTGCACCGAGCAGTCGCGCTCGAAGACGTGGGCCACGCGGCCGTGGCGGTCGCCCAGGAGCTGGATCTCGACGTGCCGTGGCCGGTCCACGAGGCGCTCCAGGTAGACCTCGCGGCTCGCGAACCCGCGCTCGGCCATGGAGGCGGCGCGCTCCACGGCCGCGAGCAGCTGCTCCGGCGTCCTCGCCGGGAGCATGCCGATGCCGCCGCCGCCGGCCGCGGGCTTCACCAGCACGGGATAGCCGATCGCCTCGGCCGCGCGCAGGATCGCGTCGGGCTCGGCGGGCAGCACCCCGGAGCCGCGCCCCACCGGCAGCCCGTGCTCGCCCGCGAGCTGCCGGGCGCGCGTCTTGTGGCCCATGGCGTCGATCCAGCGCGGCGAGGGCCCGATGAAGCGAAGCCCCGCCTGCTCGACGCGGGCGGCGAAGCCGGCGTTCTCCGAGAGGAAGCCGTAGCCCGGGTGCAGCGCGTCGGCGTGGGCGCGGCGCGCGGCCTCCAGGATCGCCTCCTGGTTGAGGTAGCTCTCGCGGGCGGGAGAGCCGCCGATGTGCGCCGTCTCGCTCGCCATCTCGAGCCAGGGGGCGCCGCGGTCGGCGTCGGAGTACACCGCGAGCGAATGCACGCCCAGGGCGTCGAGCGCGCGCAGCACCCGCGCGGCCACGGCCCCGCGGTTGGCGACGACGACCTTCGAGAAGACGGCCATGTCAGTAGCTCGTGGGCCAGGCGCGCATGAGGCGCTGCCCGACGCCGTGGGTGAGCCGCAGCCGGTGGACCTCCAGCATGCGCACGAGGTAGTCGCGCGTCTGCTCGGGCCGGATGACGGACTGCACCGCGTAGACCGAGGCGATGTCCCACACCTCGCTGTCGCGGCCCATCTTCGCGTGGGCCTCCTCGAAGCCCGGCTGGCCGGGCTCCAGGCCGTGCACGATCTTCACCGCGAAGTTGGCGTCCATGAAGCTCACCTCCGCGGTGGGCCAGGCGGCCACCTCGTCGGAGTTCTTCCCCCCGCCCATGTTGAGGTAGGCCTGGCCGTAGCTCTTCCGCAGGATCACCGAGAGCTTGGGCACCGTGGTGAGCGAGAGCGCGTTCATGTGGTTCATGATCTTGCCGGGGGCGCGCTTCCTCTCGGCGTCGGTGCCGATCACGAAGCCGGGCGTGTCCACGAACATCACCAGCGGGATGTTGAACGAGTCGCACAGCACCACGAAGCTCGTCATCTTCTCGCAGGCCTCGGTGTCCATCGCGCCGCCCTTGTGCAGCGGGTTGTTGGCCACGATCCCCACGGTGCGCCCGTCCAGGCGGGCGAGCCCCGTGACGGCCACCTTGCCGAAGCGCGGCTTCAGCTCGAGGAAGCTGTCGGCGTCCACCACCTCGCGGATGACCTTCCTCACGTCGTAGACCTGGGTGCGCTTCTCCGGCAGGTGGCGCAGGATGTCCTTCATCCCCGCCCCCGAGCCCGCCGGCACCGCGCGCACGGGCGGGGCCTCGTTGTGGTGGCTCGGCAGGTAGGAGAGGAAGCGCTTGATGGCCTCCATCGCCTCCTCGTCGCTGTCCACCACCTGGTCGGCGAAGCCCGTCACCTCCGCGTGCAGGCGCCAGCCGCCCAGCTCCTCGGGGTCCACTTCCTCCTTGATCGCGAGCGAGGCGAGCAGCGACGAGGACACCGCCAGCACCGCCCCCTTCCTCATCACGTTGAAGTCGGAGAGGACCGCGTACCAGGACGACGACCCGTAGGAGTAGCCCAGCGTCGCGGACACCCACGGCACCTCGCGCATGCGCCGGTACTGCAGGCCGTCGTTGCCCAGGAGCGTGCCCATGCCGCGCGAGCCCATGTGGTCGGGCATGCGCGCCCCCGAGGACTCGCCCAGGAACACGAGCGGGATGCCGCGCTCGGTGGCCACGCGCTTCATGTGCGCGATCTTGCGGCCGTTGGTCGCGCCGCTGGAGGCGCCGAACACGGTGAAGTCGTTGGAGACGATGGCGGCCTCGCGGCCGTCGATGCGGCCGAAGCCGGCGATCTTGCCGTCGCAGGGCGACTTGTCGCGGTCGGGCGGGTTGGCCGAGGTGGAGAAGCGGCCGGACTCGATGAAGCTGCCCTCGTCGACGAGCCTCGCCAGGCGCTCGCGGGCATCGAGCAGCCCCGCGGCGCGCCGGCGCTCGAGCTTGGTGGGCCCGCCCATGGCGAGCGCGGCCGCCTCGCGGGCGGCGAACTCCCGCTCGAGGCGGTCGGCGCGTTCCTGCAGGGGATCGGGCGGGGACGGGGCGTGCGGGGCGTTCATGGCGTGCTTTCGGTGGCGCGGGTGGCGGGGGAGGCGATGACGCCGGCGGCCGCGAGGGCATCGAGGCGCGCCTCGTCCAGGCCGAGGAGCGTGGCGAGGACTTCGCGCGTGTCCTCGCCGACGCGGTGGCCGGCGTGGCGGACCGTGCCCGGCGTGGACGACAGCCGCGGCACGGGCACCGCCATCGCCACCGACCCGAAGTCGGGGTCGGGGGCCTGCACGATGGAGCCGCGGGCGCGGTAGTGCGGGTCGCCGAAGATGTCGGCGATGGTGAAGATGCGGGTGGCGGGCACGCCCGCCTCCTCGAGGACCTTCTCGAGCGTGGCGAGCGGCAGGCTCGCGGTCCAGCGGCCGATCGCGTCGTCGAGCGCCTCGTGGTTGGCGGAGCGCGCGGTGGCCGCCCGGAAGCGCTCGTCCTGCGCGAGCCCGGGCTGGCCCATGGCGGCGCACAGGCGGCCGAAGACGGCGTCGCCCATGGCGGTGACGTGGATGAAGCTCGCGTCCGCGGTGGCGTAGAGGTTGTTGGGCGTGCTCTCGGGCAGGCGCGAGCCGCAGCGGTTCGCGACGTGGCCCATCTTCTCGTAGGCCGGGATCCACGGCTCCATGAAGCTGAAGGCGCACTCGTAGAGCGCGGCGTCGATCACCTGGCCGCGCCCCGTCCGGCCGCGGGCGAGGAGGGCGAGGGTGGCGCCGAAGGCGGCGTAGAGCCCGGTGATGTAGTCGGTCATGGAGACGGCCACGCGGGCGGGCGGCCGGTCCGGGTCGCCGGTGAGGTGGCGAAGCCCGCTCACCGCCTCCCCGATCACGCCGTAGCCCGCGCGCTGGCTGTAGGGCCCGTCCTGGCCGAAGCCGCTGATGCGCACCATCACGAGCCCGGGATTGCGCGCGCTCAGCGCCTCGTACCCCAGGCCCCACTTCTCGAGCGCGCCGGGGCGGAAGTTCTCCACCAGCACGTCGCTCTTCGCGGCGAGGTCGGCCACGATCGCCTGGCCCTCGGGCCTGCGCAGGTCCACGCCGATGAGCGACTTGTTGCGGAAGATGCTGGCGGCGTAGAGAGACTTGCCGTGGAAGCGCTTGCCCATGGTGCGCACGGCGTCGCCCTCGGCCGGCTCCACCTTGATCACCTCGGCGCCGAAGTCCGCGAGCAGGCGGCCGCAGAACGGCCCCGCGACGGTGGAGCCCAGTTCGAGCACGCGGAAGCCCGCAAGCGGGCCGGCGGAAGGGGAGGCGGGAGTCGGCGCGGCGTCCACGGGGGGCCTCACAGGATGTACTTCTGGAACTTCTCGAGGTGGGCGCGCGCGCTCCTCAGGCCCTCGCGGCGGCGCTGCTCGGCGAGATCGGCCTGGCCCTGGACCATGGCCTCGAGCATCGCCACGTGCTGCTGGCGGCCCACCTCCGCGCGCCCCGGCAGGATGAGGATGCGGCGGATGAGCGCCTGCGTCTTCTCGTAGATCGTGTCGAGCATCTCGGCGAGCACGGGGTTGCCGGCCGCCTCGATGAGGCTGCGGCGGAGCGCCTCGTAGCGCTCGATGTAGGGGTCGAGCTCGTTCCTCGCCACCAGTTCCTTCATGGGGCCCCGGAAGAGCTCGAGCTCCTGGCGCCAGCGCTCGCGCGGGCCGCGCTCGGTGGCCAGGCGCGCGGCGAGGCCCTCGAGCACCTCGCGCAGCTCGTAGATGTCGAACACCTGGGAGAGGTCCAG
The DNA here is from genome assembly GCA_964576455.1 of uncultured Lysobacter sp. Lineage (GTDB taxonomy): Bacteria > Pseudomonadota > Gammaproteobacteria > Burkholderiales > Usitatibacteraceae > FEB-7. The sequence continues at coordinate 43,291 of CAZNWZ010000002.1, forward strand.
CCGCATCACCACCGCGCCGCGGTTGGGGATGCGCTCGACGAGGCCCCGCTGCTCCAGGGCGGCGAGCGCGTCGCGCACGCGGGTGCGCGGCACGCCGAACTCCTCGGCGAGGTCGGACTCGCGCAGCTTCGCGCCCGGGGCGATGTCCTGCGCGGCGATGCGCGCGCGCAGCGCGGACACGATCTGGGCCACGCTCGCGGGGGAGCGCCGGGGGCGGCCGGCGGCGGGTCGCGATGTCGGGGCGGCTCGGGCCACCGTCGTCCTCCTGGGGGGTATGCCCGACGCTACCGTCTTTGCGGCGAAACTGTCAACACTTTTGTTTACATATTTTCCGGGGCATCATGGGAGCCACGATGGCGACGGCGGCGCGCCGGGCCCTTCCCTCCGGGAGGGTGGCTTGCCACAATGGCCGCTGCCCGTGACCGGGCCGGGTATGGGGGACCGCGAGTGGACGCTGAGCTGGTCGTACGGATCTGGCGGGGGCGCGAGAGCGGGGAATTCGCGACCTACCGCGTGCCGCGCCGCGAGAGCCAGACGGTGCTCGACGTGGTCACGTGGATCCAGCGGCACCTCGAGCCCTCGCTCGCCTACCGCTTCGCCTGCCGCGTGGGCATGTGCGGCTCCTGCGCCATGAGCGTGAACGGCGTGGCCCGCTGGACCTGCCGCACCCACATCGCGAAGGTCGCGCCGGGCGGCGAGCTCGAGATCGCCCCGCTCGCGAATTTGCCGGTGATCCGCGACCTCGCCACCGACATGAGCGGCTTCTTCGACAAGTGGGCGCGCGCGCGCGGCCGCTTCTCGGGCGCGGCCACCCGCCGCGACGGCTTCGCGCGAGTGGACCCCGCCTCGCCCGCGCGCCGGGCGGCCGACGCGGGCATCGAATGCATCGGCTGCGGCGTGTGCCACGCCTCGTGCGACGTGGTGGCCTGGCGCCCGGCCTTCCTCGGGCCGGCCGCCCTCAACCGCGCCTGGACGCTGGTGAACGACGAGCGCGACACGGCGGGCGCCGAGCGGCTGCGCGCCGTGGCCGGCGACGCGGGCTGCCACGCGTGCCACACCCAGGGCTCCTGCAGCGAGCGCTGCCCCAAGGGCATCGAGCCCACGGCGGGGATCGCCGGACTCAAGCGCCTCGTGGCGCGCGCGGCCGTCCGGGGGAAGCTGTGAACGCCGTGGCGGGGGCGAAGCGCTGGTACTGGCAGCGCCTCACGGCGATGGCGCTCGCCGTCCTCGTGCTGGTGCACCTCGCCACGATGGTGCTCGCCGTGCGCGGGGGGCTCTCGGCCGCCGAGATCCTCGGGCGCACGCGCGGAAGCGTGCTTGCCGGCGGCTTCTATTCGGCCTTCGTGCTGGCCGCGGCGGTGCACGCCTCCCTGGGGCTCGCGACCATCGCCGAGGAGTGGCTGCGGATGGAGGGGCGGCTCGCGCGGGCGCTGGCGACGGCCTTCGGGCTCGCGGTGGCGGTGCTGGGACTTCGCGCCGTCTGGGCGGTGGTGGCGGGATGAGGCCGGCCATCGACTTTCGCTCGCGGGCCCACCCGGCGTGGTGGGCCTTCCTCGTGCACCGCCTCTCGGGGCTCGCGCTGGCGGCGTTCCTGCCGCTGCACTTCTGGGCCCTGGGGCGCGCGCTCGAGGGCGAGGCGGCGCTGGACGCGTTCCTGCGCTTCGCGGACCAGCCGTTCGTGAAGGCCGCGGAATGGGGGCTCGTGGTGCTGCTCGCCCTGCACGCGGCGGGCGGCGTTCGCCTGCTGGTGATCGAGTTCGGCGCCTGGTCGGGGCTGCGCAAGGACCTCGTGGCGGCCACGGCGGGCTTCGGCGTCCTCGCGGGCCTCGCGTTCGCGCTGGCGCTCGTCGGCTGATCGCAAGGAGAAACGGCGCATGCGGGTCGACCTGCAGGCAGTGGAGGAGATCGCGAAGGCGCTCTACATCCGCGCGGTGAAGGTGCTGCCGGCGGACGTGAAGGCGGGATTCGAGCGGCTCTCGGGAACGGAGACGCAGGCCGGGGCCCGGGGCATCCTCGCCACCCTCGTGAAGAACATCGAGGTGGCCGAGGCCACCGACAACCTCACCTGCCAGGACACCGGCATCCCGATCTACAACGTGACCCTGGGCCGCAACGTGCAGGTCGACGGCGTGGACCTCGAGGCCGCCATTCGCCGCGGCTGCGAGCGCGCCACGCGGGAGCACCCGCTGCGATCGTCGGTCGTGCACCCGGTCACGCGCGTGAACCAGCACAGCTCCTGCGGCATCCGCGTGCCCGTGGTGCACGTCGCCTTCTCGGAGGCGCCGGAGGAGCTCGCCATCGAGATGGTGCCCAAGGGCAGCGGCTCGGAGAACAACACCTTCCTGCGCATGGCGGTGCCGGCCGAGGGCATCGCGGCGGTGAAGGCCTTCGTCATCGACAGCGTCCTCTCGGCCGGCGGCAAGACCTGCCCGCCCACGATCGTGGGCGTGGGCATCGGCGGCTCCGCGGACCTGTGCGTGCACCTGGCGAAGGTGGCCGCCACCTCCCGGCCCCTGGGCAGCCGCTGCGCCGACCCCGAGGGCGCGAAGCTCGAGGAAGAGCTCACCGCGGCCGTCAACCGCCTGGGCGTGGGGCCGCAGGGCCTGGGCGGCGATTCCACGGCCTTCGCGGTGCACGTCGAGCTCGCGGCGACCCACATCACCATGAACCCGGTGGCCGTGAACATGCAGTGCCACGCGGCGCGGCGCGCCACCGCCCGGCTCACGCCCGCCGGCATCCGCTACGAGGACTGAGCATGGCGCACCACGACTTCACGATGCCCGTCACCGAGGCGCAGGCGCGGGCGCTCCGCGCGGGCGACACGGTGACGCTGAACGGCACCCTCTACGGCATCCGCGACCGCACGCTCATCGAGATGTTCGACCGCGGCCGCGCCACGCGCTTCGACCTCGCGGGGCACGCCGTCATCCACACCGCGCCCAACGTGCGCAAGGTGGCGCGCTCGGCGCGCTTCCCCGCCGGCTACGAGCCCGTCTGCGTGGGCACCACGACCTCGGCGCGCATGGAGCGCTTCACCCGGGCGCTCATGGAGCGCTGCGGCGTGCGCTTCGTGATCGGCAAGGGCGGCCTGCAGGAGCAGTCCCGCAAGGCCTTCGCCGAGCTGGGCGGGGCCTACCTCGCCATCGTCGGCGGCGCCGCGGCGCTGGAGACGACCTGGATCGAGGCCATCGAGGACGTGGACCTTGACGACGTGAATCCCGAGTCGCTGTGGAAGTTCCGCGTGCGCGGCTTCGGCCCCCTGCTGGTGGGCATGGACGCGCACGACGGCGACCTCTTCCGCGACGTCGCGGCCCGGGCGCAGGCGAAGCGCGACGAGGTCCTCGCCGCCCTGGGCGTGACGGCCCGATGATCCGGCGCGTCCGGACCGACGTCCTCATCCTGGGCTCCGGCGGCGCCGGGCTCTTCGCGGCCCTGCACGCGCACCAGGCCGATCCGGGGCTCGCCATCGCCGTCGCCGTGAAGGGCCTGCTGGGCAAGTGCGGCTGCACGCGCATGGTGCAGGGCGGCTACAACGTGGCGCTCGCGCCCGGCGACTCCGTCGAGCGCCACTTCATGGACACGATCGAGGGCGGGCAGTGGCTGCCGGACCAGGAGCTCGCGTGGACGCTGGTCACGAAGGCCGTCGAGCGCATCCACGAGCTGGAGAACGAGCTGGGCTGCTTCTTCGACCGCAATCCCGACGGCACCGTGCACCAGAAGGCCTTCG
>CAZNWZ010000003.1:0-41699 GCA_964576455.1 uncultured Lysobacter sp.
GGTGGAACTGCGTCTCGATGGCCGCGAGGTCCGGGAAGATGTCCGCGTGGTCGAATTCCAGGTTGTTGAGGACCGCCGTCCGCGGCCGGTACCAGACGAACTTCGAGCGCTTGTCGAAGAAGGCGGTGTCGTACTCGTCCGCCTCGATCACGAAGAAGGGGGAGTCCGTGAGGAGCGCCGACACGTGGAAGTTCCTCGGCACGCCCCCGATGAGGAAGCCGGGGTTGAGCCCGGCGTTCGCGAGGATCCACGCGAGCATCGCGGAGGTGGAGGTCTTGCCGTGGGTGCCCGCGACCGCGAGCACCCACTTGCCCGGCAGGACGTGCTCGGCGAGCCATTGCGGGCCGGAGACGTAGGGAAGTCCCCGGTTCAGGATCTCCTCCACGACCGGCTTGCCGCGCGTCATGGCGTTGCCCACGACGTAGAGGTCGGCGGGGTAGCGCTCGAGCTGCCCGGCGTCGTAGCCCTCGTGCAGGGCGATGCCCAGGTCGCGCAGCTGGTCGCTCATCGGGGGATAGACCTGCGCGTCGCAGCCGGTGACCTCGTGGCCGGCCTCGCGGGCGATCTTCGCGAGACCGCCCATGAAGGTGCCGCAGATCCCGAGGAGGTGGAGGCGCATCAGCCCTGGAAGATGAACCAGACGGCGCCGACCAGGCACAGGCCGGCCCACAGGTAGTTCCACTTGAGCCCCTCGCCCATGTAGAGCATGGCGAAGGGCACGAACACCGCGAGCGTGATCACCTCCTGCAGGATCTTGAGCTGCGCGAGCGAGACGCCGCCGGCGAACCCGATGCGGTTGGCCGGCACCTGCAGCAGGTACTCGAAGAGCGCGATGCCCCAGCTCACGAGGGCCGCGATCCACCACGGGCTCGCCTGCAGGTGCTTCAGGTGCCCGTACCAGGCGAACGTCATGAAGAGGTTCGAGGCCGCGAGCATCGTGGCGGTGAGGGCGAGCGTCTGCAGGGAGGTCATGGCTGGCGGGCGGCCCCGGGGCAGGGCCCGCGAGGGGGCGTGGGCGCGAATTTTATCATCCGGCCGGGGTAAACTACCCCTCCGCCCTCCCCCCCATGAGGGGCGAAGGCCCCACCCCCCGCCGCGAGGGGCGAACGCCCCCACCCCTGCCCATGGTCCCTCATCTCACCACGTCCCTCACCGGCCCCCTCCAGGACCTCGAGCGCCTCGTCCTCGACCGCCGCCCGGAGATCGAGCGCTGGTTCCGCTCGCGCTTCGCGGACCACGAGGTGCCCTTCTACTCGTCCGTGGACCTGAGGAACAGCGGCTTCAAGCTGGCGCCGGTGGACACCAACCTCTTCCCCGGCGGCTTCAACAACCTGAACCCCGACTTCCTGCCGCTGTGCGTGCACGCGGCGATGTCGGCCATCCAGAAGCTCTGCCCGGACGCGCAGAAGTTCGTGCTCGTGCCCGAGAACCACACGCGCAACCTCTTCTACCTGCAGAACGTCGCCACCCTCAAGCGCATCCTCGAGGGCGCGGGCCTCGCGGTGCGCGTGGGCAGCCTCATCCCCGACCTCGCGGGGCCGACCGAGCTCGAGACCGCCGGCGGCGACAGGCTGCTGCTCGAGCCGCTCGTGCGCAAGGGCAACCGCGTCGGGCTGGAGGGCTTCGACCCCTGCGCGGTCATCGTGAACAACGACCTCTCCGGGGGCGTGCCCGAGATCCTCCGGGGGCTCGAGCAGACCGTGGTGCCTCCCCTCATCGCCGGCTGGTCCACGCGCCGCAAGTCGCAGCACTTCCACGCCTACGACACCGTGGCCGAGGACTTCGCCGAGCTGGTGGGCATCGACCCCTGGCTCGTGAACCCGGTGTTCAGCCAGTGCAGCGCGGTGAACTTCGCCGAGAAGGCCGGCGAGGACTGCCTCGCCGCCAACGTCGAGTACGTGCTCTCGGAGGTGCGCGAGAAGTACGCGCAGTACGGCATCACGGAGGCGCCCTTCGCCATCGTGAAGGCCGACGCCGGCACCTACGGCATGGGCATCATGACGGTGAAGAGCGCGGACGACGTGCGCAACCTCAACCGCAAGACGCGCAACAAGATGGCGGTCATCAAGGAAGGCCAGCCGGTCACCCAGGTGATCATCCAGGAGGGGGTCTACACCTTCGAGGACGTGGGCGGCGCCGTCGCCGAGCCCGTGATCTACATGATCGACCAGTTCGTGGTGGGCGGCTTCTACCGCGTGCACAACGCGCGCGGCAAGGACGAGAACCTCAACGCGCCCGGCATGGAGTTCCGGCCGCTCGCGTTCGAGACCGACTGCCACTCCCCCGACTGCGCCGGGGCCCCGGGCGACCCGCCCAACCGCTTCTACACCTACGGCGTGGTGGCGCGGCTCGCGAACCTCGCCGCGGCGGTGGAGGTCGAGGAGATGGCGGCCCGCGCCGAGGAGGAGGCGGCCGCCCTGGCCGCCACGGCATGAAGCTCGCCTTCGTCCTCGACCCGCTGGAGAGCCTGAAGCCGCGCAAGGACTCCTCCATCGCGATGATGCGGGAGGCCGCGCGGCGCGGCCACGAGGTCTACGCGATCGGGATGGCCGGCCTCTTCGTGCAGGATGGCGCCGTGCTGTGCCGCGCCACGCCGCTCGCCGTCGCGGACGGGGACGACTGGCGCCGGGAGTCGGGCGCGGAGGAGGTGCCGCTCGCCTACTTCGACCTGGTCGCGATGCGCAAGGACCCGCCCTTCGACGCGGAGTACTACTACGCCACGCTGCTCCTGGAGCGGGCCGAGGCCGAGGGCGCGCGCGTCGTGAACTCGCCCCGGGCGCTGCGCGACTGGAACGAGAAGCTCTCGATCCTGCGCTTCCCGCAGTTCACCCCCCCGACGCTGGTGGCGCGCGATCCCGCCCGCATCCACGCCTTCGTGGACCGCCACGGCGACGCGATCCTCAAGAAGCTCGACGGCATGGGCGGCGCGATGATCTTCCGCGTGCGCGCCGACGACCCCAACCGCAACGTGATCGTGGAGACGCTCGTCGGGGACGCCGAGCGCACGATCATGGCGCAGCGGTTCGTGCCGGAGATCGCCCGCGGCGACAAGCGCGTGCTGGTGATCGAGGGCCGGCCCTTTCCCTTCTGCCTGGCGCGGATCCCGAAGGCCGGAGAGACGCGCGGCAACCTGGCGGCGGGCGGCACGGGCGTGGCCCAGCCGCTCTCGGCGCGCGACCGCGAGATCGGAGAGGCCGTGGGCGCGGAGCTCGCGAAGGCGGGCATCGTCCTCGCGGGGCTCGACGTGATCGGGGACTTCCTCACGGAGGTGAACGTGACGAGCCCCACGTGCCTCGTGGAGATCGCCCAGCAGACGGGCGAGGACGCCGCCAAGCCCCTGCTCGACGCGCTGGAGCGCCGGGCGCGCGAGGACCGCCCCGGGGCGGAAGGGCACCCGTGACGGCAGGGCGCCGGGCGCTCCCGCCCGACGAAGCGCTCGCCGCCGCGCTCGCGAGGCACCAGCAGGGAAGGCTCGCGGAGGCGGAGGCCGCCTACCAGGCCCTGCTGCAGGCCCACCCCGGCCACGCGGGCGCCCTGCACCTGCTCGGGCTCGCGCACTTCCAGCGCGGCGATGCGGCCGCGGCGGCGCGCCTCATCGGCGAGTCGCTCGCCCGCGACGGCCGCAACGCCGTGGCGCACAACAACCACGGCGCCGTCCTCCTGGCCCTGGGCCGGCTCGAGGAGGCCCTGGCCGCGTTCGAGCGGGCCTGCGCCCTCAAGCCGGACTATGCCGAGGCCCTGAACAACGCGGGCAATGCGCTCGTCTCCCTCGGCCGCCCCGCGGAAGCCCTCGACCGGTACCGGCGCGCCCTGGAGCTCGGGTTGCGCAGCGCGACGCTGCACGTGAACCGGGGCATCGCCCTCCAGGGGCTCGGGCGCCCGGACGAGGCGCTCGCCGCCTTCGACGAGGCCCTCGCGATGGCGCCGGATTCCCCCGACGCCCTCGCCAACCGCGGCGAGGCGTTGCGCCGGCTGGGCAGGTACCGCGAGGCGCTGGAGAGCCTCGACCGCGCCCTCGCGCTCGCGCCCGCGCACCCGCAGGCCCACAACAACCGCGGCGCCGTGCTCTTCCAGGCCGGCAGCCCCGGCGAGGCCCTGGAGTCCTACCGGCGGGCCGTCCGCGCCCGCCCCGGCTTCGGGGACGCCCTCGCCAACCAGGCGCAGGCGCTCGTCGCGCTGGGGCGGCACGACGAAGCCATCGCCTGCTGCGACCAGGCCATCGGCCTGGACCCCGGGCGCGCCCGGCCGCATTGGCAGCGCGCGCTGGCGCTGCTGGGCGCGCGCCGGCCGGAGGACGCGCTGCCCGGCGTCGAGCGGGCGCTGGCGCTCGACCCCGACCTGCCCTACGCACCGGGCATGCGCCTGTACCTGCGGATGCTGCTGTGCGAGTGGGAGGGATTCGAGGCCGATTGCGCGAGGCTCGTGGCCGGCGTCCTCGCGGGACGGAAGGTCGCCCAGCCCCTGGCCCTCATCGGGATCCCCGCCCCGGCTCAGGCGCAGCTGGCGTGCGCGCGCACGTTCTCGAGGGACCTGCATCCGGGCGAGGAGGCGGTGACGCGGGCCGGCGCCCCCGGCGGCGACGGCCGCATCCGCGTGGCCTACCTCTCGGCGGATTTCCGCGACCACCCCGTCGCCCACCTCGTCGCCGAGCTGCTCGAGCGGCACGACCGCGCGCGGTTCGAGGTGACCGCGGTCTCGCTCGGCCCGCCCTCGGACGATCCCTGGCGGCGGCGCATCGAGGAGGGCGTGGACCGCTTCGTCGACGGCGCGGCCCTCGCCGATGCCCGGGTCGCCGGCCTCGTGCGGGAGCTCGGGACCGACATCGCGGTCGACCTCACGGGATACACGGCCGGCGCCCGGACGGGGATCCTCGCGCGCCGCTGCGCGCCGGTGCAGGTGAACTTCCTCGGCTTCCCCGGCACGATGGGGGCGGACTTCATCGACTACCTGGTGGCCGATTCCACCGTGGTCCCGCCGGGGCACGAGGCCTTCTACGCGGAGAAGGTCGTCCATCTCCCGCACTGCTACCTGCCCAACGACTCCACGAAGCGCGTCTCCGAGCGGGCGTTCCGCCGCGCGGAGCTCGGGCTCCCCGAGGACGGGACGGTGTTCTGCTGCTTCAACAGCAGCGCGAAGATCACGCCCGGCGCCTTCGCGGCCTGGATGCGGCTGCTGCGGCAGGTCCCGGGAAGCGTGCTCTGGCTGCGCGGCGCGGCGCCGGCCGCGCGGGCGAACCTGCGCCGCCACGCCCGCGAGGCGGGCGTGGCGCAGGAGCGGCTGGTCTTCGCGGAGAAGATGGACGACCTGTCGGAGCACCTCGCGCGGCACCGCGCGGCCGACCTCTTCCTCGACACCTTCCCCTACAACGCGCACACCACCGCCAGCGACGCGCTGTGGGCGGGGCTGCCGGTCGTCACGTGGCTGGGAGAGACCTTCGCGTCCCGGGCGGCCGCCAGCCAGCTCCACGCCCTCGGCCTGCCCGAGCTGGTGGCGCGCACCGCGGACGAGTACGAGGCGCTGGCCCTCGCGCTGGCGACGGATCGGGAGAGGCTCGCGGCCGTGCGCGCCAGGCTGGACTCGCGCCGCCGCGAGTCGCCTTTCTTCGACGCGGGGCTGTTCGCCCGCCACCTCGAGGCCGCGTTCGCGGCCATGCACGAGCGGCGCTGCCGGGGGCTCGCCCCCGCGCCGATCGGGGTGCCGGCCTAGAAGACCGTCACGCGGTCGAAGTCGGCGCCGCGCTCGAGGATCTCGTAGACGGTCGACTCCTTCACGCCGCCCGCCCAGACCTCGATGCCGCGCCCGCGGGAGGCGATGCCGGAGGGCACCACCAGCGACTCCGGAACGCCCAGGCGCTCGAGGGCCGGCAGCCGGAAGGCCTGCACCCACTGGGTGCTCTGGCGGTTGCGCGAATCGGCCGCGCGCGCGGCGATGGGCTCGGGGCGCCCGGGGAAGAGGTGCACCGTGATCACGATGCGCCCGTCCGTCTCCTGCACCAGCGCCTGCACCATGCCGAGGAAGAAGGGAGCGGCGTCGCCCAGGCGCATCGCGAGCACGCGGCCGATCGCCACCCCGCGGGAGGCCGTCTGCGGGCGCAGCAGCCGCCACGCCCCCAGCATCTCGTCGACCACCCCCCAGCTCTCGAGCTGGAAGTTGTAGTCCGAGACGCGCATCTGGTGCGTGCGCTCCGTGATCCGGCCGAAGGTCGCGAGGTCGTCCTTCTCCTGGCGCGTGAGCTCGCGCTCCTTGTCGGGCTGCTCGAAGACCTTGCCGCCCGTCACGAAGAAGTGGATCTCCGGCAGCCCGAAGCCGAGGCTCGCGGCCTTCTCCTCGGGAACCTTGGCGGGCGGGCGCGGCGGCGCCCCCTCGCACCAGAGCTTGTGCAGTCGCGAGAGCTGGGCCAGGGTGTCGATCGCGCTCGCCTCGGCGGGAAGCCCCAGGCTCACCGGCTCCTCGCCCGCCTGCAGGCCCTTCAGGCGCCGGCGGATGCTGCGCGAGAGGGCCTCCACGTCCAGGACGCGGTGCGTGGCCTGCCGGTCGTCGGCGTGCAGGGGCCGCGCGCCGATGGGCTTGGCGAGGTCGACGGCGAGCGGGAAGGTAGCGCCCGACTCGGCATCCGCCGGCGCCTCGACGAAGATGCGCACCTTGCGGGCCCACATGCGCAGCAGCGCCTCGAGGAGGTCGATCTGCGGGGCCGTCATCTCGGAGAGGTAGGCCGCCTGCGTGAGGACGACGTGGACGTAGGCCTCGTGCACGGTGGAGGCGCCGTCCTCGCTCTCGAGGCTGTCCTTCACGCGCTCGTCGGCCACGCCCGCCCGCTCCGCGTCCGCGAACTGCGCGTGCAGGCGCAGCCACAGGGCCGGGTCGAAACGCCGGTAGATCATGGCGTGGAAGAGCATCTGCGCCCCGAGGTAGCGCACGACGCGCTGCATCATCAGGGCCGCGTGCCGCGCGAGCTCCCCGCCGCCGGCCTGCGCGACCTCGAGGCTGCGGCGGTAGCCCGTTTCCATCTCCTCGAGGAGCGCGCGGCCGATGGACCAGGCCGCGTGGTCGTTGGGCGAGAGCGGCAGCGACTTGCCGAAGTAGCGCGAGCGCTGCTCGCCCTGCAGGAAGGCGATCTTGTCGCGCATGAGCTCGAGGCACTTCAGGCCCTCGAGCCCCCCGGGCTCGCCGCGGTTCACCGCGCGCAGCGCGTCCAGCACGAACTGCTGGGCCTGCGGGATGTTGGTGAGCGGCAGGCCGGAGAGCCACTCCTTGCAGCCCTTCGCGTCGGTGAACGCGGGACCGCTGCCGGGACGGGACGGGGGGGTGGCGGCCATCGGGACCTCAGTCGGAAAACGCCGCGAGCGCGGCCGGCAGCGTGGACCGCAGGCGCGCCGCGGCCTCGGCGCGCTCGCGCGGCACCGGCGCCTGGTGCCTCGCGGCGGCCCAGACGGGGCCGGGGAAGTGGCGGTCGTCGCGCCAGCGCGGGATCACGTGCCAGTGCACGTGCGGCGTCATGTTGCCCAGGCTCGCGAGGTTCATCTTGTCGGGTTCCAGCGACAGCCTCACATGGGCCTCCACCGCGAATACGACCGCCATCAGGCGGTCCCGCTCGGCCGCGGGGAGGTCCGTCATCTCTCGCACGTGGCGGTTCAGCACCACCCGGAGGAATCCCGGGAGGCCGGGCTCGTCCACGGCGACGACCCGGCACAGGGCATTCTGCCAGAGGACCGCTCCCCCCGCGCCATGGCACAGTTCACAGTCCACGGGCCGCCCCTAGAGCAGGACGCGCTCGATGCCGCCGCGGTTCGCCTTCTCGACGAACTCCGGCATCCAGCGCTCGCCCAACAGGTGACGCGCCATCTCGACGACGACGTAGTCCGCGCTCGTGCCCGCGTCCTGGTCGTAGCGCGACAGGCCCTGCAGGCACGACGGGCAGGAGGTGAGGATCTTCACCTCGCCGGCGAAGCCGTCCGCGCGCGCCGCGGCCGCATCGCGCACCAGCTCCTCCTCCTTGCGGAAGCGCACCTGCGTGGAGACGTCGGGCCGGGAGACCGCGAGCGTGCCCGACTCCCCGCAGCAGCGCTCGTTCAGCGCCACGGGGGCGCCCATGAGCCCGTTCACCACCTCGATGGGCTTGTGCACCTTCATCGGCGTGTGACAGGGGTCGTGGTAGAGGTAGCGCACGCCACGCACGCCCCCGACCTTCACCCCCTTCTCCAGGAGGTACTCGTGGATGTCGAGCAGGCGGCAGCCGGGGAAGATCTTGTCGAACTCGTAGTCCACCAGCGCGTCCAGGCAGGTGCCGCACGAGACCACGACGGTCCGGATGTCCAGGTAGTTGAGCGTGTTGGCCACCCGGTGGAAGAGGACGCGGTTGCGCAGCGTGATCTCCTCGCCGCGGGCCGCCTGCCCGCTCGCCGTCTGCGGGTAGCCGCAGCACAGGTAGCCCGGCGGCAGCACGCACTGGGCGCCCACGTGGTAGAGGAGCGCCTGGGTCGCGAGCCCCACCTGCCCGAACAGCCGCTCGGAGCCGCAGCCCGGGAAGTAGAACACCGCATCGGACTCCTCGCTCGCCTTGGCGGGGTCGCGGATGATCGGCACGATGGACGGGTCCTCGATGTCGAGGAGCGCCCGCGCGGTGCGCCTGGGGAGGTTCCCCGGCATCGGCTTGTTGATGAAGTGCACCACCTGCGCCTTGAGCGGCGGCTTGCCCACGGTGGCGGGCGGTCGCCGGGTCTGGCCGCGCGTCACGAGGAACCGCCGGGCGAGCGCGTGCGCCAGGCGCTGCGCCCGGTAGCCCCAGTCGATCATCAGGGCCTTCATCACCTTGATCGTCGCCGGGTCGGTCGCGTTGAGGTAGGCCATCGCGAGGGCCGAGCCGGGATTGAAGCGCTTCTTGCCCAGCTTGCGGAGCAGCCCCCGCATGGCGATGGAGACGTCGCCGAAGTCGATGTCCACCGGGCACGGCGCCTCGCACTTGTGGCACACGGTGCAGTGGTCGGCCACGTCGCCGAACTCGTCGAAGTGCCTGAGGCTCACCCCGCGGCGCGTCTGCTCCTCGTAGAGGAAGGCCTCGGTGAGGAGCGACAGCCCCAGGATCTTGTTCCTCGGGCTGTAGAGCAGGTTCGCGCGCGGCACGTGGGTGGAGCACACCGGCTTGCACTTGCCGCAGCGCAGGCAGTCCTTCACCGAGTCGGCGATGGACCCGATGTCGCTCCTCTCGAGGATGATGGACTCGTGGCCGATGAGCGCGAAGGACGGCGTGTAGGCGTTGGCGAGGTCCGCGCCCGGCAGGAGCTTGCCGCGATTGAAGCGGCCCTCGGGGTCCACCTTCGCCTTCCACGCGGCGAACGCCTCGATCTCGTCCTTCCCGAGGAACTCGAGCTTGGTGATGCCGATGCCGTGCTCGCCCGAGACCACGCCGCCGAGCGACTTGGCGAAGCGCATGACGTGCGCCACGGCCTCGTTGGCGGTGCGCAGCATCTCGTAGTCGTCGGAGTTGACGGGGATGTTGGTGTGCACGTTGCCGTCGCCCGCGTGCATGTGCAGGGCGATGAACACCCGGCCGCGCAGCACCTCGGCGTGGATCGCCTGGAGGGCCGCCAGGACGGGCTCGAAGGCGCGGCCGGCGAAAACCTGGCGCAGGGGGTCGCGCAGCTCCCGCTTCCACGACACCCGCAGGTCGTGCAGCTGGACGAGGGTGAAGAGCGTGCGCTCGTCGGGGGACCCGGCGACGAGGGGGGCGAGCCCGATGCCCTCGAGGTCGCCGCGGACCTCGCCCAGCCGCCGGTCGAGGTTGCGCAGCAGGTAGGACCAGCGGGCCTTCACGAAGCGCACGAGCTCGAGCGCCTGGGCCGGGCGGTCGCCCAGCACGTCCTCGCGGGCGATCGCCTCGCCGTCGGTCTCGACAGGCAGCTTTCCCGCGAGGAACTCCTCGAGCCGGTCCGCGAGCCGGAGCTTGTTCGCGATCGAGTACTCGACGTTGAGGCGTTCGACGGCGTTGGTGTAGTCCGCGAGGCGCTCCAGCGGGATCACCACGTCCTCGTTCACCTTGAAGGCGTTGGTGTGCTTCGCGATGGCCGCGGTGCGGGCGCGCTCCATCCAGAAGCGCTTGCGGGCCTCGGGGGTCGCGGCGATGAAGCCCTCGCCGCCGCGGGCGTTGGCGATGCGCACCACCTCGGAGGCGGCCCGCGACACCGCGGCCTCGTCGTCGCCCACGAGGTCGCCGATGAGCACCATGCGCGGCCGGCCGTGCGCCTTGGCCTTGGTGGCGTAGCCCACGGCCTTCACGTAGCGCTCGTCGAGGTGCTCCAGGCCCGCGAGCGCCACGCCCTCGCGCCCGTCCACGCGCCGGGTGATCTCCACGATGGCCGGGACCGCGAGCGCCACGTCGCCGAAGAACTCCAGGCACACGGTGCGCGTGTGCGCGGGCATCCGGTGCAGGATGAACGTCGCCGAGGTGATGATCCCGTCGCAGCCCTCCTTCTGCACGCCCGGCAGCCCCCCGAGGACCTTGTCCGTGACGTCCTTGCCGAGGCCGGCCCGGCGGAAGCGCCGCCCCTCGAGCTCGAGGATCTCCTCGCCCTTCGGCGTGCGGCCGTCCGCCTCGAGGCGGCGGATGCGGAAGCGCGCCACGGCCGCGTCGTGGATCTTGCCCAGGTTGTGGTCGAGGCGCTCGACCTCGATCCAGTCCGCCTCGGGCGTGACCATGCGCCAGGACGCCAGGTTGTCGACGGCCGTGCCCCAGAGCACCGCCTTCTTGCCGCCCGCGTTCATCGCGATGTTGCCGCCGATGCAGGAGGCGTCGGCGGAGGTCGGGTCCACCGCGAACACGAGGCCCGCGCGCTCGGCCGCCTCCATCACGCGGCGGGTGACGGCGCCCGCGCCGACGTGGATCACCTCCACCGGCCCGGCCACGCCGGGCAGCGATTTCTTCGCCACCTCCCCCAGCCAGTCGAGCTTCTCGGTGTTCACGACGGCCGAGCGGGCGTCGAGGGGAATGGCCCCGCCCGTGTATCCGGTGCCGCCGCCCCGCGGGATGATGGTGAGGCCCAGGTCGATGAGCGCGCGCACGAGCCGGGCGCACTCCTCCTCGGTGTCCGGCGAGACGACGACGAAGGGATATTCCACGCGCCAGTCGGTGGCGTCGGTCACGTGCGAGGCGCGGGCGAGGCCGTCGAAGGCGACGTTGTCGCGGCGCGTGATGGACGAGAGCCTTCGCATGACCTGCCTGCGCAGCCGGCGCGTCTCGTCGAACTCGCGGTCGAAGGCGTCCACGGCCCCGTGCGCCGCCTCCAGGAGCTTCGCCACGAGCTGGCTGCGCTCGGGATCGGAGGAATCGGCCTGGCGGCGCTTCTCCACCTCGCGCAGGCGGTGGCGCATGGCCTCCACGAGGGCGTCGTGGCGCCTGGGGCTGTCCAGCAGGTCGTCCTGGAGGTAGGGATTGCGCCGCACGACCCAGATGTCGCCCAGGACCTCGTAGAGCATGCGCGCGGAGCGGCCCGTCCGGCGCTGCGAGCGCAGCTCGTCGAGCACCCGCCACGCGTCCCGGCCCAGGAGGCGGATCACGATCTCCCGGTCGGAGAAGGACGTGTAGTTGTACGGAATCTCGCGCAGTCGGGCGGTCATCGGGGCATCCGGGTCCGTGGGCGCCACGGGGGGAATAGCGATTTTACCGCAATGCAGCATTGATCCCGGACGCCCTCACCCCCGACCCCTCTCCCCGAGGGAGAGGGGAGTCACAGCAGAGTGACCGCCTGCGCCACCACGACATACCGCGCCGCCTTGCCCGCCGCCATGGCGAGGGTGCAGGCCGCCGCGTTCAGGCGCAGCCAGCCCGCGGCCGCGCAGAGGGCGTCGCCCGCGAAGGGCAGCCACGACAGCAGGAGGGCGGCGGGACCGAAGCGCCGCACGCGCCGGATCGCCGCGCTCTCGGGAACCCGCGAGGGGAGGAGCCGGCCGATGCCGTAGGTCGTGAGGCCGCCCAGCGTGTTGCCGACGGTGGCCACCGCGACGGCCGCGGCCGGCGCGGCGCCGCCGGCCTTGAGCACGGCCACGAGGACGATCTCGGAGTTCCCGGGAAGCAGCGTCGAGGACACGAACGCGGAAACGAACAGGGCCCAGAGCGACAGATCCAACCGGCGGTTCCTCTCCCGTGCCGGCCCGGCGCCGGCGGCATGCGCGAAATGGGGCGGCTCGCGCGGTATCCTTCCCTTCGCATGATCTCCGCGCCGCCGCCCAGCCGCAACTCGCCCTGCCCCTGCGGCAGCGGCAAGCGCTACAAGAACTGCTGTGGCGCGCTGGCGGCGCCGGGCTCGGCGGGGGTCGCCCGCGGGGAGCCGACGGCGGAGTCCCTCCTGGCCCAGGCCACGGCAAGGCACGAGGCCGGGCGCCTCGACGAGGCGAAGTCGCTCTACGAAGAGGCGCTGCGCCGGGACCCCGGAAACGCGTTCGCCACGCACTACCTGGGCGTCCTCGCGATGCAGCGAGGCGCCCTGGACGAGAGCCTGCGCCGGCTGGAGCGCTCGCTCGAGCTGCGTCCGGACGTGCCCGCGTTCCACACGAACCTGGGCCTGTGCCACAAGCGCCGGGGCGAGCTGGGGCCGGCGATCGCGAGCCATCGGCGCGCGGCCGAGCTCGACCCGCGCAGCGCCTCCATCCGCAGCAATCTCGCGGTGGCCCTGCAGGAGGCGGGGCGGCTCGCCGAGGCCCTCGCGGAGTTCGACCGCGCGATCGAGCTCGATCCGGGCTACCCCGAGGCCCACTACAACCGCGGGCTCGCCCTGCTGGCCTGTGGCGACTACGGCCGGGGCTGGCCGGAGCTGGAGTGGCGCGCGCGCTGCCGCGAGTTCGCGGAGCGCAACCTCGTCGTCCCGGGCCTCGCACCCTGGCAGGGCGAGGCGCTCGCGGGAAAGACCCTCCATGTGCGGCTCGAGCAGGGCCACGGCGACACCCTCCAGTTCGTGCGCTTCCTGCCCGCGCTCGCCGATCGCGGCGCCCGCGTCGTGATGGAGGCCGGCGCCGAGCTGGCGGAGGTCGTGGCGACGGTCGACCCGCGAATCGCGATCGTCGAGCCGGGCGCCTTTCCCGCGGGCATCGACTTCTACGTGAACCTCATGAGCGTTCCGCGCTGGCTGGAGGTCCGCCCCGAGGCGATTCCCCATCCGCCCCCCTATCTCGCCGCCGAGGCGTCGAAGGTGCGGCAATGGCGCGAGCGGCTCGGTGGCGGGCCGGGGCGCACGGTCGGGCTCGTCTGGGGCGGCAACCCGAAGCACCACAACGACCGCAACCGCTCGTGCCCGCTGCGCACGCTCGCGCCGCTGCTCGATGCCGGGGGATGCCGCTGGTTCAGCCTGCAGGTCGGGCCGCGTGCCCGTGAGCTGGCGGAGCTCGGCGATCCGCGCCTCGTCGATCTCGGTGCGGGCCTGCGCTCCTATGCCGACACGGCGGCCGCGGTGTCGGCGCTCGACCTCGTGATCAGCGTCGACACGTCGGTGGTCCACCTGGCCGGGGCGCTCGCGCGCCCGGCCTGGGTGCTGCTGCCCCACGCCCCGGACTGGCGGTGGCTCCTGGGCCGGGAGGACTCGCCGTGGTACCCGAGCCTTCGGCTCTTTCGCCAGCCCTCGCCCGGCGACTGGCCGTCCGTGGTGGCCACGGTCCGGTCGGCGCTCGAGACGGCGGCCCCGCGCTAGCGCTCAGCGGCGGTCGCGGGCCAGTTCCTCGAGCCGGTCAGCCAGGGCGGCCACGGGCGCCGCATCCTCGAAGAGGTCTCCGGCGCGCTCCTCGAGGGCGCGGCGAAGCTGCGCGCGCCCTGCCGGATCGGCCCCGAGCCGCAGGGCGATGGCGACGTAGTCGTCGCGATCGCGCGCGACAAGCGCCCCGAGCCCCAGCCGGCGCAGCATCGCGGCGCTCTGCCTTCCGCGCATGAGCGAGCCGGGCAGCGTCACCATCGGCAGTCCCGCCGCGATCGCATCCAGCGAGGTGTTCCCGCCGGACCAGTGCAGCGTGTCGAGCATCACGTCGCACAGCGCGTTCGCCCGCAGGTAGTCGTCGTGCGCAAGGAAGCCGAGGAACACCGTGCGGCTGTCGGCGTCCACGCCCGCCTTCGCGAACGCCGCGGACAGGCGCTCGCGGAACCGGTGGGTAACCTCGCTCTCGCGGTAGCCGAAGAAGACGAGGCGCCCCCGCGGGTCGCCGGCCAGCACGCGCGCGAGGAGCTCGTCGTTGTCCGGGTGGATCTTGAACAGGGACTGCGGGCACAGGTAGAGCGTGGCGTCCCCCGGGAGCCCCAGCGCCTCGCGCTCCTTCGTCGATGCCGTGCGGGGGCGCCGGTAGCTCGTCCCGATGCCGGGCAGGCCCACCAGGCGCTCCCGGTAAGCCTCCTGCGCGCCTTCCGGCTCCATCTCCGCGCACGACAGGTAGGCGTCGATCGTCGCGAGCCCGCTCGTCGTGGGGTGCCCCCAGCCCGTCACCTGCACCGGCGCCAGGCGCAGCGCCGCGAGGGCGAAGGTGTCGGGGTGCATCCCGAGCTCCGGGTAGACGAGCACGTCGAGCTCCTCCGCCGCGACCGCCCGCGCGACGGCCTGCAGCGGGTACCCCGCGACGTGGTGGAAGCGGTCGGCCGCGGAGGCGATGGCGCGCGTGTCGTCGGCCACCCACGGGTTCGTGTAGAAGACCACCTTCTCGAAGCGGGCCGGGTCCAGGTCCCGGATCCAGCTCGCGAAGTAGCGCCCGGCGGTGCAGTTGTAGAAGAAATAGCTGCAGAAGCCCACGCGCAGCCGCCCGTCGCGCCGCGGCGGCGCCCGCTCGCCGAAGTACTGGGGAAGCGCGGCGCGCAGCACCTTCTCGAGGAGGTCGCCGTAGCGCGACTGCAGCTCGCGATCGTTGCGGCCCTGGTAGGCGAGGTAGAAGTTGGTCCAGGTCGCCCCCGCCAGGGCGGCGCCGGGCGTGAGGCCCTCGAATCGCGGGGCCTCGGCGTGGAGCTCCTCCAGGCCGCGCGCATACCCCGCGCGGCATTCCTCGAGGTGCGGCAGGTCCCGGTAGATCGCAGGCAGCACGAGGCGCGAGCCGAGCGCGGCCCTCAGGTTGCGCGGGTCGAGGGACTCGGCCCGGCGGAATTCCGCCCGGGCGTCCTCCGCGCGCCCTTGCTCCCACAGGTACTCCGCCCGGGCCACGCCGATGCGGGAATCGTCCGGCAGCCGCTGCACCGCCTCCTCGTGGGCCCTCGCGGCGCGCGGGTCGCGGCGGCGGCGCAGGATCTGCGCGCGCAGCAGCAGGGCCTCGGCAAGCCGCGGGTCCGACGCGATCGCCACCTCGAGGCTCGCCAGGGCGTCGTCGAACCGGCCCTCGCGGTTGGCGAGCCGCGCGAGGTTCAGGTGCGCGTCCGCGTGGCGCGCGTCCGCCGCGACCGCGTTGCGGAAGGCCTGCGCGGCTTCCTGCGGATGGGCGAGGTCGAGCTCCGCGAGCCCGAGGGCGTTCCACGCGCGCGCCGCCCGCGGATCGAGCGCCACGGCCCGGGCGAATGCCTCGCGCGCCGCGGCGGCCTCGCCCGCGTCGAAGCGCGCGTTGCCCAGGGCGATCCAGGCGGAAGCCCAGCCGGGCTTGCGCGCAACCGCCTCCTCGAAATGCGCGGCGGCGGCGGCCAGGTCGCCGGCGTCCACCTCGATATGGCCTGCGAGCAGGTGCACGCCCGGGGACGAGCCGTCGAGCGAGAGGGCGCGCGCGGCGAGCTCGCGCGCCTGCGGCACGTGGCCCCGCTGGTGCTCCACGATCGCGCGCAGGTGCCACAGGCCTGCCTTCCCGGGAAACCGGGCGGTCAGGGCGCCCAGGGCTGCTTCCGCCTCCTCGAGGCGGCCGGCGCGAAGGAGGGCCTGGGCGGCGGCGAGCTCGTCGGCTTCGCTCACGCCGCCGGCCTCAGAGGAAGTCCTCGAAGTGGGGCGAGACCCGCTCGAAGAAGGCGTGCCCGGCCCACCAGATGGCGATTCCCGCCAGCCACAGGACCGCGTCCGACGCCGCGAGGCCCTGGCCCCCGATCAGCACGTCCCGGATGCGCTCGGCCACGGCCGCGAGCGGATTCCACGCCACCCAGTCGTCGAACGGCGGCGGCACGAGGGAAAGGGGATAGAGGATGGGCGTGGCGTAGAAGACCACCATGAGCAGGATCGACACCACCTGCTCGACGTCCTTGAGGAGGGTCTGCAGCGCGGCGAGCACCTCGGCGATGCCCATCGCGAGGAAAAGGAGCGGCACGAGGATGAAGAGGACGAGCGGAAGGCGCGCGAGGTGGAGCGGCTCGCCCAGCGCCGCGAGAGCCGCGAGGATGACCGCGTAGCCCGCCAGGTGCACGACGAACGAGGAACCGACCGCCGCGTAGACCACGAGCGCGTGCGGAAAGGCGACCTTGCGCACGAGGCTCGCGTTCTCGTGCACCGCCGCCATGCCGCGCACGAGGCCCTCGGAGAACATGACCCAGGGCCAGAGCGCGACGGCCGCGAAGGCCGTGTACCCCACGCCGCCCGCGTCCGCGGGCAGGCGCACCCGGAAGACGACCGTGAAGACGAAGCCGTAGACGGCCAGCAGCGCGAGCGGGTGCAGGACGGCCCACGCGGCCCCGCTCGCCGAGCCGGCGTAGCGCGTGATCAGCTCGCGGCGCAGGAACGAGGCGAGGAGCCACCGGTTCGCGTAGACCGCCGCGAGCATGATCCCGTCAGTTCTTCTTCGGCGGGGCGGAGCCGGCCGGCTCCTGCCCCCTCCGGGAAGCCGGCATCGCCTTCATCGCCTCTTCCCGGCGGCGCAGCGCCTCCTGCTGGAGGCGTTCGAGCTCCGCGGCCGGGAGCGTCGTGCGAAGGCTCGCGATCGCCTCGCCGTTCCAGCGGGTCTCGGGACTGCGGCGGAGTGCTTCCGCGTGCTTCATCGACGCGTCGCTGCGCAGCGCCGCCTTCTGTTCCTCGACGAGGGTCGCCTTCACCTCTTCGAACTTGCGCACGTGCCCGGGCCGGAAGCCGGTCCGCTTCAGGAGGTGGAAGCCCGACGGCGACTCCACGATTTCGGAGATTTCGCCGTCCGCCTTGAGGCGGAAGGCCGCTTCGCCGACCCGGGGGTCGAGGTCCTTCTCGGCCGGAAAGCCGAGCACGCCCTTGTTCGTCTTCATGCCGGGGTCGGTGGAGTAGGCCGCCGCGAGCGCGAGGAAATCCTCCCCGGCGATCGCCTTGGCCCGCGCCTCGCGGATCCTCTCGAGCGCCATCTCGCGCGTGCGCCCCCAGAGGTCGACGAGGATGTGCTGCAGGCCCATGCGCGGCGGCACGGTCCAGCGCTCGAGGTTCGCCAGGTACACCTCGCGGGCGCGCTCCTCGAGGTTCGCGGGCATCGGGGCGTTCTTCTCCAGGTGGTTGCTGTACTGGAGCGCCAGGAAGGACTCGACGTTCTGCTCGATGCGGCGGGCCACGACGGGGTCCTTGTCGAAGCCGGCCTCCCGCGCCTGCCGGGCCAGCGCCCGGTTCGTGAAGATGAGCTCGACCACCTTCTCGTTGCGGTCGCCGTCGGCGCGGGCCTGCAGCTGCATCGCGGCGGGCACGCGCTCCAGGTAGGCGTCGAAATCGGCCTTGGTGACGGCGATGTCCCCGCGGCGCACGAGCTCGGCGTCCTGCGCGCCGGCGAGGCCGGGGATGATCGCCAGGGACAAGGCGAGGAGGGGACGTGAAAGAGACGGGGACAGAGGAGGCATGTTTCGCTCGGTTCGTGGTGTCGAATGAAAAGGCCCGCATGCGGGGGCATGCGGGCCGTGGGTTCAGCCGGAGCGCGCTATCGCGCGATGCTGAAGTAGAACTTGCAGTCCATGCCGGCCGGGCAGCTGGCCGTGCCCGGGGCATCCGCCGGCGAGGGCGTCGGCAGCTTGATCGGACGGACGTTGAAGTACGCGGTCGTCGTTCCGGCCGGGAGGAAGCAGATCGCGTTCCGGGAGGAGACGACGCCAACCCGGAAGTTGATGCCGTTGCCCGTCACGGTCGAGTGCTTCATGCACTCGGCGTTGCTGAGCCGGGTCGCGGCCGCGAAGTCGCCCGGGCAGTTCGAGACCGTGATCTGCAGGTCCGCGCCGCCGCTGAGCCCGCCGCCTTCCACATAGGCCATCCGGTAGAAATCCCGGGTAGGCGAGAGCGGCATGTTCGCGAGGTTGACGGCGATCGCGAGCGTCTCGTTCGCCCGCACGCTGTCCAGGATCTGCGTCATCGTGGCCGAGGGCCAGTTGACGGTCCGGGTGGCGTTGGTGGTGCAGCCCGACGGCGGGGGCGGCGTGGGATCCGACGTGATGCTGACGCTGTGGGTGGCCGGCGTACCCGTCGTGGCGCCACCCGCAGCGGTCAGGGTGAGGTTGCAGGAGCCGCCGCCCGCCGCAGTGCCCGCGGCAAGCGTCACGGAGGAGGGCGAAGGCGTCGTGGAGCCGTCGGCGAAGCCGACCGAGGAGTTGCTCAGCGTGCATCCGCCCGTCACGCCGAGGTTGGCCGTCACCGCGCCGGAGGTGCCGTTGTTGCGCGTCACGGTGAAGGTCGTCGACCCCGAGGTGACGGGAATGCTCGACGCCGTGCCGCCCAGGCTGAGGGCGAGCGTGCCGGGCGATTGGGCCGTGATGGCGACATTGAGCGTGGAGGGGCTGCCGAGCGTGGCGTTGCTCGTCGTGAGCGTGACGGTGCACGAGGTGTTCTGGGCCGCGCTGGCGGCGTTGATCGTCACCGTGGCGGGGGAGGGAACGCCGGAGCCGTTGGAGAAATTGATAACGTCGGTGCTCAGCGTACAGCCGCCGGAAACTTCAAGGCTGCCGCTCACGGGCCCGGTCGTGCCTCCCGTCCGGGCGACGGTGAAGGTGGTCGAGCCGCTGGCGACGGGAATGCCCGTCGCCGTGCCGAAGGTGTTCAGGGCGAGCGTGCCGGCCGCCGGGGTGGCCGTGCTGCCCGTGCAGGAAAAGGTCAGGTTGCCGTTGGCATCGCCGATGACGCTGGCGAAGGGGCACAGGGCGGTGGAGGTACCCGTGGTCGAATTCACCGTGAAGGTGATGCCGGCGGAAGTGGGCGAAATGAGGGTGACCTGCGCCGCCAGGGCGGACGCCGGTGCCAGGAAGACGGCCGCAACCCCGAGCCAGGCGGCGGCCAGGCGGCCGAGTCGCCGGAAACTGTCGTGGTGAACGGATTTCATCGAAAGACCCCTTTCATGTGTTCGGTTGCCGGAGGAAACGGTGCCGTGGACCAAGCCCCCGCAACCGCCATGCTCATCGTTTGCGTTCTCGTTGCCCGCCGCCGGCGAGGCGGCGGTGACTCATTGACATCGACAATTATAGGCCCTGCCGGTTCCCCGGCAATCGGGCCGGGGGCCGAAAAAAAACGAGCGGACCGAAGTCCGCTCGCTTTTCGCTGCCTGTTGTCGCACTTGATGCATTGCGCGACGTGGCCCCTGATTACGGCTGCGGGGTGATCCGGCGCTCGTAGTTGTGACCGAACGCGGCGGCGTAGTTGCCCTGGCAGCTCGCGCCGGCGCAGGTCAGCGTGCCGTTGTTGAACGTGCGCACCATGAAGCCCACGACCGGCAGGCCGTAGTAGCGCTGCACGCCCGCCGCCTGCGACGGGACGCTCCAGTTGCCCGTCTCGCTGGTGGCATCCGACGCGAGGCCGACGTTCACGGCGTTGGTGCCCGTGAAGGTCAGGCGGCCCCAGCCGTTCTGCGCGCCGTTGGTGATCGCGAGGTCACGCACGTTCCTCGAGCCGAGCACGAGGGAGTCGCCGGAGCTCGAGTCCGTGCGCAGGCTGAGGACGTTGGCTTCCCAGCACAGCGTGGACGACGGGCCCGAGGGCGGCGGCGGCGAGAAGTCGGCATCGATGGGGGCGGCGCCGTTCTCTTCGCGGTTGAAGTACGTGAAGCCGATCGTCTCGCAGGCGCCGGCCGTCGTGCCGGCCGCGGTGAACGGCGTGCGGGCAGCCCACGGCGTGGCGGAGGCGTAGTAGTAGCGCTTCGTCGGGAACGTGATCACCCAGTCGGTGGCCGACTTGGTGACCGTGTCGAGGACGAACTCGTTCGTGATGCTCTGGGACATCATCATCGCGCTGATCGCGTCCACGCCCGGGTTCACGGCACCGAACCAGTCGGACAGGTAGAAGCGGTCGGCGACGAGGGGGGAGCCATCCGCGGTGGCCCACGTCGTGACGCTCCACGGGTCGGCGTCGGTCGCGTTGGCCGATTCCGACGACAGCGTCACCGGCAGGCCGGCAGCCGCGAAGTTGGCGATGGCGACCGGCTTGTAGCCCATGTCGGAGCCGTTGTTCACGTTGATGATCGTGCCGGTGCCCGTCAGGCCGCCCGTCGGGAAGGACAGGTCGATCGTGGGAGCCGTGCCCTGGACGGCGGAGCAATCGGAGGGCACGCCCGACGAGTCGTGGGTGATGGCGTCCAGCGAATCGTTGGGACCGTTGACGACCTGGGCCATCTCGATCATCTCGAGGTAGCCTTCGCGGGTGCGGGCCAGCGACTTGTCGGCCACGAAGTCCTCGGCCGAGATCATCGCGAAGTTACGGAAGTCGACGCCGGCGGCCGGGATCGGCGGGTTCGTGCACGAGTTGTCCGGCGCGAGCAGGTGGGCCGGGGAGGTGGTGGTGCCGTCAGCCGGGACCACGACGCCAACCCAGACGTCGTTCGGCGACAGGAACAGGTTGAAGTCGAGCACTTCGCGCGAGTTCTTGCCTTCGCGGAAGCGGACCTTCACCGCCTTGCCGGCCGTCGTCGTGTTCACGACCGAGACGATCGTGTTGTACGAGTTGCCGCCCGTCTGCTGGACCGTGTAGTAGGGGTAGATGAGGTACTGGCCATTGCCCGCCGGGTCGATGTGGCCGGCAAACGCCGCACCGGAACCGAGGCCGGCAAAGACGGCGGCGGCCAGAGCTTTTCTCTTGAAGGAATTCATGTTCTCGTTTACTCCTTGTGTTGAAGTGATCACTTTAGAGGTTACAACGAACGCAAATACTACCCCAGTCGCCCGGGAATGACAAACAGGTCCTGCGAAGCTGCCGGGGGCCTAAACCCCCAGTTTCTCAACCCTTTTTCACGTACCACCACTGCCCATCCGTCCGGACCCAGGATTCCCTCACTGGCGACTTGGCCAGGCGACCCTGGAACCTGTATTCGACAATCACCTCGACTTCGCAGCTGTCCTCGCCCGGGCACTCCACGCTCTCGACCTGGGCGGACTTCCAGAACCCCCCCCGGATCGACCGGATGAAGTCCTGCAGGCTCAGCACCGAGCGGCTCGCGGGGCTGTAATACGCGTACGCCTCGTCCAGCCGATCCGCCACCAGGGCGTTCCACCGGGCCTGCGACCGCTGCTTCACGATCGCCTCCCGCTCCGACTGCTTCACTTCGGCCGGAGCGGTCGCGCAGCCGACCATTCCCGCCACGAGCCCCGCAGCCAGCAACCCGGCGATTCGCCAGCGGCGCGAAGCGCCCATCTCATTCCCAGATTGGTTCACGACTCACTCCAGACAAAGGCTAGTGGAATTCGCCCCGACCGTCAAACAAATGACGATGCTTTTTACAACAGTGTTGGAAAATAGCAACATACGGGGCAAACCATGTTTTTCAACAGGATATCACGCGATCCTAAAGTAACTTGCCAATATCGCCCGCCCTGAGGGCGCGGGCTACCTGGACTCCCCCGCCGCCGGGGCGGGCACGGGGCGGGGCGGCAGGAATCCCTGGAGGGCGGGCATCCGAAGGCGCAGCTCCTCGGTGGCCTCGACCGCGTCGCGGACGTTCGTCAGGACGATCGGCCGGATCAGCAGGATCGTCTCCGTGCGCCGCTTGACGATGCTCTGCGTCCCGAAGGCCGCGCCCAGCACCGGGATCTTGGACAGCAGCGGGATGCCCGAGGTCGAGCGCGTGTTGTCCTCGCGGATCAGGCCGCCGAGCACGATGGTCTCGCCGGAGGCCACCACCACCGACGTCATCGCGGTGCGCTGGCTGATGTCCGGGTTGGCGCCGGCCACCGCCGACGTCTGGGGAACGCTCACCTCCTGGCTCACCTCGAGCGTCACCTGGCCGCCCGAGTTGATGCGCGGCGTCACCGCCAGGAGGATGCCCGTCTCGATGTACTGGAAGCTGTTGATGAGGCCCGTGGTCGTCCCCGCCACCGTCTGCTGCTGCGTCTGCACCGAGATGCGGTCGCCGATCTTGATCTGCGCCTTCTGGTTGTCCAGCACCATGAGCTGCGGCGTGGCGAGCACCTGCAGGCGGCCGTCCTTGCCCAGCGCGTTGAGCACGCCGCGCACGTCGCCGCCAAGCCGGTTGATGAGCTGCAGCCCGGTGAAGGCGGGGACGGCCCCGCTCGGCAGGGGCGGAAGCCCGCCCATGTTGAGCTGCCCGCTGGTGATGCTGCCGTCGCCGCGCGTCTGGGGCGTGAGGAACCAGTCGACGCCGAACTTGAGGTCGTCCGAGAGCGTGACCTCGGCCACGGTGACTTCCACGAGGACCTGCTTCGGGATGACGTCGAGCTTCCTGATCGCCGCCTCGATGATCTCGTAGTCGGAGGGCGAGGCGAGGATCAGCAGCGCGTTGTTGTCCTTGTCCGCGATCACGCGCACCTCGCTCGCCGGGGCGCCCGTCCCGCCGGGGATCGCGAACGTGGTCGCGGCCGCGGGAGCGCTGGCGGCCGGCGCGGCCGTGGCGACCGCCGTGCCCGCGGTCATGCCGGAGGCGGGCGAGGCGATCTGCGCCGGGCGCGCGCCGGGCGCGAGCGAGGGCGCGGCGGCCGTCCCCGCGCGGCGCGTGAAGAGCTCCGAGAGCAGGGAGGCGAGGTTCTCGGCCTTGCCGTTGCGCACCGCGTAGACGAAGAGCCGCGAGCCGCCGGAGGTGCCGCTGATCTGGTCCAGGCGCTCCATCCACGTGCGTGCCGCCTCGAGGTACTTCGGCTGCGTCGTCACGATGAGCAGCGCGTTCAGCCGCTCGATCGGGATGACCCGCACGATGCCCGCGAGCGGGCTCGAGCCGGCCTGTCCGAAGACCTTGTCGAGGTCGGCCACGAGGGCCTTCACGTCCGCGCTTCGCACGGGGAAGATCCCGACCGAGTAGCCCGCGAGCCAGTCGACGTCGAAGAGCTCGATCGTGTTGAGGAGGTGGCGCAGCTCCTTCTGGTTGCCGGCGAGGACCACGAGGTTGCGGAACTCGTCGACGCGGATCGTGTTGTCGGCCGCGAACGGCTCGAGGATCTTCGCCATCTCCTTGGCGCCCACGAAGCGCACCGGCACCACGAGGATCGAGTATCCCGGCGGGAGGGGCTGCTGGACGCCGCCCAGCTGGGGCGAGATCGAGCCGCGCACCGCCGTGATCGGCACGACCTTGTAGATGCCGTCCTCCCGGATCACCGCCGCGTTGTTCTGCCGCAGCAGCATCTCGAGCGTCGGCAGCAGCGCGCTCCTCGGGATCGGCTTGATCGTGCGCAGCGTGAGGGTTCCCGACACGGCCGGATGGACCGTGTACGACTCGCGCAGGTAGTCGCCCAGGATGATCTTGGCGACCTCGCGCACGTCCAGTCCCTCGAAGTTGAGGCTCGCCTCCTCCGGGCCGGCGGGGGGCTGCGGCCGCGTCGGCGCCGGATTGAGGAAGGTCCCCGTGCCGCCGAAGACCTTGGGCTTGTCCGCCTCCGCGACCGGCTTCTCGGGGGCGGGGGCGGCCGCCTTTGCGGGTGCGGGTGCGGGCTCCGCCTTGTCCGCCCCGGCCGCCCCGGTCCCGCCGGGCGCCGGAGGCACGAGGAGGCTGCACGAAGCGAGAAGGAGAGCGGCGGCGAGGACGGTGACCTTCGCGACGACGCGCCGGACGGGGCTCAAGGGATCGGTGCCGGGAGCGACAAGGGGGGGGCATTTTGCCATGGTTCGTCTCATCGCTGCTTCAGGGCCTCGAGGCGTTGGCGCGCCAGGTCGTCGAAGGAAACGGGGGGGTTGCCGCCGGCGGGGGCGGACGGGGTCGTCCCCTGCTGCCGCCCCTGCCTCGCCTGCCGGGCTGCCGCCCGGGCGGCCGCGGCGTCCGCCGGAAGCGCCGGGGCCGGCGTCTGGACTGCCGTTCTCCTCGACCCCGGAGCGGGCGGCTGGGCCGGGGCGGTCGCCGGCGCCGCCGCGGCGGGCGCGGCCGCCCCCTCCGGGGAGGCGAAAGGCCCGCGGTCCGGCGCGGGCGTGCCGCTCGCCTTCGCCACGAGGAGGGGAACCGTCTCCGAATCCGTGCCCAGGGCGAGCACCGCGAACGTCGGCCCGACCTCGGTGAGCGTGAGCTCGTTCAGCTTGCCGCCCTTCTGCACGCGGTGCAGCCGGTTCGAGGCGACCTCCTTCAGCATGGCGAAGGCGAGGTCCCCGACCACCGTCGTGCCCTGGAGCACGAACTGCCCTTTCTTCATCACGCCCGAGTCGGCGCTGGCGGCCGGCGGCGCGGGGCGGCGGCCCGGCATGAAGAGCGGCCGGGTGGTGGTTTCGCCCCCGGCGAGCACCTCCGGGGCAAGCGCGAACGCGGGCAGGAGCTTCGCCTCCGCGGCGGCGGCGGGCGCGCGCGCGCCCCTGCCCGCCTCGACCTCGCCGAGCATCACCTCGGCCGCGATCACGCCCGCGAGCGCCAGGCAGGCCGCGCCCCAGACCAGGGGCCAGAAGTGCTCGGGCTTGCGCAAGGCGGCGGCCATCGTCAGGAGATCGGCGCGAAGCCGGTGACGTCGAACTGGACGAACATGTCCGGATCCATGCCCGGCGGGGGCTTGTAGCCCGGCGGGACCTGGGCCCGGACGACGAGCGAATCGACGAAGATGTAGGGCTCGTTCGTCTCGAGCTGCAGCAGGATCCTGCGCAGGGCCACGACGTTCGCGTTGGCCTGGATCGTCACCGTCACCTGGCGGAAGCGGCCCTCGTCGCGGGGCGGGACGGGCTGGATGCTGATGATCCGGCCGCCGTTGGCTTCGACGAACTGGCGGACCTTGTCCTGGACCTCCGCGGCCGACAGCGAGGCAGCGCCCGACTTCAGGAAGTACTTGCGGCTGCCGAGGGCGCGGACGGCCTCGAGCTTCTTCTCGAGGGCGGGGCGCGCGGCCGCGAGGCGCTCGTAGCGGACGAGGCGGCGGTCGATGTCCTCGAGCGCGTCGTCGTAGTGGCGGTGGGCGAGCCAGAGGGGCAGCGCGACGAGCGCCGTCACCAGGGTTACCGCCGCGGCCAGGAGCCCCAGGGCCGCCTTGCGGCGCTGGTCGGCGGGCCATCCCATCACGGCGCGCACGCTCAGCTCCGGGGCGCCGGCGAGGCGGCGGGCTTGGCCGGGGCGGCCGGGGCCTCGCCCGCGGGGACCGCGGCGGGCGCGGGCGGCGACGGCGGGACGCCAGCGGCCGCGGCGCCGGTGGCCGGAGGCGGCACGGGCGCGGCCACCGCCGGGCGGGCGGCTGGGGGCGCAGCCGAGGGCGCGGCGGCGGGGGCCACGAGCGCGGACTCCGGAATGGGCTCCGGCATCGGACGCGGCTTCACCTCGGCCGCGAGCAGGAAGCGCTCGGTACCCGGGGTGACCCCCTTCGTGAGCGGCGACTTGAAGGTCGCGTTGGCGAGCGTGCCCGAGCGCTCCAGCACCTCGATCAGCTGCGACGAGGAGCCCGTTTCCCCGGCCAGCTGCAGCTCGCGGACCTTGGGCCCGAACTTCAGGTCGAGCTGCTGCACCCAGGTCGTGTCGGGAAGCAGCCGCGAGAGGTCCTCGAGCAGCGCCACGGCGGGCTGGTGCCCCTGCTTGCGGCCGACGATGAAGTTGTGCTCCGCGGCGAGCTTCTCGATCTCCCGGCCCAGGCGCTCGGCGACGTCCGCGCCGGCACGCGCGCTCTCGAGGCGCGGGTACAGCGCGATCGCCGTCTGGCGCTTGGTCCAGAGGGGGATGGCGAGGGCCGCGACGGCGAGCAGCGCCGCGGCCCCGGCGAGCACGCGGGTGGCCACGGCCGCGCGGGAGACCGCCGGCCGGTCGCGCTTCTCCGGCGGCAGCAGGTTGAGGGGCGTGGCGGCGCCCGCCACGTCGTCCTCCACGCCCACGCCGAGGACCGTCGCCCCCAGCTCGCGCAGCTCCGCGAGCTTCGCCTCGACGGGGGCGCTCGCCGCCACGGCGAGCTGGAGCCGCAGGCGCTGCGCGGCCGCGTCTCGCCCGGCGACGCGGTAGTCGTACCAGGCCTGGTCGGCGGGCAGCGGCGTGAACCGGTCGAGCTCGAAGCCTACCGCCTCGCGAAGCGACTCCTCGGCCGCGAGCGGCATCGGGATCTCGCGCGCCAGGACCGTCGAGGCGGGCAGGACGAGCCACACGTTGCCCGCGGAGCCGCCGCACTCGGCGAGGAGGCGGCGGAACGCCGCGCGCCGGCCGGCGATGTCCAGGGTGGCGAGCGCCGTGCGGGCCGCCTGCGCGAGGCGGCCCGCGACGGGCCGCAGCGCGACCCACTCGTCGCCCTCGGCTCGCAGGTAGGCGGCGTCGCGCGAGGAGAGCCGCTCGCGCCACCCCGGGGGAAGGGCCGCGGCGAGCTCCGCGCGCCACCAGCGCAGGAACTCGGGCACGCCGGCCCGCTCCGCGGCGGCGGCCAGGGGGGCGAAGAGCGAGCCCGGCTCAGCGGCCACCGGCGGCCTCCGGCGCGGCGGCGAGCGCCCGGGCGTCCGCGTCGCGCGACACCTCGCGCCAGGCGAGGTAGGTGTAGGGACGCCGCACGTACTGCGGCGTGACGAGGGCGACCGCCTCCCGGGAGACGGTGATCGCGTCGCCCAGCTGCACGTCGGCGCGGATCGTGACCGCCGTGGAGGGCGAATAGCTCGCGTAGGGCCCTGCCGCGGGGAAGATGGGCGGCACGCGCCTGTCGGCGCGCGCGGCCTCGCGCTCGGCGAGGAAGGCGTCGACCTGCTCGGCGCTCACGCCCGGGATCGCGAGCAGGACCGGGCGCGGGGCGAGGTGGACGTTGACGCCGGATTGCCGGGAGAACACGGTGATCATCGGTGCGATGCGCTGGTACAACTCGGGACGGACGCCGAGGACGAGCTGCAATTCCTCCGTGGACTGGAACGGTCGGTTGGCGGGCCGCACCCTGAGGCCGGCCTGGGCGTACTCCGGCTCCTCGGCACCGTAGGGCCGCCGGTGGGAATCCTGGTCGCGCCAGTCGAGGATCGCGTCCAGGAGCGCGGCGGCCTCGTCGTCGCTCGCCCCGGCGTAACGCAGCAAGCCCTTCAGCAGCTCGTTGTTCGCGGTGTTGACGTCGATTTTAGCAGACTCGTCCGTGAACCTGACCTGCACGGCGGCGCCGTCGAACGCCCATTCGCGCACCGTCCCGTCGCGCTGCCACACCTCTGGACCGCCCTGCGGCTTGAATAGTTCCATGAGCGCCCGGGAGACGGCCGCCTGCGCCAGCGCCTCGCCCCGGGCGATGAGGGAGGCGTTGCGGGCCGCCTGGGCCTCGGTGCGCATGGCATACAGGAAGCTGCCGGCGATCACGAGAAGCAGGGTGGCCACCCAGATCACGAGGATCAGGGCCACGCCCCGCTGCCGCCCGGGTCCCGTCCTCATCGCCGCGGGACGCAGATGCGCTGGAAGGACGACTCGTAGCACCCCGCCTCCTCGCCCAGGCGGAGGGCGACCACGACGTCGGGCAGGCGCGTCTCGCCCAGGGCGAGCTCCAGGCGCACGTGCGTGGGCACGCGCTGGGCGTTCTCCCACTTGTCGCCCCACGCGAGAGGCGCGACGTCGTTCTCGGCGCCGAAGTAGGAGAACCGCGCGGCGCTCACGCCCTCGAGGAGGGCGAACGCCTCGGCGCCCTCCAGCCCGGCGAAATCGGTCGCCTCCGGGTCCGCCGGCGCGCGGCGCATGACGAGGCGGCCGGGACCGCCGCCGGCCGCGGGCTCGAAGGCGAGCGAGACGAAGGCGAGGCCGCCACCGCCGATCTCGGCGGGGCGCATGGACACGAAGCGGACCGCCTCGCGCTCCCCCCGGAAGGCGAGCTTCACCTCCAGGGGATCCTTGAATCGCCAGGGAAAGGCGGCCGTGAGCTCCTTCCTCACGAACGCGTCGGCCAGCAGCACCTCGTCCGCGCGGTCGCCGCGGCCCGATCCCGCCTCCCAGGCCCGCACGCCGGCGCGCAGCCCGCCGAAGAGGAGCCCCAGCATCGCCGCCAGGAGCATGAGCGCCAGGAGCGTCTCCAGGAGCGTGAAGCCCCCCTCGGGGCCGCGCGACCTCACGGCTTGCTCGCGAGCACGAGCGTGGCGAGCCGCACGTCGCGCCGGTTGCCGTCGGCGGCCTGCCACTCGACCCTCGACTCCAGCCGCAGCAGCCGCACCCGCGCGCTCGGCTCCCCGGGCGTGCGCGCGGCGTCGGGCTGCTCCTCGAGCTCGTCGTAGGCGGTGGCGGCGAGCGTCCAGGCGTAGCCGTGGTCGCTTCCCGAGCTCGCGCCCTCCTCCACCTTCTCCGAGGCGGTGAAGGCCTCGAGCCGGGAGCGCGCGATCATGACCGCCCGCGCGTACTCGTCGGCCAGCTGGGCGTCGCGCAGGCCCGCCGTGAACACCTGGAGGATCGCCGCGAGGGTGACCGCCAGCAGCACGAAGGCGGCGAGGACCTCGAGGATCGTGAACCCCGACTCCCGCTCCGCTCGGGTCGCGACGGTCGCCATCCGGGCCCGGGAGGCGCTCAGCCCCCCTCCTTGATGCGCACGCGTCCCGTGAGCCAGTCCACGTCGACCAGGAGCGTGCGCTCGCCCGAGGCGAGCGTGACCCGGCCGCCGGTGGAGCTGCCGTCCGGATAGAAGCGGATGGCGCCGCGCTTGTCGTCCACGATCTCCGACTGCGCGGTGTAGAGCTTCAGGTCCAGCCGGCGCGGAAGCTCCCGGGCGCGGCCCGACTCGCCCACCGCCATCGAGCGGTTCTCGAGGTCGAGCACGAGCGCCGTGGACTGCTGCCGGGCGATCGCCGCGCCGCGCGCGTCGCGAAGCCCCGCGGCCACCGCGCGCGCCGCGCTCTTGAGCTGCGCGCCCGACACGCCCCCGGAGCTGAAGCGCACGACGAGCGCGTAGGCCGCCGCCGCGAGGACCAGCACCACGAGGAGCTCGAGGAGGGTGAAGCCGCGCGCGCGCGCCGGACGGCCCATCAGTTGCGCACGTCCTTGTTCTCGCCCTCGCCGCCCTCGCGGCCGTCGGCGCCCAGCGACACGAGGTCGTAGCCGCCCTTCTCCGCCGGCGAGCGGTAGACGAAGTCGCGCGACCAGGGGTCCTTCAGCGACTTCGGGTCGCGGATGTAGGGGCCGTTCCAGTTGGCGACCCCGGCCGGGGCCGCGAGGAGCGAGCCCAGCCCCTCCTGCGTGGTGGGATAGCGGCCCGTGTCGAGCTTGTAGAGCTCGAGCGCGCTGCCGATCTGCTCGATCTTGATCTTGGCCTGCTCGCCGGTGGCGCGGCTCAGGCTGTTGAAGACGCGCGGGCCCACCATCGACAGGATGACGCCGATGATCACGAGCACCATGACGAGCTCGAGCAGCGTGAAGCCGCGGTTCGGCCGCGAGAGGGACATTCCAGCGTTTGCGTTCATGGGTGCTCCGGGTCCGGCGCCCTAGAGGGGCAGGTCGTAGATGGACAGCATGGCGGCGAGGATCGAGAGGATGACCCCGCCGACCACGAAGGTGAGGAAGAGGATCATGGCGGGCTCCAGGAGCGCGAGCGAGCGCTTCACCGCGCGCGCCACCTCCGCGTCGTAGACCTCCGCCACGTCGAGCAGCATCTGGTCGAGGCGCCCGGTCTCCTCCCCGACCTGGATCATGTGCACGGCGAAGGCCGGGAAGCGGCGCGTCTCCAGCATCGGCTTGGCGAAGCCGCGCCCGGTCTTGAGCTCCCGCCCCACCTCCGCGAGCCCGGCCGCCATCCAGGTGTTGGTCATCGTCTCGCGCGCGATCGAGAGCGCGTTCACCAGCGCCACGCCGTTGCGAAGCAGCGTGCCGAGCGTGCGCGCGAGCCGCGCCGTCTCGACCTTCGCGGCCAGGTCGCCCACCAGCGGGAGCCCGAGCAGGCGCCGGTCCCAGGCGAGCTTCGCCTCCGGCGAGCGCAGGCGCCGCGACACGAGCAGGACCGTGGCCACCGCGACGACGACGAGGCCCGACCAGTAGGCCCGCATGAAGGCGCCGGCGCCCAGGACCATCTCCGTCACCCAGGGCAGCGCCTTGCCGCTCTGCTCGAAGATCGGCTCGAACTGGGGCACCACCACGGCGAGCAGGATCACCACCGAGAAGACCGCCACCAGGAGCAGGATCGTCGGGTAGATGAGCGCCGACTTCACGCTCTCGCGCAGCTCCTTGGAGCGCTCCATGAACTCCGCGAGCCTCGCGAGCACCTCGCCGATGGCGCCCCCGGCCTCGCCCGCGCGCACCATGTTCACGTAGAAGCGCGAGAACACGCCGCCCTGGGCGTCGAGCGCCTTGGAGAACGCGGCGCCGCCCCGCACCTCGTTCCTCACCTTGCGCAGCATCTCGGCCACGCGCTCGTTCTCCGCGAGCCCCACGAGGATCTCGAGGCTGCGGTCGAGGGGAAGGCCGGCCTTGAGCAGGGTGGCGATCTCGCGCGTGACGACGCCCACCTCGTCCTGCGTGACGCCGCGGGCGAAGAGCGCCGGCGCGGCGGCGCGGCGCACGCTCGCGGGCGCCTCCAGCGTCCCCGCCTCCACCGCCCGCAGCGGCGTGTAGCCCATGTCGCGCAGGCGCTCGACCACGCCCTTCTGCGTGGGGGCGTCCATGGCCCCCTCGAGCACCTCGCCCGCGGGGGTCACCGCCCTGTACTGGAAGACCGGCATCCTCAGTCCTCGCGCGTGACGCGCAGGACTTCCTCCACGGTGGTGACGCCGGCGACCGCCTTGCGCAGCCCGTTCTCGAACATCGACTCCATGCCTTCCTCGACGGCGGCGGCGCGCAGGTCGGTCGAGTTGGCGTGGCGCATCACGAGGGAGCGGATGCGGTCGGTCATCGGCATCATCTCCATGATCCCGAGGCGCCCGTGGTAGCCCGTGCCGCTGCAGCGCTCGCACCCGCCGGGGTGGTGGAGCGTCACCGCGCCGGCGGCGGCGAAGCGCGCGAGCCCCATCTGCTCGACCACTTCCGGCAGCGCCCGGTACGGCTTGCGGCAGTGCGGGCAGAGCGAGCGCACGAGGCGCTGCGCGAGGATGCCGACGACGGTGGAGGTGAGCAGGTAGTCCTCCACCCCCATGTCGAGCAGGCGGTTCACCGTCGAGGGAGCGTCGTTCGTGTGCACCGTCGAGAGCACCAGGTGGCCGGTGAGCGCCGACTGCACGGCGATCTCCGCCGTCTCCAGGTCGCGGATCTCCCCGATCATGATCACGTCCGGGTCCTGGCGCACGATCGAGCGCAGGGCGTTCGCGAAGTTGAGGTTGATCTGCGGCCTCACCTGGATCTGGTTGATGCCCGGCATCTGGTACTCGACCGGGTCCTCGACGGTGAGGATCTTCACGTCGGGCTGGTTCAGGCGGTCGAGCGCCGTGTACAGGGTCGTCGTCTTGCCGCTTCCGGTGGGCCCGGTCACGAGCAGGATCCCGTGCGGCTGGCCCAGGGCCTCGAGGAACGCCTCCAGGACCTTGCCGTCGAAGCCCAGCGAGGCGAAGTCGAGCGGGACGCCGCCCTTGTCCAGGATCCGCATCACGACGCTCTCGCCGTGCATGGTGGGCACCGTGGAGACGCGCAGGTCGATCTCCTTGCCCTGCACGCGCAGCTTGATGCGCCCGTCCTGGGGCAGCCGCCGCTCGGCGATGTCGAGGTTGGCCATGATCTTCACCCGCGAGATCACGGCGGCGGACAGGCGCCGCGGGGGCGACTCCACCTCGTTCAGCACGCCGTCGATGCGGTAGCGCACGACGAGCCGGCTCTCGAAGGGCTCGATGTGGATGTCGGAGGCGCGCGCCTCGAGCGCGTGCGTGATCAGCAGGTTCACCAGCCGCACGACCGGCGCTTCCGAGGCGAGGTCCTTCAGGTGCTCGATGTCGCCCAGGTCCTGCTCCTCGTCGCGCGTGGCGATGTCGTCGACGATCTGGCCCATGGAGGACTTGCCGGCGCCGTAGAGGCGCTCCAGGGCGGACTCGAGCTCCGTGGCGACGGCGAGGCGCGGCAGCACGCGCTTGCCGCTCGCCATCTCGATGGCGCGCACCGTGAAGCCGTCGTCCGGGTCGGCCATCGCCACCACGAGGCCCTCGTCCGTCTCGCGCAGCGGCAGCGCCCTGGCGTCGCGCAGGAACCGGTCCGAGACCCGCTCCTCGAGGAGCGGCAGCTCCGGGTAATCCGCCGCCGCGGCCACCGCGATGCCCAGGCGTTCCGAGAGCGCGTCGGCGAGGTCGCGCGCCGACACCAGGCCGAGCCGGTTCAGGATGACGCCGATCTTCTCGCGCGACTCGCCCTCCTGCAGGCGCAGGGCGCGATCGAGGTTGGCGGCATCGAGCTTGCCGCGGGCGATGAGGATCTCGCCCAGGCGGCGGGGCTGGCTCTCGGCAGGCAGGGCGGACATGGGGGAAAAATTATAGCCCAGGGGCCACGTCGGCCCCGTGGGACAGCGCGGGGGGCGGGGCGGTTCCCGCGGCGCCGCGCATCAGGCCCCGGCCATGGCGGCGAAGCAGGCGTCGAGCTGGGCCTCCCAGGAGCCGGGCGCGAAGCCGAAGGCCGCGGCGAACTTCCGGTGGGAGAGCACGGAGTAGCGCGGGCGGCGCGCCGGCGTGGGGTATTCCGACGAGGGGATCGGCACGACGCGCGGGGCGCGGAAGCCGGGCCGCGCCGCCGCGCGCGCGAAGATGGCGCGCGCGAACCCCGCCCACGTGGTCTCGCCCGCCGCCGACAGGTGGTAGATCCCGGAGGCCACCCCGGCCGCGGGGATGGCGCGGAGCGCGCGCGCCGTGGCCTCGGCCAGGAAGAGGCTGGAGGTGGGCGCCCCGCGCTGGTCGTCCACCACGCGCACCTCCTCCCGCACGGCGGCGAGCGCGAGCATGGTGGCGAGGAAGTTGCGGCCGCGCGGCCCGTACACCCAGCTCGTGCGGAAGACGAGGTGCTTGCAGCCGCTCCCGGCGATCGCCCGCTCGCCCGAGAGCTTCGAGCGGCCGTAGGCGTTCAGGGGCGCCGCCGGGTCCTCCTCGCGGTAGGGGCGGCGCGAGGCGCCGTCGAAGACGTAGTCGGTGGAGTAGTGCACGAGGACCGCGTCCAGGCGCCGGGCCTCGGCGGCGAGGATCCCCGGCGCGCGGCCGTTGACCGCCTCGGCGAGCCCAGGCTCGGTTTCCGCGCGGTCCACGGCCGTGTAGGCGGCCGCGTTCACGATGAGCCCCGGGGCGAGCGATCGGCAGGCGTCGCGGATCGCCGCGGGATCGGCGAGGTCGAGCGCGGCGCGGTCGAGGGCGCGGACCTCGCCGAGGGACGCGAGCGTGCGGGCGAGCTCGTGGCCCACCTGGCCGCCGCCGCCGGTGAGCAGGATGCGCATCAGGGGAACGTCTCGGCCCGCGCGAGCGGCGTGCCGGCCGCGTCGCCCGCCTTGAGGATCGGCTCGCCCTCGACCGGCCAGTCGATGCCGAGCGCGGGGTCGTTCCACAGGAGCGAGCGCTCGTGCTCCGGGGCGTAGTAGTCCGTCGTCTTGTACAGGAACTCCGCCGCGTCGGAGGTCACCACGAAGCCGTGCGCGAACCCCTCCGGCACCCACAGCATCCGGCGATTGGCCGCCGAGAGCGCGAGGCCCACCCAGCGGCCGAACGTGGGCGAGGAGCGGCGCAGGTCCACCGCGACGTCCCACACCTCCCCCGCCACCACGCGGACGAGCTTGCCCTGCGGCTGCCGCACCTGGTAGTGCAGCCCGCGCAGGACGCCCCGCACCGACCGCGAGTGGTTGTCCTGGACGAACTCGGGATCGAGCCCCGTCGCCTCGCGGAAGGCGCGGCGGTTGTAGGACTCGAAGAAGAAGCCGCGCTCGTCCCCGAAGACGCGCGGCTCGAGGATCGTGAGTCCCGGGATGTCGGTGGCAATGGCCTTCATCGGTCGTCCCCCGTGCGCCCTGGCTTCCCGGCCGCGCCTAGAACACGCGGTCGCGCAGCACCTCGAGGAGGTAGCGGCCGTAGGCGTTCTTCTTCATCGGGTGCGCGAGGCGCTCGACCTGCTGCGCGTCGATCCAGCCCTGGCGCCAGGCGATCTCCTCGGGGCACGCCACCTTGAGCCCCTGCCGGCGCTCGATCGTCTCGATGAACTGCGCGGCCTCCAGGAGGCTCTCGTGCGTGCCCGTGTCGAGCCACGCGGTGCCCCGGCCCATCACCTCGACCGCGAGCTCGCCCGCCTCGAGGTAGTGCCGGTTCACGTCCGTGATCTCGAGCTCGCCGCGCGCGGAGGGCCTCATCGAGGCGGCGACGTCGAGGACGCGGTTGTCGTAGAAGTAGAGCCCCGTCACCGCGTAGCGCGACTTGGGCACCTTCGGCTTCTCCTCGATGGACACCGCCCGGCCGTCCGCGTCGAACTCGACCACGCCGTAGCGCTCGGGGTCGGTGACGGGGTAGGCGAAGACGGTGGAGCCGGCGCGCTTCCTCGCCGCCTTGGCGAGCTGGGCCGAGAGGTCGTGGCCGTAGAAGATGTTGTCCCCCAGCACCAGGCAGCTCGAGTCGCGGCCGACGAACTCGCGCCCGATCACGAACGCCTGCGCGAGCCCCTCGGGTCGGGGCTGCACCGCGTACGCGAGGTTCAGGCCCCAGGCGCGGCCATCGCCCAGGAGCTCGGCGAACCGCGGCGTGTCCTGCGGCGTGGAGATCACCAGGATGTCGCGGATGCCCGCCAGCATGAGCGTGGAGAGCGGGTAGTAGACCATCGGCTTGTCGTAGACCGGCAGCAGCTGCTTGGAGACGACCTGCGTCACGGGGTAGAGCCGCGTGCCGGAGCCCCCGGCCAGGATGATTCCCTTCCTCATCGCTGCGCCCTCTTCTCGTAGTTCGTCTCGATCCAGCGGCGGTACTCCCCGCTCCTCACCTGCGCGACCCACCCGGCGTGCTCCAGGTACCAGCGCACGGTGCGCGCGAGCCCGCTCTCGAAGCTCTCGCGCGGCGACCAGCCGAGCTCGGCGCGGATCTTGCGCGCGTCGATCGCGTAGCGCCGGTCGTGGCCCGGGCGGTCGGGCACGAACGCCACGAGCCCGCGGTAGCCGCCCTCGCGAGGGCGCAGCGCCTGCAGCACATCGCACAGGGCGTGCACGACCTCGAGGTTGCGCTTCTCGGCGTTGCCGCCGACGTTGTAGACCTCGCCGGGCCGCCCCCCCGCCAGGACCGTCCGGATGGCCTCGCAGTGGTCGCCGACGTAAAGCCAGTCGCGCACCTGCCGGCCGTCGCCGTACACCGGCAGGGGCTTGCCCTCCAGGGCGTTGGCGATCATCAGGGGGATCAGTTTCTCGGGGAACTGGAACGGGCCGTAGTTGTTCGAGCAGTTGGTGGTGAGCACCGGCAGCCCGTACGTGTGGTGCCAGGCGCGCACGAGGTGGTCCGACCCCGCCTTGGATGCCGAGTAGGGGCTGTTGGGGGCGTAGGCGGTCGTCTCGGCGAACGCGGGATCCGCCTCGGCCAGGGAGCCGTACACCTCGTCGGTCGAGACGTGCAGGAACCGGAAGGCCTCGCGCTCGGGCGCCGGCAGCGACTGCCAGTGGCCGCGCGCGGCCTCCAGCAGCCGGAACGTGCCCACCACGTTGGTCTGGATGAAGTCTCCGGGGCCGTGGATCGAGCGGTCCACGTGGCTCTCGGCGGCGAAGTGCACGATGGCGCGCGGCCGGTGCGCCGCGAGCAGCGCCTCGACCGCGGCCTGGTCGGCGATGTCGCCCTGCACGAAGCGGTGCCGCGGGTCCCCGGCGACGGACGCGAGGTTGGCGAGGTTCCCGGCGTAGGTGAGCTTGTCGAGGTTCACCACCGGCTCGCCGCCGGCCGAGAGCCAGTCGAGCACGAAGTTGGCGCCGATGAAGCCCGCGCCGCCGGTCACGAGGATCGTCATGGGCGCGCCCTCTGCCGCTCGATGAGCTTCAGGTACTTGTGGAAGGTGTTGTTGCAGCCGATCACGACGTGCGCGAAGCCCGGGCCCCCGTCGAGGAAGCCCAGCTTGAGGACGTAGAACTTGAGGAAGCGCGCCAGCGGGTTCACGAGGAGCTTGGCGTAGCCGGCGCGCACGCCCTGCCGGTAGAGCGCCTCGGCGTGCAGCGTGGTGTAGCGGTTCTGCTTGGCCATGTAGGTGGCCACGTCCTCGGCCGAGTCGTGCAGGAGGTCGCCGTCGAGGCGGCCGACCTCGGCGGTGGTGAGCACCGCCTCGTGCACCTCGTCGTTGGACCAGCTCGCGTGCGCGCGGTGGAAGAGCCGCAGCGTCCAGTCGGGATAGCCCTCGCCGTGCGCGAGCCAGGTCCCGAGGAAGCGGTTGCGCCGCGCCATGCGCCAGGCCTTGAAGCGGCCGCCGGCCAGCGCCGTCCGGATCGACCCGGCGAGGCGCGGCGTGACCCGCTCGTCCACGTCGAGGCAGAGCACCCAGTCGTTGCGCGCCTGCGAGACCGCGAACTGCTTCTGGCGGCCGAAACCGAGCCACTCCTTGCCGATCACGCGCGCGCCGGCGGCCTGCGCGAGGCGCACCGTGCCGTCGGTGCTCCCGGAGTCGACCACCAGCACCTCGTCGGCGAAGCCGACGCTCGCGAGCAGCTCGCCGATCTGCGACTCGGCGTTGAGCGCGATGACGGCGACGGTGAGGGGGAGCTTGTCGGGGGCGGGAGCCACGGCGGCGGCGGGGGCGGGGCGTGAGGCGGGCATTCTACCGCCAGCGGCGCCCGCCCGCCCCGCCTTCGACCCCGGCGCGCCCGGCGATTTAGAATGCGCCATGCCCGCGCCGCGCGCCCTGTTCGTGAAGCTCTCCTCGCTCGGCGACGTGATCCACCACTTCCCGGCCGTCTCCGACCTGCGCGCGCACCGCCCCGAGATCGTCATCGACTGGGCGGTCGAGGAGGCCTACGCCCCGCTCGTTCGGCTGCACCCTGCCGTCGCGGCCGCGATCCCGGTGGCGCTCCGGCGCCTGAAGAAGGGGCTCCTCGCGCCCTCGGCCTGGGGCGCGATCGCCGGGGCGCGCCGGCAGCTGCGCGAGCGGCCCTACGACTGGGTCGTCGACACGCAGGGGCTCCTGAAGAGCGTCGCGGTGGCCCGCCTGGCCCGCGGGCCCGTCTTCGGCTACGACCGCCGCAGCATCCGGGAGCGCTCCGCGGCGCGCTTCTACGACCAGGCGATCGCCGTGCCGAGGAACCTGCACGCGGTCGAGCGGATCCGCCGCCTGGTGGGGGCGGTCTTCGGCTACGCGCCCGAGGGTCCGCCGGACTACGGGCTCGCCTCGCCGCGGCCGGCGCCCGCGTGGGCGCCTCCGGAATCCTACGTCGTGGCACTGCACGCCTCGAGCCGCCGCGGCAAGCGCTGGCCGGAAGCGCGCTGGGCCGATCTCGCGGGCCGGCTCGCGGCCGAGGGCCTCGCCGTCGTCTATCCGGGCGGCTCGCCCGCCGAGCGCGCCGACGCGGAGCGCCTGGCCGCCGCCTCGCCCGGCGCCCGGGCGGCCCCGGAGATGTCGCTGCCGGAAGCGGCGGCGCTCCTCGCGCGGGCGAGCGCGGTGGTGGGCGTCGACACCGGGCTCACCCACCTGGCCGTCGCGCTCGGCGCGCCGACGGTGGGCCTGTACGTGGCGACCCGGCCGGGGCTCACGGGACTGTACGGGGGGCACGACGCCGTGAACCTCGGCGGGCCCGGGAAGGCGCCGACGGTCGACGAGGTCCTGCGGGTCCTCCTCGGGCCGCCCGCCCGCGCGTGATGGCGCGCCTCGCGTACAACCTCCTGCTCTGGCTCGCGCTTCCCCTGGTGCTGGCCCGGCTGGCCTGGCGCGCCCGCCGCCAGCCGGGCTACCTCCGGCACCTCGCGCAGCGGTTCGGCGCCGCCCCCCGGATGGACGGCCCCGCCGTCATCTGGGTGCACGCCGTCTCGGTCGGGGAGACGCGCGCGGCCGCTCCCCTGCTCGCGAGACTGCGGGAAGACCACCCGGGCGCCACGATCCTGCTCACCCACATGACGCCCACGGGGCGCGCGACGGGGCGGGAGCTCTTCGGGGACACGGTCGCCCAGTCCTGGCTGCCGTGGGACCACGGCCCCTTCGTGCGCCGCTTCCTCGATCGCGCACGGCCCGATTTCGGCGTGTTGCTGGAGACCGAGATCTGGCCCAACCTGCTGGCCGAGTGCCACGCGCGGGGGATCCCGGTGTTCCTGGTCAACGCGCGCCTTTCGGCCCGCTCGGCGGCCGGCTACGCCCGGCTCGCCTCGCTCACGCGCGCGGCGCTGGGTCACCTCTCGGGGATCGCGGCCCAGACCGCCGAGGACGCCGCACGGCTGGAGGCGCTGGGCGCCCGCGATGTGGCGGTGACGGGCAACATCAAGTTCGACCTCGCCGTGCCGCAGGACACGCCCACGCGCGGCGAGGCGCTGCGCGGGCTCTTCGGGCGCTCGCGGCGCGTGTGGGTGGCGGGCAGCACCCGCGACGGCGAGGAGGCGCTCCTCCTCGCGGCCGTCGAGGCGGCGGGCCTGCCCCCCGACGTCCTGGTCGTCATCGTGCCGCGCCATCCCCAGCGCTTCGACGAGGTGGCCGCCCTGCTCGCCTCCCGCGGCGGCCCGGTGGCCCGGCGCAGCCAGGGCAGTCCCGTCCCCGGCGACGCCCGTTACGCACTGGGCGACACGATGGGCGAGATGCTCGCCTATTACGCGGCGGCCGACGTGGTGCTCGTCGGCGGAAGCCTCAAGCCCTACGGCGGGCAGAACCTCATCGAGGCGTGCGCCGTGGGGCGGCCGGTGATCTTCGGGCCGCACACCTTCAACTTCGAGAGCGCCGCGGAAGCGGCGCTCGCCGAGGGCGCGGGGCTCCGGGCGCGCGACGCGGCGCACGCGGTGGCCCTGGCCGCGGCCCTCCTCGAGGACGGCGAAAGGCGCGCCGCGATGGGCCGCCGCGCCGAGGCGTTCGCGCGCGCGAACCGCGGCGCGATGCAGCGGCTGGCGGCCTGGCTCGCCCCGCGCCTTCCCGCTAGACCCGGCCGAGCGCCCGGTTGACCTGCTCGAGGTCGGCCTCGGTGAGGGTGCCCGTCGCGTACTTGAGCCGAAGGGTGTTGAGCAGGTAGGCGTAGCGCGCCTGCTGCAGGTCGCGGCGCCCCTGGAAGACCTGCTGCTGCGCGTTCAGCACGTCGACGCTGGTGCGCACGCCCACGTCGCGGCCGAGGATCGAGGACTCGAGCTGGCTCTGCGTGGAGGCGAGCGCCTGCTCGAGCGCCCGCACGAGCGCGATGCCGTTGGTCACCGCGAGGTAGTTCTGGCGCACCGACTGCGCCACGGTGCGCTGCGTGTTCTCGAGGTCCTGCTGCGTGCGGTCGCGCAGCGCGAGGGCCTCGCGCACGCGAGACTGCGTGCCGCCGCCGGCGAAGATGGGCACGGAGAGCACCAGGCCCACCTGCGCGTTCCTGGACGTGACGCTCGCCCCGGTGAAGGCCTCGCCCAGCGTGCTCGCGGGCGTGCGGTTGTAGTTGTAGAGGGCGTTCAGGTCGAGCGTGGGATAGTGCCCGGACTTCGCGCGGTCGACCTCCTGCTCGGCGATCTGCGCCGCGGCCCGGGCCACCGCCACGGCGAGGCTCGACTCGCTGCCGGACTTCACCCATTCGTCGATGCTGTCGGGCCGGGGCCGCTGCAGGTCGAGCTTCTCGCCCAGGGGCTTGAGGGCCTCGGGGACCTTCCCGATGAGCTGCTGCAGCGCGCGCTTCTTGACCTCCAGGTCGTTGGCGTCGAGCACCTCCTTGGCCACCGCCTGGTCGTAGCGCGCCTGCGCCTCCAGGGTGTCGACGATGGTCGCCGTCCCCACCTCGAAGTTGCGCTTGGCCTGCGCGAGCTGCTCCGAGATGGCGCGCTTCTGGGCGTCCGACAGGGCCACGTTGTCCTGGGCGAGCAGGACGTCGAAGTAGGCCTGGGCCACGCGCACGATGAGGTCCTGGCCGGCGGTGCCGAGGAGGGCCTCGGCCTGGAAGATCGCCTTCTCGGCCTGCGAGATCGCGATCCAGTTGCCCAGCCGGAACAGCGGCTGCGAGAGCGACACGGAGAAGCCGCGGGTCGAGTAGTCGAGGTCCTCCGTCCCGTCGCGCTCGTTGTAGTTGCGGTACGCGGAGGCCGAGCCCGTGACGAACGGCAGGTAGCCGGCCCTCGCCTGGGGGAGCCTCTCGACGTTCGCCTGGTACTGGGCACGGGCCGCCTGGTAGACGGGGTC
Source organism: uncultured Lysobacter sp. (assembly GCA_964576455.1). Taxonomy (GTDB): domain Bacteria; phylum Pseudomonadota; class Gammaproteobacteria; order Burkholderiales; family Usitatibacteraceae; genus FEB-7. The sequence goes on from CAZNWZ010000003.1 coordinate 40,309, forward strand.
GCTCGCCAGGGCGTCGCGGTAGACGCCCAGGAGGTCCGCGGCCTGCGCGGTCAGCGCGAGGCCCGAGGCGGCGAGGAGTGCTGCGAGGCGTTTGGGTTTCATGTGGGCTTTCCGTTCGTCGTTCGGTTGGGGTTTGACGCGGCGGATAGGGGCCGCGGATTCCGGGCGGCTCAGTAGACGGCCATCGCCCGGTCCACGGTCCTGGCCCAGGCGTCGATGCCGCCGCTCAGGTTCACCACGTCGGCGAAGCCGCAGTGCTCGAGGTAGGCCGCCGCCCGCAGGCTCCTCACCCCGTGGTGGCAGATCACCACCGTGGGCCGCGCGGGATCGAGCTCGCCCAGGCGGGCGGGCAGCTGCCCCAGCGGGACCAGGCGCGAGCCCTCGAGGCGGCAGCGCTCGTACTCCCACGCCTCGCGCACGTCGAGCAGCGTCACCGGACCCGGCTGCGCCGCGAGCCAGTCCTTGAGCTCGGCCGCCTGGAAATGGCGCATCAGAAGCGGAAGCGCGCCGGCGCCTGCGCGTTCGCGAGCGGCTTGAGCAGCGTCTCGAAGACCTCCCTGCGGCGCAGCGACCCCGAGGCGGTGCGCTCGATCACCACCGCCTTCATCACCGGGGCATCCCCGACCACCGCGAAGAGCCGGCCGCCGCGATTGAGCCTCTCGAGGAACGCCTCCGGCAGGACGGGCGTGGAGCCGGTGAGGACGATCACGTCCCAGGCCGACTCTCCCAGGGGCGAGCGGGCGCTGTCGCCATGCAGGAGGGTCACGTTGCCGATCCCGGCGCGCGCGAGGCTGGCGCGCGCGCCGGCCTGCAGGTCGGCGTGGATCTCGGCGCTGGTGACGTGCCGGGCCCGCCGCGCGAGCAGCGCGGTGAGGTATCCCGACCCCGTCCCGACCTCGTACACCGTCTCCTCCCGGTCCACCGCCAGCTCCTGCAGGATCCGCGCCTCGACCTTGGGCTGCATCATCGCCTCGCCGTGACCGATCGGGAGCTCCATGTCGGCGAACGCGAGGCCCTGGTGCGCCGCGGGGACGAAGTGCTCGCGCTTGACCTCGAAGAGCAGTCCCAGGACCCCGGGGTCCAGGACCTCCCAGGGCCGGATCTGCTGCTCGACCATGTTGTAGCGGGCTTGCTCGAAGTTCATGGTAGCCGACGCCGAGGGGCGGGAAAAACGCGAATTGTATCAAAGCGAAACAGGGACTCGCGTCCCGCCATTTGCGCGGGCCGCCCCCTTCCGGTAGCTTGTGGGGCTCGTACGCAGGGGTCCGGGCCGCCGCCCGGTGAGAGAGTCCCTTTGAACCTGACCCGGGTCATGCCGGCGTAGGGAGCGTAGGCTCAGCCTCCCGCTTCCCGCGCCGCCGCCCGAGGGAGCAAGAGCCATGAACGCCCAC
>CAZNWZ010000004.1:0-39249 GCA_964576455.1 uncultured Lysobacter sp.
TGGGCTTCGGCTTCCTGGGCGGGATCTCCGGCGTGATGATGGGCACCGAGCAGCTGAACCTCATCATCCACAACACGATCTACGTGCCGGGCCACTTCCACGCGACGGTCGTGGTGGGCACCACGCTCGCCTTCATGGCCCTCACCTACTTCCTCATCCCGACGCTCTTCCGGCGCGAGCTCATGTTCCCCGGCATGGCCAAGTGGCAGCCCTACGTCTACGGCATCGGCATGAGCGCCTTCTCGCTCTTCATGATGGGCGCCGGGACCCTGGGCGTGCCGCGCCGGCACTGGGACATGGCCTTCTCGGGCGCCATCCTGCCGCACGAATTCCCGGGCACGGCCTACCTGATGATGGGCCTCATGGCGGTCTCGGGCATGGCGGCCGTCATCGGCGGCGTGATGTACCTGCTCATCACCGTGGGCTCCGTGTTCCTGGGCAAGAAGATCGAGACGCCCGGCTTCGTGCACGTCCCGGTGAAGAAGGGGATGGCGCCGGCGCCCGTCCCGGCGGCGGTCGCGCCGGCCGGCCACGGCTCGATTGGGCTGGGAGGCTTCGTCGCCCCGGGCACCTTCGTCCTGGCGATGGTGTTCCTCACCTCCTTCGTCCTCTACTACTTCGTGAACTGGAAGTACCTGTCGACCGTCTGGCCGCTCAAGTAGCCGGAAGGCCCCGGAGATCGAAATGAAGGATCGCGCCAAGATCTTCTTCGACCTGTTCAAGCTGCGCATCGGGTTCGCCATCGGGCTCACCGCGTTCGCGGGGGCCCTGGCGGTCCCGGGGAGAAGTGCCCCGGGATGGCAGGTGGCGCTCCTCGTCGCCTGCGTCGTGGCGGCGTCGGCCTCGGCCGGCGCCTTCAACCAGTACGCCGAGCGCGACCTCGACGCCCGCATGGGGCGCACGAGGAACCGCGCCTTCGTCACCGGGCGCCTGGCGCACGGGCCGTTCTGGCTCGCCGTCATCGGCCTCATGCTCACGCTCTCGGTGTGCGCCACGGCGCTCGCCGTGAACCCGGTGGCCGCGCTCTTCGTCTTCCTGGGCGCCTTCTTCTACGGCGTGGTCTACACGGTGATCCTCAAGCGCCGCACCTGGCTCAACATCGTGATCGGCGGCCTGGCGGGCAGCTTCGCGGTCCTCGCCGGCGCGACCGCGGTGGCCCCCGACGCCGTCGGCCCCGTGGCCCTCGCCCTCGCCTGGGTCCTGTTCCTGTGGACCCCGCCGCACTTCTGGAGCCTCGCCATCGCCTACCGCGACGACTACCGCGCCGCGGGCGTGCCGATGCTGCCCGTGGTGGTGGGCGACGCGCGCGCCGCCCGCGCCGTCCTCGGGGGAACCGTCGCCCTCGTCGCCTCCTCGTTCCTCCCGCTCGCCTTCGGCCTGGGCGCCGCCTACGCCGCGGGAGCCGCCGCGGGAGGCCTTCTCTTCCTGCGGGCCGCGGCCCGCCTCGCATCCGATCCGTCGCGCAAGACCGCGATGGGAAGCTTCCACGCCTCCCTCGCCCAGCTCTCGCTCCTGCTCCTTGGCGTGATACTGGACGCGGCCCTGCGGGGGTAACCCGCATGGGCCAAGGTTGCCGACCGCGCTGGCTGCCTACGGCGGCCGCGCTCGTCTTCGGGATCGTCTTCGGGGCTGCCCAGGCGCGAGCAGCTACCGAGGCCGCCTCCCTGGAGCCGGGCGCGACCCTCGCGCGCAGCCAGCGCGCCATCGGCACCACCGTGGGCGAGCACGGCCTTCGCGCCGGCGACGGCACGCCCTTCCGCCTGTCGCAGCTCCGCGGGCGCCCGGTGCTCGTGAGCTTCGTGTACACGAGCTGCTCGCAGGTCTGCCCCACGACGACCCGGTTCCTCGCCCGCGCGGTAGCGGAGGCCGACCGCACGCTCGGCCCCGGCCGCTTCAGCGTGGCCACCATCGGCTTCAACTACCCCTACGACACGCCCGAGGCCATGCGCGCGTTCGCGAGGGCGCAGGGAATCGATCGCCGGGACTGGCACTTCCTGAGCCCCGAGGCGGGCACGGTCGAGGCCATCACGCGCGAGCTCGGCTTCAGCTTCGCGGCCTCCGCCGGCGGCTTCGACCACCTCACCCAGGTGACGGTCCTGGACGCCGAAGGCAAGGTCGTGGCCCAGGTCTACGGCGAGGACTTCGAGGTGCCCATGCTCGTGGGCCCGCTCAAGGCACTGCTCACCGACGCGCCGATGCCGCAGGTGACGCTCGAGAACGTGGTCGAGCGCGTGCGCCTGCTGTGCACGGTCTACGACCCGCGCACCGGCCGCTACCGCCTCGACTACCGCATCGTCCTCGAGATCTTCACCGGGACCACGATCGTGATCGCCGTCCTCGGTTTCCTGCTCCGCGAATGGCTGCGCAACCGCCGCCTGCGCGCGGGGCTGGGCTGATCCCATGCTCAAGCTCCTGCAACGGCTGCTGCAGCGCCTCTTCCTCCTCGCCGAGCGCGCGGCCAACGCCATCTTCGGCGAGAAGCTGAATCCCCTGTACCACCTGGGGGCGCTCAGCTACTGGCTCTTCTGGGTGGTGGTCGTGAGCGGCCTCTACCTCTATGCCTTCTTCGACACCAGCGTGACCGAGGCCTACGCCTCCGTCGAGCGCCTCACCCACGACCAGAAGTGGGCCGGCGGCATCATGAGGAGCCTGCACCGCTACGCCTCCGACGGCATGGTGCTCACCATGGCGCTGCACCTCCTGCGCCACTTCGCCTTCGACCGCCACCGCGGCTTCCGCTGGTTCTCGTGGGTGAGCGGCGTGGTGCTCCTGTGGCTGGTGTACGCCTCGGGCATCAACGGCTACATGCTGCCCTGGGACCAGCTCGCGCAATTCACGGTCACCGCCACGGCCGAATGGCTCGACGTGCTGCCGGTCTTCAACGGCCTCCTCATCCGCAACTTCCTCACCGACGAAAGCGTGAACGACCGCTTCTTCTCGCTGCTGTCGTTCCTGCACATCGGCCTGCCCCTGGGGGTCCTCGCGCTCCTGTGGATCCACACCCACCGCGTGCCGCAGGCGAAGACCACGCCCCCGCCGGGCCTGATGATCGGCCTGGGCATCGCGATGATCGCGCTCTCGATCGCCAGGCCCGCGCTCAGCCAGGCGCCGGCGAACATGGCTTTGACCGCCGCCGCCATCGAGTTCGACTGGTTCTACCTGCCCACCTACGCGCTGCTCTACCAGTGGTCGCCCGCGGCCCTGTGGGCCCTGACCGGCGGGCTCACGCTGCTGGCGGCCCTGGCGCCCTGGCTGCCGCCCAAGTTCGGCCGCCGCGAGGTGCGCGCCTTCCACATCCTGGCCAACCCGGACAACCGCATCCTGCGCGTGAAGGAGGACGAGTCGATCCTGGACGCCTGCCTGCGCGAGGGCCTGCCCATGGCCTTCGACTGCCGCAACGGCGGCTGCGGCGTGTGCAAGTGCTCGGTCCTGCACGGCGAGGTGGAGCTCGGCGCCTACCAGGAGAGCGCGCTCTCCGACGCCGAGCGCGCGGCCGGGCGGGTGCTCGCCTGCGTGGCGAAGCCCGTTTCCGACGTCGAGATCGCGTACGAGCCCACGGCCCACGCCGCCCGGCCGGTCGTGGTGCACGAGGCGCGCGTGGCGTCGATGGACCTGCTCGCCCCCGACGTGATGCGCGTGCGCCTCGAGGTCGAGGGCGGCAAGCGCATCGATTTCTACGCCGGGCAGTACATCAACATCCTGCTGGACGACGGCCAGAAGAGGGCCTTCTCCTTCGCCACCGCGCCGCACGAGCCGGGCCCGATCGAGCTGCAGATCCGCCGCATCGAGGGCGGGCGCTTCACCACGCACGTGTTCACCGCGATGAAGGCGGGCGATCGCCTGCGCTTCGAGGGCCCGGTGGGCTCGTTCTTCCTGCGCGAGGACGGCGAGAAGCCCATCCTCTTCGTGGCCGGCGCCACCGGCTTCGCGCCGGTGAAGAGCATGCTGGAGCACGCGTTCCACACGGGGCTCAAGCGCCAGATGGTGCTCTACTGGGGCACGCGCACGCTCTCCGACATGTACCTGCGCGAGCTGCCCGAGCGCTGGGCGGCCGAGCACCCGAACTTCCGCTTCGTGCCGGTGCTCTCGGAGCCGGCCCCGGAGGACCGCTGGGAGGGCAGGACGGGGCTCGTGCACGAGGCGATCCTGGCCGACTACCCGGACCTCGCGGGCCACCGCATCTACGCCTGCGGCTCGGTGAAGATGGTCGAGGCGGCGCAACCGGCGTTCGCGAGGCAGGGGCTCTCGCCCGACGACTGCTTCTCGGACGCCTTCAAGCTCGCGCCGCGCATCCACGGCAAGGAAGCCGACCTCGTGCGCCTGGGAGGCCGGGCATGAACGCGCCGCTTCGCTACGGCCTGCAGGCCCTCCTCTACGGCGCCTTCGCCGCCACGCTGGGCTACTTCTCCACCTCGCCCGCCTTCTCGCCACTGCCCGCGGACCACGCGCTCATCCGCCTGTCGCTCAACCACGCCGGGCAGCGCAAGGCCGCCTGCCGGGTGCGCACGGCCGAGGAGCTGGCGAAGCTCGCCCCCAACATGCGCGCCGCGGAGGACTGCCCGCGCGAGCGCGCCCCCGTCCTCGTGAAGGTCGACCTCGACGGCCGGACCGTCGCCGACATCGTGGCCCGTCCCGCGGGGCTCTCGCGCGACGGCGCCTCGGTGGCCTACCGCCGCATCCCCGTCCCGGCCGGCACGCACCGCCTGAGGGTGGCGCTCGCCGACGACGCCGCCGGCACCTTCGACCGCGTGCGCGAGGAAGAGGTGCGCCTCGAGCCCGGCCGCGTGCTGGTGATCGACTTCGAGCCCGGCAAGGGCGGGATCGTGCTGCGATGAACCGTGGTCGAGGAACGAGCCGGCCCATGACGACATCGGCCCTCCCCGCCCCCGGCCCCGCCGCGCTCGCCGTCGAGCGCGCGGACGCTCTCCTCGACGCTGCCTTCGGGCAGCGCCTTAACCCGATGCGCCACCTCGGCGCCCTCGGGTTCTTCTTCTTCTGGATCTGCTGCGCCTCCGGCATCTGGATCTACGTGGGCTTCGACACCAGCGCCATCGGTGCCCGCGAGAGCCTCGCCGCCATGGACCGCGGCGAGTGGCCCCTGGGCGCCTTCGCGCGAGCGCTGCACCGCTACAGCGCCGACGCGGTGGTGGCGGTGACCGCCCTGCACCTCGTCCGCGAGCTCGCGCGGCGGCACTACGCGGCCTTCCGGCGCTTCACGTGGCTCACGGGCCTCTTCGCGCTCGCCCTCCTGTTCCTCGCCGGCATCAACGGCTACTGGCTCGCCTGGGACCAGCTCGCGCAGTGGAGCCTCACCGCCACCATCGAGTGGTTCGACGTGCTGCCGGTCTTCGACGGCTCCCTCACCCGCAACGTGATCGACGGCGGCCAGGTGAACGACCGCTTCTTCTCGCTGCTCATCTTCCTGCACATCGGCCTGCCCCTCGGGATGCTGGGCGCGATGTGGGCCCACGTGCAGCGCGTGAGCCCGGCGCGCACCAGCCCGCCGCGCGCCCTGGCGTGGGGATCGGCCGCGATGCTGGCGGTGCTGTGCCTGGCCAAGCCGATCTCGCTCATGCCGGCGGCCGACCTCGCCTTCCTGCCCTCGCGCATCCCGCTCGACTGGTTCTTCCTCTTCCCGCACCCGGTCATGGCCTGGCTCGGCCCGGACGGCCTGTGGGCCGTCGTGTCGGCCTTCTTCGCCGCGCTGGCCGCGTTGCCCTGGGCCACGCGCGTGCCGCGGGCCCCGGCCGCGCAGGTGAACCTGGCCAATTGCAATGGATGCGCGCGCTGCTTCGCCGACTGCCCCTACGACGCCGTGGTGATGGTCCCGCGCACTGACGCGCGCCACCACCCGCGCCAGGCCGAGGTCGATCCCCTGCTCTGCGCCGGCTGCGGCGTGTGCACGGGCGCGTGCCCCTCCTCGACTCCGTTCCGGAAGGGTGAGATCCTCGCCACCGGCATCGACATGCCTTCGGCGGCCATCGGCGGGCTGCGCGCCCGCCTCGAGGCGCGCACGGCCGCGCTCGAGGGCGGCCCGCGCGTCGTCGTCTTCGGCTGCCGCTGGGGCGCCGCGACGGCCGCGCTGGAGGACCGCTCCACGGCCGCCGTCGAGTTCCTCTGCGCGGCGATGGCCCCGCCTTCGTTCGTCGAGTACGCGCTTCGCGCGGGCGCCGACGGCGTGCTCGTGGCGGCCTGCCGCGAGGGCGACTGCGAGTTCCGCACCGGCGAGGCGATCGTCGCGGCGAGGGTCGCGGGCGGGCGCAGGCCCGCCCTGCGCCCGAGCGTGCCGCGCGAGCGCGTGCGCCTGGCGAACGCCGGACGCTCCGACGCGGCCGCCCTGCGCCGCAGCCTCGACGACTTCCGCGCCGCCCTTTCGCGCCTCGGCCCGCGCGCGGCCGACCACCCCTCACTGCCCAAGCGCCAGGAGATCCGCCATGGCTAGCCTTCCTCCCGTCGACGTCCGCGGCTTCCCCGCTCCGCAGGATGTCCTCGCCCCCCCTCGCGGCGCGGCCGCCGCGGCGCGCTACGAGCTTGCGGTCCCGCGCGACGCCTCCGCGCGCCTCGCCGCCGGGTGGCTGGCACTCGGGATCGCGGCCCTCGTGGGCTCCGGCCTCTTCTCGCTGCTGCTCGTGCTGGCTCGCACGCCCGGCCTGAAGGACCTCTTCCCCGTCGCGAACTTCTTCCAGGTCGCGCTCGTGGCGCACGTGGACCTCTCGGTGCTCGTCTGGTTCCTCGCCTTCGCGGGCGTGCTCTGGAGCCTGGCGGGCGACTCGCGCGCCCTCGGCCTGGGCAAGGCGGCGCTGGCCCTGTGCGCCGCGGGCACGGCCGCGCTCATGGTCGCGCCGCTCGCGGGCCACGCGGTCCCGGTGCTGGCCAACTACATTCCCGTGATCGACAACGCGGTGTTCCTCGGGGGGCTGCTGGCGCTCGCCGCCGGCGTGGCGCTCGCGATCGTCCGCACCTTCCTCGCCGCCCGCGCCTCGGCCGCCCTCCTGGACGGCGGCGACGCGCTGCGCTGGGGCATCGTGGGCTCCGCGGTGGCCACCGCCGTGGCGCTCGCCGCCTTCGGCTGGTCGTGGCTGGAGGTCTCGCCGCACCTGGAGCGCAAGGCCTACTTCGAGCTGCTCTTCTGGGGCGGCGGCCACGTGCTGCAGTTCACCTGGACCCTGCTCATGCTCGTGGCCTGGCTGTGGCTCGCGGGCGCCCTCGGCCTTCGCCCGGCTCTCTCGCCGCGCGTCACGCTCTTCATCTTCACGATCGCGCTCGCGTCGGTGTTCGTGACGCCGGCGATCTACCTCGCGCACCCGGTCGCCTCCGTGGAGCACCACAAGCTGCAGACCTGGCTCATGCGCTTCGGCGGCGGGCTCGCCATCCCGCCCATCCTGCTCGCGCTGCTCTACTCGATGCGGCGGCTGCCGGCGCTCGACGGGCGCAGCCGGCCCGTCTTCGGCGCGCTGGCCGCCTCCATCGGGCTCTTCGCCGCCGGCGGGCTCATCGGCTTCGCCATCAGCGGGCCGAACGTGAAGATCCCCGCGCACTACCACGGCTGCATCGTGGGCGTCACCCTCGCCTTCATGGGGCTCACCTACCACCTCCTGCCGCGCCTGGGCTACGACGCGCCCCGCTCGCGCCTCGCGGCGTGGCAGCCCTGGCTCTACGGCGGCGGCCAGCTCGCGCACATCGTGGGCCTCGTGTGGTCGGGGGGGTACGGGGTCGAGCGCAAGGTCGCGGGCGCGGCCCAGGTCCTGCGCACGCCGCAGGAAGTGGCCGGCATGGCCCTGATGGGGCTGGGCGGGCTCGTGGCCATCCTGGGCGGGCTCGCCTTCGTGGTGGTGGTGATCGGCGCCTTCCGCCGCCGCGCCTCCGCTGCCCGATGATCCCGGCCGCCCCCCCGCGCGAATCGCGGGCGCTGGCGCACTTCGCCGCGGCCTGCGCGGCGCTCGTCTTCGTCGTGGTCGCCTCCAGCGCCTGGCTGCGGCTCGCGGCCGTGCCGTGCCCGGCGGCCGGCTGCGCGGGCTTCGGCGTCGCCGACGCCGTCCGGCTGGCGCACCGCGTGGCCGCCATGGGCGTCACCGTGCTCGCGCTCGTCGTCGCCGCGCTGGCTTGGAAGGGCCCCGCGCGCCCGGGGCTGCGCGCGACCGCGGTCCTGGTCGTGGTGCTGGTGGCCGCCCTCGCGGTCGTCGGCCGGCGCTCGGCCGGGGCCGCCCCGCCCGCCGTGCTGCTGGCCAACCTCCTGGGAGGGCTGTCGCTGCTGGCCGCGTGCGCCGGCGTGGCCGCCGCCGCGACGGCGCCGCGCGGCCGCGTCCGCCTGCCCTTCGCCGTGGCGCTGGCGCTGCTCGCGGCGGCGGTCGCCACCGGCGGGCTGCTCTCCATCGGGCCCGCGGCCCCGACGCTCGCGATCGCGCACCGCGGGCTCTCCTGGCTGGCGCTGGCCGCCTGGGGGCTCATCGCCCTGAGCGCCGCTCCCACGCCCGACGCGCGCCTGGCGGCGCGGCTCGCGGCCGCCGCGCTCGCCGCGCTCGCGCTGGTCTCGGTCGCGGCGCCGGACGGCGCCGGGGCCCGCTGGATCCACAACCTGCTCTCGTCGCTGGCGATCGTCGCCGCGGTGGCCGGGACCGTCCGGGCCCGGGCCGCGGAAGGGGCGCCCCCGGCCGGGCAGGGGGCGTACGCGCGGCCGTAGGCGGCGACCGGGGTATCATGGCGGGAAAACCCCGCCCCGACCCCAGCCGCCATGCAAACCGGAGACTCGCGCACGCGCGGGCCGGACATCCCGGTCGAGCAGTTCCTCGTCAACCTGCCCCTGTTCAGCGACCTCACGCCGGAGGAGATCAAGCGCATCGCCTCCGGCACGCGGCGCATCTACGCGACCAAGGGGGAGACGCTGTTCAGCCGCGGCGAGCGCTGCGAGGGCTTCCACGTGGTGCTCTACGGGCAGGTGAAGCTCTTCGTCACCTCGCCGCAGGGCTCGGAGAAGGTGATCGAGATCATGGGCCCGGGGATCTCCTTCGGCGAGGCCATCCTCTTCATGGACATGCCCTACGTGGTCTCGGCGCAGGCGCTCAAGGACTCGCTCCTGCTGCACGTCTCCAAGAGCCTCGTCTTCGAGGAGATCGAGCGCGACCCGCGCTTCTCGCGCCGGCTGCTGGCGGGGATGTCGAGGAAGCTCCACCAGCTCATCCGCGACGTCGAGGCGTACTCGCTGCGCTCCGGCCTCGAGCGCGTGATCGGCTACCTGCTTCGCGACGACGCGCTCTCCGACGGCTCGGCGAAGTCGACCAGCGTGACGCTGCCGGCCAACAAGATGATCGTGGCCTCGCGCCTGAACCTCACGCCGGAGTACTTCTCGCGCATCCTGCACGAGCTGGCCGACGCCGGCCTCATCGTGATGGAGGGCCGCTCGGTGACGGTGCCCGACGTCGAGCGGCTGCGCACCTACACCGGATGAGAGCGGCGATGCCCGAGCGCAAGACCGCCCCCCGGCCGCGCGCCGCGCGTCCCGCCGCGAGGCCGCTCGCGCCCGAGGTGGACGCCTGGCTCAAGGCCGCGGCGCTCGACGTCGCCGACGACGGCATCGTGATCTCGGACGCGACGCGCGCGGACGCGCCGATCGTGTACGTGAGCCCGTCCTTCGAGCGGCTGGTGGGCTACTCGGCCGACGAGATCCTCGGCACGAACTGCCGCATGGTGCAGGGCCCGGGCACGGACCGCGAGACCGTGAAGCGGATCGCCATCGCCCTGCAGCAGGGCAAGGTCTTCCAGGGCGAGATCCTCAACTACCGCAAGGACGGCACGCCCTTCTGGAACTTCCTGCGCATCGCGCCCATCCGGGACGCGAGCGGCAGGGTCACGCACCACGTGGGGACGCAGTCCGACGTGACCGAGCTGCACCTGTCGCGCGAGCGCGAGCACGAGCTGCGCGACGCGGTGGCCCACGCCTCGCGCGTGCGCACCGTCGCCGCGCTCGGGGCCTCGCTCGCGCACGAGGTGAACCAGCCGCTCGCGGCCATCGTCGCCAACTCCGAGGCGGCCCTGCGCTTCCTCGGCAGCGGCAACGCCGGGGAGGTCCGCGAGGCGCTCGAGGCCATCCGGGACGACGCGCGGCGCGCCGGCGAGATCATCCTGCGGGCGCACCGGCTCGTGCGCAAGCAGCCCGCCGAGGCCGAGCCCGTCGACGCCGGCCGGGTCGCCGCCGACGTCCTCGAGTTCACCCGCGTGCGCCTGCGCCACGCGGGCGTGGCGGCGAGGCTCGAAGGCCCGGAGGGGCTTCCGCGGGTCACGGCGGACCCGATCCAGCTCTACCAGGCCATCCTCAACCTCGTGGTGAACGCGATCGAGTCCATGGAGGACAACCCTCCCCGGGCCGCGCGCGAACTGCGCCTCGCGCTGCGTCGGGATCGCGGCGGCGTGCGCCTTCGCGTCGCCGACACGGGCCACGGCGCCGACGACGCGGACCTGAAGCGCATGGCGCAGACCTTCCACACCACCAAGGAACGCGGCACCGGGCTGGGCCTGCTCGTCACGCGCTCGCTCGTGGAAGCGCACGGCGGGCGGCTCGAGGTGGCCCGCAACCGCGGCCGCGGCCTCACCTTCACCATCCACCTGCCGGGAGCCCAGACCCCATGATCGCCGCCGAGGGCGTGAGCCTCTTCATCGTCGACGACGACCCGTCCGTGCGCACTTCCCTCACGCGCCTGCTGCGCGCCGAGGGCGTCGAGCCCGCCTGCTTCCCCAGCGCGGAGGAGTTCCTGGAGCACCTCCCCGCGGTCGCGGGCCCCGCCTGCGCGCTCCTGGACATCGGCCTGCCCGGCAGGAGCGGCCTGGACCTGCACGCGCGAATGCAGGCGGTGCGCCCGGAGATCGCCGTGGTGTTCCTCACCGGCCACGGCGACGTGCCCGGCGCGGTCTCCTCGATGAAGCGCGGGGCGGTCGACTTCCTGCTGAAGCCCGTCGAGGCCGCCACGCTCCTCGCCGCCCTCTCGAAGGCGATCGAGCGCGCGCGGCTCGCCTGGTCCGAGAAGGCCGCGAAGCGCGACATCGCGCTGCACTACGGCGAGCTCACCCCGCGCGAGCGCGAGGTGCTCACCCACGTGATCGCCGGCAAGCGCAACAAGGTGATCGCGGCCGAGATCGGCACGACCGAGAAGACGGTGAAGGTGCACCGCGGCCGCATCATGGAGAAGATGGGGGTGCGCTCGGTGGCCGAGCTCGTGCGCGCCGCCGACAAGCTGGGGATCAAGCCCACCCCGTCCCCGCCGAGGGGCAAGCCGGCATGAGCGACCGGGCGCAGGGCCACAGCGACGCGCTGCAGGCCCTCAACACCGACGGGCCGCTGCGCGGGCGGCTGCGCGAGATCCACTGGGCGGTGCAGTCCTTCCTGCCCTTCGTGTCGCGGATCGCGGTCGCCCTCTACGACCCGAAGACGACCTACCTCAAGACCTTCATCCACTCGAGCGACGGCGACGACCCGCTGCCGCACTACCAGGCGCCCATCGGCGAGGTCCCCTCGCTCAAGAAGCTGCTGGACGAGAAGCGCCCGCGCGTCATCCAGCACATGCTCACCTACGAGACGGCCGAGAGCGAGCACGCCCGGCGCCTGGGGCGCGCGGGATACGCCGCGAGCTACACGATGCCGATGTTCACGAACGGCACGTTCCTCGGCTTCGTGTTCTTCAACGCCCGCCAGGCGGACGTGTTCACCGAGGTCGCCCTCGCCCAGCTCGACATCTTCGGCCACCTCGTGTGCCTGCTGGTGCTGCAGGAGCTCTCCGCCATCCGGACCCTGACGGCCACCCTCGAGAGCGCCCGCCACATCGTGCACGCCCGCGACTCCGAGACCGGCAGCCACCTCGACCGGATGTCGCGCTACGTGCGCCTCATCGCCCGGACCCTGGCCGACCGGCACGGCCTGGACGACGAGCACATCGAGCGCCTGGCGGCCTACGCGCCGCTGCACGACATCGGCAAGATCGGGATCCCCGACGCGATCCTGCTCAAGCCCGAGGGCCTCACGGCGGTGGAGATGGAGGTCATGCGCACCCACGCCAACCGGGGGCAGGCCATCCTCGACGACCTGCTCACGAACTTCGGGATCGAGATGCTCGCCGACACCGAGGTCGTGAGGAACATCGTTCTCTACCACCACGAGCGCATCGACGGCCGCGGCTACCCCTACGGCCTGGCGGGCGACGCGATCCCCCTGGAGGCGCGCATCGTGGCCACGGCCGACGTCTTCGACGCCCTCACCAGCCGGCGGCCGTACAAGGAGGCCTACGCCAACGACGTGGCCTTCTCGATCCTCGGGCAGCTCTCGGGCACGCACCTCGATGCCGAGTGCGTGCGGGCGCTCGTCGAGAACCCCGGGGCCGTCGAGGAGATCCAGGCGCAGTTCCGGGAGGACCAGGTCGGCTGATCAGCCGGCGGCCTCGCGCAGCAGCGCCTCCAGGCGCTCGGCGAGGCCGCGGGCCGCCCGGGCCGGGAGCCGGCCTTCGTCGTGGACCACGTTGAGCGCGAGGCGTCCGTCCCAGGTGCTCGCCGCCACGAAGACCGGCTGGTGCGCCATCGGGCAGAGCGCGAAGGAGATCTCGTCCACGCGCACGCCGCCCGCCTCCGCCATGGCGCCGGCGCGCCCCACGTTGCTCAGCAGGAACGCCGGCGGCATGCGCCTCATCCAGTCGCGGAAGCCGGCGATGCCCGCGTCGGTCGCCGGGATGGCCTCGGCCGGAGCGGCGAGGTGGTAGAAGAGGTGGCCGCAGCCCTGGGCCACCTGGCGGCGCAGGTCGTCCGTGAGGTGCTTCGCCAGCATCCCGAGGCTGCCGGGGCCCTCGACGCGCGCGAGCGAGGACAGGAGCGTCACGTAGAAGCCCGGCGTCGCGTCGTCCACCGGCTCGGCCAGGTGGCCCCTCAGGTCCACGGGGCTCGTGAGCATGAGCGTGGGCGGCGCGGCCGGCGGGTCCCCGAAAAGGCCGCGCGCCGCGAGCAGCTCGGCGGCGCCGATGAGCCCGTGGACGCTGGCGCCCTCCCGGCGCGCCCGGCGCGCCAGGCCCTCGACGGTGCGCTCGTCGAAGCGCAGCGCGAGGATGGCCGGCCGGACCTCGCCGCCCTCGCGGGCGAACCCCGGCACCGCGTCCGCCCGCAGCGGCTCCGCCTTGAGCTGCGCCTTCCACGCCTGCGCGCGGGCGAGCCCCGCCTCGCCGGAGAGTGCCTCGGGAAAGAGAGCCGTCAGGGAGGGCCGCGGCCCGGCCGGGCCGGCGGGCTCTCCCGCGCCCCGGGCGTCGTCGATGAGCTCGCGCACGAGCCGGAAGCCGGAGCGGCCGTCGCCGATCGCGTGGTGGAAGACCACCGCGAATGCCCAGCGGCCGGCCGGGCGCTCGAACCAGTGGAGCCTCGCGAGCGGCGCCTCGCCCAGCGCGAAGGGCGCGGCCAGGCGGGCCGCCAGTGCCGCGTGCCAGTCCTCGCCGCCGGGCTCCCGCGTGAGCGTCGCCGGGGCCCCCGGTCGCGGCACGAAGGCCAGCCGCCCGGCGGGGTCGGCCTCGATCGCCGCCGCGAGGGCCGGGTGGCGCTTCCCGGCCCGCGCCAGGGCCTCCGCCAGGCGGTCGGCGCCGAGGGCCCCGCGGCCTTCGGCCAGGACCGCGAAGTTCATCGACGAGCAGCGGTCGAGGAACCAGAAGAAGGCCTCGGCGCGGTCCAGCGGTCGTTCGAGCGGTCGGGTCACGGTGCGACGACGGTGGGAGGACGCCCGAAGTTTGCGCCGCGGCCCCGCTCACCGGGCTGACCCGCCTCAAAGTCCCCACGGGATTTCGGGCATCGATTGACACCCCGGGACGATGGGCTATCATCGCGGCCATGGAAGGTGTATCCAACATGCCTGTTCTGGACGCCGACGGCTACCTCGTCGACCCGCGCGAGTGGACCGAGGAGTTCGCGCTCGCCACCGCGCGCCAGATGGGCATCGAGCTCGGCCCCGACCACTGGGACGCGATCCGCTTCATGCGCGCCTACTGGGAGGAGCACCAGATCGCCGCCGACGCGCGCTTCGTGATGTGGCACCTGATGGAGCGCCTCGGCCCCGGGGCGCGCAACCGCCTCTTCGAGCTCTTCCCCTACGGCTATCCCGGGCAGGCCTGCAGGATCGCGGGCATGAAGCGCCCCCGCGCCTGGAGCACGGGCTGACGCCCTGCCGGCCGCGCCGGCTCCTGCCCGACGGGCCTTTCCCCCGCCAGGCCCCGCTCCACGGCCCCGCGGCCGCGGATGGTTACAACTGCAATCCGGCAAGTTAGCGATGAAACCGTCCGTGTGACGCACTTCACAATGCTGCGCCGGGGCCCGCCGATAATGGTTCAAACACGCGCGGCGCCCTTCGCGTGGCGATTTCCGGCAAGCCTCCACCCCCGTGCGCCGCCCCAACGACACCCCGTCAGGGAGTCAGATCATGCGCACATACCGGGTTCCGCCCCAGGGCCGTCCGTCACACGAAGGTTCCGCGACGACTCCGCAATCCCCCCTGGCCGCCCCCCAGGCCGTCCGCGAGATGGGCTGGACCTCCCTCTTCACCCGGATGCTCCTGCCGGCGATGCTCTTCGGCGTCTCCCTGCTGGGCATCGCGCCCGTCACGGCGAAGGCGCAGGCGCTCGACGCGCGGGCCACGACGGCGGCCCTGGTCTCCACCGACCTGCAGGCCGGCGTGGCGGCCGCCCGGACGCCCAAGGTCAACTGGGCCCGGGACATCCAGGGCGTGCGCCACGTGCAGGTGATCGTGGTCAGCAACACGACCGACCCCCAGATGACCGACCTGCGCAACTTCATCCGGCGCAACGGCGGCTCGATCCTCGCCCGCCACGCCACGATTCGTGCCATGACGGTGCAGGTCAAGGCGACCGTGATCGACGCCCTGGCCAAGCGCCGCGACGTCGTCACCCTTTCGCCCAACCGCTCCACCGGCCCCACGGCCAGCACGATGGAGACGGTGACCGGCGCCGTGGCGAGCGGCGTGCGCACCGGCAGCACCCGGACGGGCTACACCGGCCTGGACGGCAGCGGCGTCGGCATCGCCGTTCTCGACTCGGGCGTCATGCGGGCGCACGACGCCTTCGCCGGCGCCAACGGCGACACGCGCATCCGGCGCAGCGTGAACGTGATGAACGCGAGCGTCGCCCGCTGGTCCCTCGGCGTGGACGACACGACGTCCCTGATGCCCGGCGGCGCGGATCTCGCGGCCTACGAGAACCAGATCTCCACCGAGCTCGTCGCCACGAGCGACCCCTACGGCCACGGCACGCACGTGGCCGCCGTCGCCGCCGGCAGCGCCGCCTTCTATTCCCCGGAAACGCCGGACACCAGCGGCATCGCGCCCAATGCCGACATCTACGACGTGCGGGTGCTCAACGACCTCGGCCAGGGCACCGTGAGCGACGCCATCGCCGGCATCGAATGGGTGATCTTCCACGCCCGCGAATACAACATCCGCGTGATGAACATGAGTCTCGCCGCCTCGTCGACCGAGACCTGGCAGACCGATCCCCTTTGCGCGGCGGTGCGCAGCGCGGCCGCCGCCGGCATCACGGTGGTGGTGGCATCCGGCAATTTCGGCCAGTCGAGCCTGGGCGCCGAGGTCTATGGCGCGGTGGGCGCGCCGGCGAACGACCCGTCGGTGATCACCGTGGGCTCCTCGCACATGATGGGCACGCCCACCCGCAACGACGACGGCGTCAACCGCTTCAGCTCGCGGGGGCCGACGCGCGGTTCGTACGTCAACGGCAGCGGCGTGCGCGTCGTCGACAACCTGCTCAAGCCCGATCTCGTCGCCCCGGGCAACCGGATCGTCGGCGCCGCCGCGACCGGCAACAACCAGCGCACCCTCTCGTGGAACTTCCTCGCCGACACCTACCGGGCGACCCTGGTCGATCCGCTGGCGATCGTCCCGAGCTACGGCGAGACCCAGATGATGCTCAGCGGCACCTCGATCGCCGCCCCCGCGGTGGCCGGCGCGGCCGCCCTGCTCCTGCAGGCGAACCCCGGGCTCACCCCGCCCCTCGTGAAGGCCATCCTGCAGTACACGGCGCAGCCCCTGCCGGGCTTCAACCTCCTGCAGCAGGGCGCGGGGCTCCTGAACCTCGAAGGCGCCGTGAAGCTCGCGCGCGCCCTGCGGACCGACATCGCGCCCAAGGCCGCCGCGGGCGCCATCCTCGCGGGCGAGTCCCTGGTCGCGCCCGGCGCGTCGATCCCGGCCGAGAATTCCTGGTTCGACGATGCCTCCTTCAACTGGTCGCGCCTCGTGTACATGGGGGGCAGCCGGATCTTCAGCGGCACGGACCTGTTCGCCAAGTTCCAGCCCGTCTGGGACCCGCGCCTGGCCTGGGCCGGCAACGTGGTGCGCCATCGCCAGCCGGAGTACTGGTCCGGCGGCGGCATCGCGGAAGGCGTCTATCCCAAGCGCTTCACCGACACGGCGCCCCGCAACCTGCCGCTGATGACCCGGGGCGTGCGCCGCGTCGACACGCTGCTCGGCGCGAACTCCGTGATCGCGAAGTCCGGCGCCTTCACGCCCACCGCGACGCTCACCGATTGGCTGGTCACGGGAAGCGGGCTCGTTCTTTCCGAGGGCCTGGTGCTCTCGGAAGGCCTCGTGCTCTCCGAGGGCCTGGTGCTCTCGGAAGGCCTCGTGCTCTCGGAAGGCCTCGCGCTCTCGGAAGGCCTCGTGCTCTCGGAAGGCCTCGTGCTCTCGGAAGGCGTCGTTCACAGCGAGAGCGGCAACTCGGTCATCACGTACCGGTACGCAGTGACCGGCGAGTGACCGGTCGGTCGGCTCCCGCAACCCCTGGCTCCGGAGGAATCATGGCGACGATCCCCCCCTGCATCCCGACGTCCGCGCCGGCCCGCCTCGATGACGCGCCCTGGCCGATGCGCACGCCGCCGGGCGTGACCCAGCGCCAGCCGCAGGCCGACCGCGCGCCGCGCCCGCCGCGCCCGCCGGAGGACGCGGCCGAGAAGGGCCTTCGGGCCTTCCCGCGCCTCGACATGGACGACTACAGTCCCCAGGCGAGGATCTACTGGTGGGTGACGACCGTGCTGGGCGCCTCCATCCTGGGGCTCGCGCTCACCCAGGTCGCGGCCCTGGAAAGCGCCGCCCTGCTGCAGGTCGCCCTGGTGGCCGCCATCGCGGCCGTGATCGGCGTCTTCCCCGTCCGCATCCCCGGCTCCAAGACCTCGCTCGCCGGCGCCGAGATCTTCATCTTCCTGCTCCTGCTCCTGCACGGTCCGGCCGCCTGCGCCGTGGCCGCGGCGGCGGAGGCCGCGGTGGCCTCGTGGCGCACCTCCAAGCGGTGGACGAGCCGCATCGGCAGCCCCACGATGGCCGCGCTGGCCATCTACGGCTGCGGCACCGTCTTCACGATGGCCGTCGGGCACGCGCGCGGCGGCTCGGGCTGGGAGCAGACGGCGCTCTTCGGCGGCCTGATCGCCTTCGCCATGGCCTACTTCGCGGCCAGCACGCTGCTGATGGTCTCCCTCATCACGCTCAAGCGCGGCGAGCGCGTGGTGCCCCTCCAGCTGCTGCGGGAGAACGTCTGGATCGGCGTGGCCTACGCCGCCAGCGCCTCCATCGCCGGCCTCGTCTTCATGAGCTTCGACAATTTCGGGGCGCCGGTGCTCCTGGCGGCGATCCCGATCATCGGGATGTTCCTGTCGACGCTGCACTTCTACTTCAGCCACGCCGAGGCCACCGAGCGCGTGCAGGCCGAGCGCCTCGCCTCCGCCGAGCTGCGGATGGCCAAGGAGCTCGCCGAGACCGCGAGCCGCGCCAAGAGCCAGTTCCTCGCCAACATGAGCCACGAGATCCGCACGCCGATGAACGGCGTCCTGGGCATGGCCGAGCTCCTGGCCGAGACCGAGCTCTCCGACAAGCAGCGCCGGCTCGTGGGCATGATCCAGTCCTCGGGCGAGTCGCTGCTGTCGATCATCAACGACATCCTGGACTTCTCCAAGATCGAGGCCGGGCGGCTGGACCTCGAGAAGGTCGACTTCGCCCCCCTCGCCGTGCTGGAGGACATGGCGGAGCTCCTCGCCGCGCGGGCCCAGGCCAAGGGCCTGGAGCTCATCGTGCGCGCCGACGACGACGCCCCCGCCTGGGTGAACGGCGACCCGCACCGCCTGCGCCAGGTCCTGCTGAACCTCGTGGGCAACGCGATCAAGTTCACCCATGCCGGCGAGGTGGTCGTGCGCTGCCTGCGGGAGCGGCCCGGCGCCGGCCCCGAGGGCACGCAGTGGCTGCGCTTCGAGGTGAGCGACACGGGCATCGGGATTCCCCCCGAGAAGAAGGATCGCCTGTTCCAGGCCTTCGCGCAGGCGGACGGCTCGACCACGCGCCGCTTCGGCGGCACCGGCCTCGGCCTGGTGATCGCCAAGGAGCTCGCGCAGCTCATGGGCGGCGACATCGGCGTCGAGTCGGAGACCGACCGCGGCTCCACCTTCTGGTTCACGATCAAGGTGGCGAGCCCGAATGCCCCCGCCGTTCCCGTGCCCGCCCTGCACAAGCTCTCGGGCCGGCGGCTCCTGGTGGTGGACGACAACGCGACCACGCGCGGCGTCATCGAGCACTTCGCCCGCGGGTGGGGCATGGAAGTGGAATCCGCCGCCGACGGCGCGCAGGCGCTCGAGCGGCTGCGCGACGCCCTCGACCGCGGACAACCCTTCGGCCTCGCCCTGGTGGACATGGCGATGCCGCGCATGAACGGCGTCACGCTCGTGCGCGCCATCCGGGCCGACCGCGCGCTGGCGCGGACGCCGGTGGTCATGCTCACGTCCCTGGGCCGCGAGGACGAGATCGCGACGGCGCGCCAGAGCGGCGCCGGCGCCTACCTCGGCAAGCCCGTTCGCCGGGACGAGATGCGGGGCGTGATCGTCGAGGCGTTGTTCCCGACCTCGGGCCCGCGCGCCGACGATCTCTCCCCCGCCCGTCCCAGGCCGCAGCTCGCCGGCCGCGTGCTCCTCGCCGAGGACAACCCGGTGAACCAGGCGGTGGCGGTCGGCATGCTCGAGTCCCTCGGCCTCGCGGTCGACGTGGCCGCCAACGGCCTCGAGGCCATCGACAAGTTCGCGCACGGCCGCTACGACCTCGCGCTCGTGGACTGCCAGATGCCGGAAGTCGACGGCTACGCGGCCACCTCCGAGATCCGCCGCCGCGAGGAGGGCACGCACAGCCGCATGCCGATCGTCGCGCTGACGGCCAACGCGCTCGAGGGCGACCGCGAGATCTGCATCGCCGCGGGCATGGACGACTACGTCGCCAAGCCCTTCTCCCGCGACCAGCTGCTGGCCGCCCTCTCGCGCTGGCTGCCCGCGACCGAGGCCGCGCCGGCCCCCGAGGCCGCGGAAAGGCCCGCGGTGCAGGCCGGCGAGGAGCCCGTCAACCACCGCGCCCTCGACGCGATCCGCTCGCTCATGGGCCCCGGCGGGGACGCCCTCGCCCGCCGGGTGATCCTCGCCTACCTGGACAGCATGCCCGACGGCCTCGCGCGCATGAAGGCGGCCGCCGAGGCCGGCGACGCCGCGGAACTGCGGCGCGTCGCCCACAGCATGAAGTCGAGCAGCGCCAACGTGGGGGCCGAGCGCCTCTCGCGCCTGTGCAAGTCCCTGGAGACCATCGGCGGCACGGGCAAGGTGGACGGCAGCCTGCCGCTGCTCGAGGACGCCTCGGGCGAGTACCGGCGCGTGAGCGCGGCGCTCGGCGCCGAGCTCGAAGGGAGGGCGCCGAATGCAACCGCCTGACAGGTCCCGGCGCCCGGTCGCCCTGGCGATCGACGACGACGACGTGACGCGCATGCTGGTGCGCGCCACGCTGCTGAAGTACGACTTCGAGGTCCTCGAGGCGCCCGACGGCAAGCGGGGCCTCGCCCTCCTGGACGAGACGCCTCCCGACATCGTCCTGCTCGACGTCGACATGCCCGGCATGGACGGCTTCGAGGTCTGCCGGCGCATCCGCGAGCGCTGGGACGCGACGCAGGTGCCGGTCATCATGATCACCGGCATGAACGACGTCGAGTCGATCAACCGGGCCTACGAGTCCGGGGCCACCGACTTCACGGCCAAGCCGATCAACTGGCCGGTCCTGGGCCACCGCGCCCGCTACGTGCTGCGCGCCGCCCAGGCCGGCCGCGAGCTGCGCCTGCTCGAGCAGAAGCAGGCCGCCATCCTGCGCGCCATGCCCGACATGATCTTCCTCATCGGCCGCGACGGGACGTGCCTGGACTTCAAGGACGGCTTCGGCTCGAAGACCCTCGCCCCGCCGGGCGGCTTCGTGGGCCGCAGCATGTCCGTGATCCTGCCTTCCGGGGTCGCCGCCGTCCTCGCGCGCGCGGTGGGGCTCGCCATCGACCGGGGGGAGCTGCAGACGGCGCAGTTCCAGCTGCCCCTGGACGACGGCATCCGCCACTACGAGGCGCGGATCGCCCCGAACGGGTCCGACACCGCGATCGCCGTGCTGCGCGACGTCACCTCGCAGAAGCGCGACGAGGAGAAGATCCACCGCCTGGCCTACTTCGACGCGCTCACGGGGATGCCGAACCGGGGGCACTTCCTGGAGCGGGTGGAGAACGAGCTCTCCCGCGCGCGCCGCGAGGACCGCCGGGTCGCCCTGCTCTTCCTGGACCTGGACGGCTTCAAGCAGATCAACGACTCGCTGGGCCACACCGCCGGCGACGCGCTGCTCAAGAGCGTCGCCGCGCGCCTTCGCGACAACCTGCGCGCCGGCGACGTGATGGCCCGGCCGACGGCCCGCGATGCCGCGCTTCACTACGCGCGGCTGGGCGGCGACGAGTTCACCATCCTGCTGCCCGACGTGAAGGACGTCGAGTACGTGAAGATGATCGCGCGCCGCACGCAGGCGGTGCTGAGCCGGCCCTTCAAGGTGGACGACGACGAGATCGCGGTGTCCGCGAGCATCGGCATCGCGATCTTTCCCGAGGACGGGACGGACGCGGCCGCGCTGCTCAAGCACGCGGACACGGCGATGTACCACGCGAAGGAGCAGGGCCGGAACAACTGGCAGCTGTACAACCGGTCGCTCGCCTCGCGGTCCATGGCGAAGCTCGGCCTCGAGAACGAGCTGCGCCAGGCGCTCGAGCTCGGCCAGCTGCGCCTGCTGTACCAGCCGCAGATCCTCGCGAAGGACGGCCGCATCGCGGGCATCGAGGCGCTCGTGCGCTGGCAGCATCCCGAGCGCGGCCTGCTGCTGCCCGACGAGTTCCTCCCCGTCGCGGAGCAGAACGGCCTCATCGGGCAGATCGGCGAGTGGGTGATGCGCACCGCGTTCCTGCAGATGGGCGAGTGGCAGCGCGCGGGCGTCTTCGCGCCGCGGATCGCCGTCAACCTCTCGGCGAGGCAGGTGCGCGCGCCCGGCCTCTTCCGCTCCGTCTCGACGATCATCGCCGAGACCGGCATGGCGCCCCAGCTGCTGGAGCTGGAGCTCACCGAGAGCATCCTGATGAACCCGGAGGAGCCGCTGGTCGAGGACATGCGCCTGCTGCGCCAGCTGGGCGTGCACTTCGCGATCGACGACTTCGGCAGCGGCTACTCGTCGATGAACTACGTCGGGCGACTGCCGATCAGCGCCGTGAAGATCGACCGCAGCTTCGTGCGCGGCGTGACGGGCAACCCGAACGACGCCGGGATCGCGAAGGCGATCCTCGCGATGGCGCAGAGCCTCGGGCTGGACGTCGTCGCCGAGGGCGTGGAGACCGTCGAGCAGCGCGCCTTCCTGCAGGCGGCGAACTGCCCGAGGCTCCAGGGCTACCTCTTCGGCCCGCCGGTCCCGGCGGAGATGATGGAGTTCATGCTGCGCACCGGGCGCACGGTGACGGGCAGCGCCGGCGGCCGTGGGCACGCCGGCGGCCGCGTCCCCGGCTCGCGTCAGCCCTTGAGGCAGGCCGACATGTAGGCCTTGCGCTCGTCGCCCTTGAGGGCCTTCTCCTTGGCGGTGGCGTTGCAGCGCCGCATGCGGTCCTGCTGGGACTCTCCCGCGGGCGCGGGGGCGGCCTGGGTCACCGGCGGCAGCGGCTTCGCCGGCCCGTCGGCGGCGAGGGCGGGAAGGGCGGTCAGGGTCGAAACGATGGCACAGGCCACGGCGTGGCGAAGGACGGTTCTCACGGGGTCACCTCTCGGTCGGGTTGGGTCGTCGAAGGGAAGGCCTTCCGGGAAGGCCTTCCGCCGTTCAGCGACGCCATGAGACCGCGCGCGGGGCCGCGGCGCGAGCCGAAATCGCGTTTCGCCGCGGGCCGAAATCGGGTTGCGGCCTACCGCTTGAGCTTGGCGATCCCCAGCATCTTCATCACCTGCTTCTCGTAGAAGGGCTCGGAGGTCCCCTTCTTGAGCTTGCGGATGAAGTACTTCTCGAACGCGATCTTGGCGAGGTGCACCCACTTGCCCTCGGAGAACCAGTTCACGTTGCGCGGCGGGATCTGCGGCAGGGCCACGAAGGCGATGCCGGTGTCGCCCATGTCCGCCAGGCACACGGCGTTCCAGGTCGCCCTCTCCTCGCCCGCCTTCCCGTCGAGCTCGGCGCGGATGTTGTGCGCCGTGGCCGTCACCATCGACTCGATCATGAAGCCCGTCTTGGGAGCGCCCGTCGGGACCGGGGTCGCCTCCACCGGCGGGATCGCCACGCACACGCCCACCGCGTAGATGTTGCGGTACTTCGGGTTCCTCTGGTTCGCGTCGATGAGGACGAAGCCGCGCGGGTTCACGAGCCCCTCGATGCCGGCCACGGCGTCGATGCCCTTGAAGGCCGGCAGCATCATCGAGTACCGGAAGGGCAGCTTGTGCTCCTTCTTCGGCTTGCCCTCCTCGTCGTGCTCCGTGACGTGCATCGTGCCCGCCTCGACCTTCGTCACCCTGGCGTTGCAGATCCACTTGACGTGCTTGTCCCGCAGCGCCGACTCCAGCATCGTCTTCGAGTCGCCCACCCCGCCCAGGCCCAGGTGCCCGATGTAGGGCTCGGCGGTGACGAAGGTCATCGGCACGCGGTCGCGGATCTTCCGCCGGCGCAGGTCCGTCTCCATGATGAAGCAGAACTCGTAGGCCGGACCGAAGCAGGACGCCCCCTGCACGGCGCCCACGACGATGGGGCCCGGGTCCTTCACGAAGGCGTCCCATGCCCCGGCGGCCCGCTCGGCGTGGTCGACGTGGCAGATGGACTGCGTGTGGCCCTCGGGCCCCAGCCCCTCGACCTCGTCGAAGGCGAGCTTCGGGCCCGTGGCGATGACGAGGTAGTCGTAGCCGAGCATCGTGCCGTCGCCCAGCTCGACCTGGTTCTTCTCCGGGTGGACGCGCCTGGCGCCCGCGGGATTGAAGGCGATGCCCTTCCTGCCGAGGTACTCGGCCACCGGGAACTCGATCTCGCCGCGCTTCCTCCAGCGCACCGCGACCCACGGATTGGAGGGGACGAAGTGGTAGCTCGGCCCGTTGCCCACGACGGTGACCTTGTCGCCGGGACGAAGCTGCTCCTGCATTTCGTAGGCCATGGGCATGCCGCCCAGGCCGGCGCCGATGATGACGATGTGTGCCATGGCGGATTCTCCTCGGGAATCGTTGCGGGCGTTCGTTTCCCAATCTAGGACTCGCCCCGGGGAGCACCGTGACTTGAGTCAACCGCCGCAAAGAAAAGGGGGCTCCGAGGAGCCCCCTGGGGGTATGCGGCGCGGCAACCGGTCAGTTGAGCTTCACCTTCGCCTCGACGCCCTCGCCCTTGAGCATCGTGTACTCGACCATCGAGCCGTCGTACACCTTCGCCTGCTTGTTGCCCATGATCTCGCTGGAGACGAACCAGCCCACGGACGCCCAGTGGCCGGTGTTGCAGAAGTTGATCTGCTCGCCGGTGACGGGGACGCCCGCGTAGGCGTAGAGCTTCTCGAGCTGCGCCTTGTTGCGGAAGACGCCGCCGCCGTTCACGGTGGCCCACTGGTTGGGCAGGTTCTTCGCGCCGGCGATGGTGCCGCTCACGGGCGCCTTGGGGTGCTTGGCGATGCCCACGAACTGGTCCTCGGGGCGGTTGTCCACGAGCAGGATATTGCCTGCGGCGCGGGCCTTCTTCACGTCGTCCATCGTCACGACCATGTCCTTGCGCAGGTTCGCCTTGAAGGTCTTCGGCGCCGCCTTGACGATGCCCTTTTCCATCGGGGCCTTCTCGTTCTCGGAGTAGGAGGCGATGCCGCCGTTCAGGATCGAGACCTTGTCGTGCCCCAGCACCTTGAAGGTCCAGTACACGCGGGTGGCCTGGCCGACGTCGAGCGCCGTGTTGCCCTGCGGGACGAGCACCACGTGCGTGTCGTTGTCGATGCCGAGCTTGGTGCCGATCATCTGGGCGAGCGGGCCCACGTCCGCCGGCAGCATGTCGGGCACCTTGTCTTCCTTGCGCTCGACGCGCCAGCCGTCCTTGCCGTAGTTGGTGTTGACCGCGCCGGGAATGTGCCCGTCGGAATAGTCCTTGGCGGACTGGAAGTCGACGAAGACGATGCCGGGCTTGCCGACGTTGGCGATGGCCCAGGCGACGTCCACCAGGGGCTCGACCGCGAAGGCGGGCAGGGCCGTGGCGGCCAGCATCAACAGGCCGGCGGCGAACGGGCCGATCCGGCGAATGAATCCGGGTTTCATGCGAACCTCCTTGTGCGTGGGGAACAGATGGGCCCAAGAATAGCGCCGGCCCGGACCGCCGGGCTGCGTTTGGTCAAACCCCCGTCCGGCGTAAGCCTTTGGTCCTACGGGACTTTCCGCGCCTGCCGCCCGGGCATGCAGAAGCGCAATGGCTCCCCCGGGAGGCCTTGAATTCGCCGCTTCCCCCTCTTAGATTCGGCGGAAATCCCATGAACCCGAATACGGAGAACCCATGAACTCCACGCCCGACGCTCCCCGCTCCCCCGCCCGCCGCGACTTCATGAAGGCGGCCGGCCTCGCCGCCACTTCCGCCTCCATTCCGTCCCTGCTGCTCGCGAGCACGAGCGCGCGGGCGCAGGCCGGCGACCTCGTCACCCGCAGGATCCCCCGCACCGGCGAGGTCGTGCCGGCCATCGGCCTGGGCACGTACCTCACCTTCGACGTGATCCCCGGCCAGCCCCGCGACCACCTGCGCGAGGTGATGAAGCGCTTCTGGGACGGCGGCGGGCGCGTCGTGGACACCTCGCCCCTGTACGGCACGGGCGAGATCAGCGTCGGCGACTTCGCCACCGGCATGGGGGTCGCGAACCAGTTGTTCATCGCCAACAAGATCTGGTCCACGGGCGAGTTCCTGGCCGACGACAGCCACGCGCGCAGGAGCCTGGAGCAGTCCATGCAGCGCCTGTGGCGCGAGAAGATCGACGTGATGCAGGTGCACAGCCTGGTGAACGTGGACCAGATCCTGCCCGTCTTCGCCAACTGGAAGAAGGAAGGACGAATCCGCTACTTCGGCGTCACGCACCACGAGCTGCCCTACTTCGGCGCGCTGGCCCAGTACGTGGAGCGCGGCGACGTGGACTTCGTGCAGGTGCACTACTCGATCGCCGTTCGCCAGGCCGAGGAGCGCATCCTCCCCGCGGCGCTCGACAAGGGCGTGGCGGTGCTCGTGAACATGCCCTTCGAGAAGGCGCGGCTGTTCAAGCTGGTCGAGGGCCGGCCGCTCCCGGACTTCGCGAAGGAGATCGGCGCCGCCAACTGGGCGCAGTTCTTCCTGAAGTGGGTGATCTCGCACCCGGCCATCACCTGCGCGATTCCCGCCACGAACAACCCCGACCA
The DNA here is from genome assembly GCA_964576455.1 of uncultured Lysobacter sp. Taxonomy (GTDB): domain Bacteria; phylum Pseudomonadota; class Gammaproteobacteria; order Burkholderiales; family Usitatibacteraceae; genus FEB-7. The sequence goes on from CAZNWZ010000004.1 coordinate 25,756, forward strand.
CCAGAGCGAGAACATCGGCGCGCTCAGGGGCCCGCTCCCGGACAGGGAGATGCGCGCGCGCATGCTCAGGCACATGGAATCCATTCCGGGGTTCGACAAGGTGGGCTCGACGCCCCCGTACCCGGGCAAGGCCTACAACGGGATCATCCGGCGCGCGCAGGCCGCCCGGGCGGCGGCGGCGAAGTAGCGGCCTCAGCCTCCGGCCTTCGCCTTCTGCGACAGGCGCTGGATCTCCTGGTACAGCGCCGAGAGCTCCGACTGCAGGGCGTCGAAGCGGGTGGAGACGGCCTTGTCCGAGAAGTGCAGCCGGCCTTCCTTGAGGCCGACGCCGGCCGCGTGGCGGTCGACGTAGGTGACGACCTCGAGGGCCTTGGCGAGGAAGGCGCGCATGGCCTTCATCAGCTGGACCGAGAGCGGCGCCGGGCCGGCCGCGGCCTCGCGGATGGCCGCGGACACGGCCTCCTTGGTCTTGTCGTCCGCCTTCGTGGCCCGGACCTCGGCGATCGCGTCCTGCGGGATTCGCTCCCGGCGCTTGAGCCCGTCGTCGATGACCTTGAGTGTCGTGTTCAGGGTCGCGCGCGCCTCGCGCCGGGCCGCCGGGTCCGCGATGCCTTCCGAGCCGACCACGGCGAGCGCCGTGCCGGGCTTGGCCGCCTTCAGCCTCTCGGCGTAGTCGCGGTCCGCCTCCGAATAGCGCGCGGCCATCGAGTTCACGATGGCCTGCACCTTGTCCGCATCGCGTCCCTTCTCCTGGGCGTGCGCCGCGAGGAAGGCCGGCGCCACTCCCAGCAGCATCAGGCAGGCCCAGCGCCGCAGGCACCGCGCGCGGGACCGCGGGACCGATCTGGCCGCGGTCAAGCGCGACGGGTCATACTCGGGAACGGGAAGGGATCTCAAGGGGAAGGCACCGCTCGGTGGGCAACCCGCTGATTATTGCCGTCGTGGCCACGATTGTCACGGTCGTGGCGTACACGCTTGCCGGCCGGATCCCGAACCGGCTCCTGCGGGGCGCGGCGCAACTGGGCTCGGTGCTCGTCGGCATCGCGCTCGCCGGGCTGGTGTCCGCCGATCCCGGAACCGCCGCCGATGCGGGCCAGTACTACCTCGCGGGCATCGTGATCTGCGTGATCGCGGGGAAGCTCCTGGGCGGGAGCCGGAACAAGTCCTGACCGGGGCGGCTTCCCGCCCGGCTCAGATCAGCCTCGGCATCGAGGTCTCGGTCTGCAGTCCCGCTTCCGGCGCGCCGCCTCGCCACTCGCCGACCATCGCGGCGAGCGAGACGGCGAGCCACGCCACGACGACGATCGTCACCAGCGCCTCCACCACCAGGCCGTGCGAGAGCGGGCGGGCCGCGCGGGCCCCGGCACCCGGAGCTGCACTTGCCAATATCGCTTTCATGTCCGATGTCCTCCGTTTGCGAGTCCGTGGCGGAAGTCTATGGGCGGGAAGGGCGAGGGACAATCGATTTGTTTTCCCCCAAAATGTGAGTATTATTCACATCACACCCATGGCCACCCGACTTCCGCCGATGCAGGCCCTGCGCGCGTTCGAGGCGACGGCGCGCGAGCGCAGCCTGACCCGCGCGGCCGAGGCGCTGCACGTGACGCACGGGGCCATCAGCCACCAGATCAAGTCGCTCGAGTCCGATCTCGGCGTCCGTCTCGTCGAGCGGGCGGGCCGGGGCGTGCGCCTGACCGAGGAAGGCGAGCGCTTCGCCGCTCGCGTGCGCGCCGCGTTCGCCGAGCTGGTGACGGGCGTGCAGGAAGTCGCGGACCGGGCCAACCCGCGGCAGCTGCGGGTGAGCATCGCCCCCTCGCTCGCCGCCCGCTGGCTCCTGCCGCGCGTCGGGCGCTTCCAGGCCGCGCACCCGGACATCGATCTCGTGGTGAGCTCCTCCATCGCGCTCGTCGATTTCCAGCGCGACGACGCCGACGTGGGAATCCGCTACGGGTTCGGCCGCTGGGAGGGCGTGCGCGTCGAGCACCTGCTCGACGATGCGTTCTTTCCCGTCTGCAGCCCCCGGATCGCGGGCGGCGTGCCGAGGCGGCCGGCGGACCTCGCGCGATACACGCTGCTGCGCGCGGACGACGAGCCCTGGAGGCCCTGGTTCGAGGCGGCGGGGCTCGACTGGGCGGAGCCCGCCCGCGGGCCGGTCTTCAGCGACTCCGCGCTCCTGATGCAGGCCGCCGCCGATGGCCAGGGCATCGCGCTCGGCCGCCGCTCGCTCCTCGGCAACGACTTGCGCAACGGCGTCCTGGTGAGGCCCTTCGCGATCGAGACGCCCACGCCCCGCAGGATCTACCTCGTCTATCCGCCGCGGCTGGCGGGCTCGCCCAAGGTTGCCGCGTTCCGCAGTTGGCTGCGGGACGAGATCGCCTCGGACGAAAGGGAACGCGGCGCCGACGGGAAGCCTGCCCGCCGTCCCTCGCGAAGCGCGGGAAAGGCCCGACGCCGCGATCCGGGTCTCAGTGGCTGATCGCCGGAAGGGGGGCGGCCGCCTTGCGCATCAGCTTGCCGAAATCGGCCCCCTTCATGTGCACCAGGGTCTGGTGGTCGCCTCCTTCGAAGTACACGTCGGCCGCGCCGCCGAGGCCCTCGTCCCAGAGGGTCCGGATCCCGTACGCCGCGCCGACCGGCGGAACCGCGCCCGGCTTGCAGTCGGTGAAGAGCTCGCCGAGCGTGGGCTCGCTGACGAGCGCCAGGCTCTCGGCCACCGCATCCCCGAGCTTCTGCACGTTCAACTGCCGGCTGGCCGGGATCACCGCCATCAGGTAGCCGGCGGCGCCCTTGAGGACCACCGCCTTGGCCACGCGATCGGGCGGGATGTGGGCCACGTGCGCGGATTCCATGCACGTGCTGCTGGCCTGGTGCGACACGGGGCTCCACGGAACCCCTTGCGCGGACATGTAGCTCTGCAACCGGGTGGCAATGGACATGACGCCCTCCTTTCCTGGGAGATCGGCCATCACGACCTATCGTCATCCCGGCCGCCGCGCGCCTTGTTGACTGCCGTCAACGCCGCTCTTGTTCGGTCCGTCGGGCCGGGGCGGGATTTCTGGCAGACTTCGGAGGATCCCCCAAGGAGAGCCGGATGATCACCGCCATCGTCACGTTCCGACTGCCGAAGCGCCTTTCGGTCGACGAGGCCCGCGCCATCTTCCAGGGCACGGCGCCCCGCTACCAGTCCCAGCCCGGGCTCGTCCGCAAGTACTACGTCCTCGCCGAGGACGGCCTGACCGCCGGCGGCGTCTACCTCTGGCAATCCCGGCAGGATGCCGACGCCCTGTACACCGATGCGTGGCGGGCCTTCGTCACGGAGAAGTACGGCGCGCCCCCGCAGGTGGTGTACATGGAGAGCCCCGTGATCGTCGACAACCCGACGCAGCAGATCCTCGTCGGGTGAGCCGGCCGGCAGGGGTCGACGTGCCCGAGGCGTTCCAGGACCGCTATCCGGAGAAATTCAGCCACTGCTACGGCTGCGGACGGAGCAACCCGCGTGGCCATCACCTCAAGAGCTACTGGGACGGCGACGAGACCCTGGCGCGTTTCACGGTCAGCCCCGAGTTCAGCGGCGGCGTGCCCGGCCACGCGTACGGAGGCATGGTCGCCTCCCTCCTGGACTGCCATGGCACGGCCTCGGCGGCGGCCTTCGCCTACCGGGCGGCGGGCCGCGAGATGGGCGAAGGCGGGGAGTTCATGCGCTTCGTCACGGCCTCGCTGGAGGTGGAGTTCCTGCGCCCGACGCCGATCGGCGTGGAGCTCGAGATCCGGGGCCGGCTGCGGGGCATCGAGGGACGCAAGGTGCGGGTGTCCCTGTCGCTGGGCGCGGGGGGGCAGACCTGCGCGCGGGGGGAAATGCTGGCCGTCCAGTTCCGGGACTGAGGCCTTCCCGGGCAGGGCGGCGCCGCCTTGATCGGCGACAAATGTCGCCGTCGCCCAGGGTTCACCATTCAGGATCGCGCCCGTGTGACGAGGCGCGTTTCTCGACGACCGGAGGACCCATGGCAACGAGACTCGATTTCGCCACCCTCAGCCTGATGGACGCCCTCGATCTCGCCACCCTGATCGAGGTCGAGGCGTACAAGCGGTACACCCAGTTCGCCGAGCGGCTCGGAAGCAGCGCCGACGACGACGCGGCGTCCGTCTTCCAGTCGATGGCCGTCAACGAGAGCAAGCACGGCGAGGAGATCGCCGAGCGCCGGCTCGCCCTGTTCGGCAGCCAGAAGCCCAACGTCACCCTCGACGACGTGTTCGACGTGGAGGCTCCCGAATTCGGCGCGGCCCGCCGGGACCTCTCCCCGCTCGAGGCGTACCAGGTCGCGCTGTCGTCCGAGCGCAAGGCCTTCGACTTCTACGACCGGGCGCTGCGCCACGTGACGGAGCCGACGGTCAAGTCGCTCTTCGAGGAGCTGCGCGAGGAGGAGGCCGAGCACGTGCGGATGGTCGAGGAGCTCATCGCGAAGCTGCCGCCCTCGGCCCGCGTGAGCCCCACGGACGAGGACGACCTGCCGGACTCCTTCGTGCGGAAGCTCGCGAAGGACCGGTTCGAGTAGCCCACGGGAGAGCGGGCTGCCGTTGGCCCGGCTTCCCGCCCGAAAAGAAAAGGGGCCCGACTCTCGTCGGGCCCCTTCGCACATCTGGCGAGGCCGTTTACCTTCACTTTCAATCACCTGCAGCGCTTGCCACCAACCCCGGCCAACCACCAGGGCTGCGAGCAGCTATGCGTGCAACGCCTCGATCGCCGATTTCGGGTCCGACGCCACGATCTTCAGCAGCGCTCGCGCCGGTCCCGTAGGCCGGGTTCGGCGTTGCTCCCAGTTCTGCAGGGTGCGGACGTTCACGCCGATCAACTTCGCGAACTGCGACTGGCTGATCCGCGCAGCCTCGCGAATCGCCCGGACATCGGGCTCCTCGAGTTCCGTCACCTTGACGCCACGAACAGGCTTTCCTGCCATGTGGCGCTTCATCTCGCGGACACCTTTGATCAACTGATCGAAGTGCTGCTTATCCATTCTTCAAGTCCCTCGTCAGATCCGCGAGCACTTTCACCTGGCGCGGGGTCAGATCTTCGCGCTCGCTCTTCACATATCCATAGACCAGATAGATCTGGTTCCTGGACACCTTCCAGTAGTAGATGATCCGGGCGCCTCCACGCTTGCCCCGGCCTTGCGCGGCCCAACGCACCTTGCGCAACCCACCGCCGCCCGAAATCAGGTCTCCCGCTTCGGGCGAGACAAGAATGAAGCTCTGGAATGCCCTGAGGTCCTCGTCGGTCCAGTGCTCCCGTCTGAAGTCTGCGAAAGGAGTCAGCTCGACGAAAACCATCGCACGACTATACGCTGCCAGCGCATACGCGGCAAGCGTATCCCCCGGCATGGCCTCCAAATGAAAAGGGGCCAGTCTCTCGACTGGCCCCTTCGTCCAACTGGCGCGCCCGGCAGGATTCGAACCCACGACCCCCTGGTTCGTAGCCAGGTACTCTATCCAACTGAGCTACGGGCGCGAAGTCGGAAATTATAGCAGAGGGCCCCGACCCGGAAAAGCGCCCTCTCGTCCCATGCGGCCGGGGCCCGCCCCCCGCTTTTCACCTGCAACCGAAGGCTCCATACGCCCCGCAATCGGGGTATGGTGGTCGCATGAGAAAGGGAGAGGACTTCGAGCTCACTCCTGCCGAGCGCATAAGGGCCGACCGCATCCAGTTGCTCTACTGGCAGTCGTTCCCGGCCGTGTTCGTGAGCATTGCCGTCTCGGCGCTGCTCGCCATGCTGCTCTGGCCGGCGGCCGACCAGGTGCTGGTGGTCACGTGGTGGACGGTGCTCTTCGCGACCTCGCTCGCGCGCCTCGCGCTCTTTTCCGCGTACCGCATGAAGAGGCCGTCCGGGGCGGGGCTCCTCGCCTGGGAGCGCCCCTACATCGCGACCCTGATGGCCTCGACCGTCGTCTGGGGACTCGGGGCCGTCTGGATCACGCCCGCGGACTCCCTCCTGCACCAGACGATGACGGTCTTCATCCTGGTGGGCATGGCGGGGGGAGCCCTGTCGGTGTACTCCGCCCTGCGCTGGCTCGCCATCGCCACGATCGGGGTGATCCTGGTCCCGTCCATCGTTTGGATGCTGCTCACTGGCGAGCGGCCGGCGATCCTCCTCAGCCTCGGCCTGCTCATCTTCTGCCTGTCCGCCCTGCGCGCGACGAGGGTGCTCTCGAACGCCATGCAGCAGAACTTCGAGATGACGCACGCGCTGCGGGAGGCGAAGGAGAGCGCCGAGCGCCTGGCGAGCACCGACCACCTCACCGGACTCACGAGCCGCGGCGCTTTCGCGGAGCGTGCCGAATCCCCCTTCCAGTACTGCCGGCGCAACGGCCTGCCCCTGTCCGTCGCGGTGCTCGACCTCGACCACTTCAAGCAGATCAACGACACCCGCGGCCACGCCGTGGGCGACCTGGCGCTGCAGCACGCGGCGCGGCTCATCCAGTCCAGCCTGCGCAGGTCCGACCTGTGCTGCCGCTGGGGCGGCGAGGAATTCGTGATCCTGCTCCCGGACACCACGCTCGAGGACGCCGCGCGGGTCGCCGAGAAGCTGCGCATGGCGATCGTCGCGCACCCCCTCGTGCTGGAGGCCGGGAGCCTTCCCATGACCGCGAGCTTCGGCGTGGCCGCGGGCGACCGCAGCCTGGAATCCCTCATCGACCGCGCCGACGCGGCGCTCTACCGGGCCAAGAACGAAGGGCGCAACCGCGTCGCCATCGACCAGGCGGACGAGGACTTCGAGCCCAGCCCTAGCCCTGCCGGAGCGTAGAGACCGTATCCTCCGCCCGCGAGCGGATCTCGCCGCGGCGCCCCTCGTGCGCGATGGGCTCGTCCGGGAGGATCAGCCACTGCATGAGGTCGCGGATCGACACGACGCCGGCGGGCTTGCCGCCGTCGGCCACGAGCATGTGGCGGTAGCCGTGCTCCACCATGATGCGCAGCACCTCCACGATGGATTCCGAGGCCGGCACCTGGCGCACGTCCGGCGACATCACCGCCGACATCGGGGTCGTCTTCGGGTCGCGCCCCTGGCGCACGACGCGGCGCATCAGGTCGCGTTCGGTGAAGATGCCCGCCATCTTGCCGGCGGCATCGCGGACGAGCATGGAGCCCAGCCCCTTCTCGTCCATCAGGGCCACCGCCTCGGCGACGGTGGCCGTGGAGGCCACGGAAAGCAGGTTGGGGCTGGCCTTGCCCTTCAGCACGTCGCCCACGGGACGGTCGATCATTTCTTCTCCTCCGGGAACCGTTCTTCGGTGCGCCAATCCTACCCCCGGAGGTGCAAACTGGGGAGACTCGGAGGCCCGATATCGTGACCCGCGAAAACCGCGCCCGCCGCGAGAACCTGAAGGCCCTGGCCGCGCTCGCCGCCGCGGGCGCCCTGCCCCGCCACGCCGGCGCCGCCCCGGGCTCCCTCCATGAGCGACCCATTCCCGCCACGGGCGAGCGGATTCCCGCGGTCGGCATGGGGACCTGGCTCACCTTCGACGTCGCGCCGGGCGCCGAGCGCGAGGCGCGCCTGGCGGTCGTGCGCGAGTTCTTCGCCGGAGGCGGCGCCCTGCTCGACTCCTCGCCGATGTACGGCTACGCGGAGGCGGTGCTGGGCGATCTGGTCCCGAGGGCGAAGCCGGCCCGGGTCTTCAACGCCACCAAGGTCTGGACGCCCACGCGCTTCCTTGGCGTGAAGCAGATGGAGGAGTCCTTCCGGCACTGGGGCGTGAAGCGCTTCGACCTCATGCAGGTGCACAACATGCTCGACTGGGAGACGCACCTCGCGACGCTCAAGGAGTGGAAGGCGGCCGGGCGCATCCGTTACCTCGGCATCACCACCTCGCACGGGCGGCGCCACGACGACCTCGAGGCGGCGATGAGGCGCGAGCGCTTCGACTTCGTGCAGTTCTCCTACAGTTTCGCCGACCGCGACGCGGAGAGGCGCCTGCTGCCGCTCGCCGCCGAGCGGGGCGCGGCGGTGATCGCGAACCGCCCCTTCGACGGGGGCGATCTATTCGGCGCCGTGAAGGGCAAGCTCCTTCCCGGCTGGGCGCGCGAGATCGACTGCGCCAGCTGGGCGCAGGTGTTCCTCAAGTTCGTGATCTCGCACCCGGCCGTCACCTGCGCCATCCCGGCCACGACCAACCCGGCGCACATGCGCGAGGACATCGGCGGGCTCGTGGGGAGGCTGCCGGACGCCGCCCTGCGGCGGCGGATGGCCGAGGATTTCAGCCGCCTCTAGTTCCCGCCCGCGCAGGGGGGCTCGCCGAATCCCAAGGGGCATTCGGCCCGGACATCGTTCCGTTCGGCGGCGAGTCGCCGGCACGTTTCCCGGACCAGAACGCCGCACGCGGGCTGCGAGGCCACCGCCGACAGGTGCCTTCGCACCAGGTCGGCGAGTCGCGGACACGGCGTGGCCGCCTGGCGGGCCAGCAGGAAGAGCGTGGAAGCGAGAAGGCTGTCCGCGCCAGTCTCGGCGTCCAGGACCTCAGTGAAGGGGTGCCGGTCCATGCGAGGGCAGGCCTTCCGCGAGGCGTCGCTCCCATTGCGCCGCCAGTCGCCGGCACACCGTGCGCAACTCGAGCGTCACACCCGGGTGGGCGGACAGCCTCTCGAGATTGGTGACGATGCGACGGACGAAGTGGGGCGCCTCGGCGCTGCCGGGGCAGCTCATGAGGCAAAGCGTCCCGGCGACCAGCGCTTCGGGCTCCGCGTTCTCGAAATGATCGGGCATCGGCCTCTCCAGGGGGTGATGCCCTCATCTTAATGCGAGTAATTCTCATTTGCAAGCCTTGCGGAGGGTCACCCGGTCGGGCGATCCTTGGCGGCCCTCCACTTCCCGCCCCGTTACGCAATGCGCCGCCTCGCCCCGCTTTCGCTCGTCTTCGTCCTTTCCGCCTGCGCCCTAGCCCCCGAAACCCGCCAACCCTCCCCCGTCGCATCCCCGGAATCCGCCCGCGGCCAGGTCGCCGTCACCGCGCACCCGCTCGCCACGCGCGCCGCGCTCGCCATGCTCGACAAGGGCGGCTCGCCCATCGACGCGGCCATCGCCGCGCAGATGGTCCTGGGCCTCGTCGAGCCGCAGTCCTCGGGCATTGGCGGCGGCACGCTGGTGATGAACTGGGACGCAGCCTCCGGCAAGCTCGAATCGTTCGACGGGCTCGCCGCGGCGCCCGCGCGCGTCACCGCCAGCCTGCGCACGGACACCGACGGCAAGCTCCTGCCGAGCGAGCCTTCGCAGCGCGGCGGCAGGACCGTGGGCGTGCCGGGCACCGTGGCCGTCCTGGCGATGGTCCACCAGCGCCACGGCAAGCTTGCGTGGCGCGAACTCTTCGAGCCGGCCATCGACATCGCCGAAAAGGGCTTCCCCCTGCCGCCCTACCTGCACGGGATCCTCTCGCTGCCCGACGCGGCGCAGAACCACCCCGAGCTTCGCGCGCTCTACTTCGCCGCGGACGGCAAGCCCCTTCCCGTCGGCACGACGATCCGCAACCCCGCCTACGCGAAGACGATGCGCAGGCTCGCCATCGGCGGCCCCTCGGGCTTCCTCGAGGGCGGTGGCGCCAAGAGCATCGTCGAGGCGGCGCAGCGCGGATACCGCCCCTCGCTGATGACTCAGCAGGACCTGCGCGACTACCGCGCGATCGAGCGCGATCCGGTGTGCGCTCCCTTCCTCGCCTGGCGCGTGTGCACGATGGCACCTCCCTCCTTCGGCGGCCTGTACGTGCTCCAGGTGCTGCAGAAGCTGGAGGCCCGGGCTCGCGGGCGCTTCGATTTCGACGATCCGCAGTTCGCGCATCTCTACGTCGAGGCCGGCAGGCTCGCGCAGGCCGACCGCCGCCACTTCGTGGGCGACCCCGGATTCGTGAGCGTGCCCGTGGCCGAGCTCGCCTCCCCCGCGTACGCGAGCTCGAGGGCCGCGGCAATCGACCTCTCCCGCGCCGCAACCGAAGTGAAGCCCGGCATTCCCGCCACGCGCACGGCGGCCCTCGCGCCCGACGAGAGCGACCCCGTCTCCGCCACGAGCCAGATCGCCATTGCCGACCGGGCCGGCAACGCCCTTTCCATCACGACCACCACCAACCTCAACTTCGGCTCCCGCATCCTGGTCGACGGCTTCATGCTCAACAACGCCATGACCAACTTCTCCGCGGCACCGAAGCCGGGGGAGAGGGTCGCCAACCAGATGGAGCCGCGCAAGCGCCCGGTCACCTCGATGGCGCCGACCATCGTCTTCGACCGCGAAGGGCGGCCGGTGGTCGTGGGCGGCTCCGCCGGCGGCGGTCCCATCGTGGACTACATCGCCTCGAGCCTCATCGAGATGCTGGCCAACGACCGCACGCCGGCCGAGGCGCTCGCGCGCGGGCACCTGAGCACCGCGGTGCCCGGCAAGGTCCAGCTCGAGAAGGGCACGGCGGCGGCAAAGCTCGCGCCGGCCCTCGCCGCGAAAGGACACGCCGTCGAGGAGGTTCCCCTGGTGAGCGGCCTGGGATTCCTCAAGCGCACGCCCGCAGGCTGGATCGGCGCGGCCGATCCCCGGCGCGACGGCGCGGCCATGGGACAATGAGGCGATGACTTCCCTTCGCCAGCGCCTGCAGTCGCGCGAGCTCCTCGTCGCCCCCGGCATCTTCGACATGGTGTCGCTGCGGCTGGCGAACACCTTCGGGTTCGAGGCGCTCTACATGACGGGCTACGGCACGGTGGCCTCGCACCTGGGATTGCCGGACGCCGGGCTCGCGACCTACACGGACATGGTGGGCCGCGTGAAGTCCTTCGCCTCGCAGGCGGCCGCGCCCCTCATCGCCGACGGCGACACGGGGTACGGCGGGCTTCTCAACGTGCGCCACACCGTGCGCGGCTACGAGGAGGCGGGCGCGGGCGCCATCCAGCTCGAGGACCAGGAATTTCCCAAGAAGTGCGGCCACACGCCCGGGCGGCGCGTGATCCCGATGGACGAGATGGTGAAGAAGATCCGCGTGGCGGCCGAGTCGCGCGCCTCGCGCGACTTCCTGGTCATCGCCCGTACCGACGCCCGCACCTCGCTCGGACTGGACGAGGCGCTCCGGCGCGGCGAGGCCTACGCACGAGCGGGCGCCGACGTGCTCTTCATCGAGTCGCCGGAGAGCGAGGAGGAGATGCGCGCCATCGGCCGCGCCTTCGACCTGCCGCTCGTGGCCAACATGGTCGAGAAGGGCCGCACGCCCGTGCTTTCGAAAGCGGACCTGGAATCGATCGGCTACCGGCTCGCGATCTTCCCCATCGCGGCCATGCTCGCGAGCGTGAAGGCGATGGCGGGCGTCTACGCCCACCTCGAGGCCACGGGCTCCACCACCGGCTGCCCGCAGCCGCTGTACGATTTCGGCGACCTGTCGCTCCTCATGGGGTTCCAGGACGTCTGGGATTTCGACAAGAAGCACGCGGACTGACCGGTCCGCGCACAACCGGAGGAACGAACCCATGATCCCGAAGCGATTGCTCCCGACCCTGGCCTGCCTGCTGCTCGCCGCCGGCGCCGCGAGCGCCGAGTACCCCGAGCGCCCCATCCGTCTCATCGTCCCCTTCGCGCCGGGCGGCGTGACGGACACGAGCGGCCGCCTCGTCGCCGAGGGGCTCTCGAAGCGCCTGGGCCAGCAGGTCGTGGTGGAGAACAAGCCCGGCGCCTCGGGCAACCCCGGCACCGCCTCCGTGGCGCAGTCCGCGCCCGACGGCTACACGCTGGTCCTCGCCTTCGACGGCACGATGGTGATCAACCCGCACGTCTTCTCGAAGATCCCCTTCGACACGCTCAAGGACTTCGCGCCCGTGGGCAAGATCGGCGACGCCACGCTCATCCTCGTGTCGCACCCGTCCTTCCCCGGCAAGACGCTCAAGGACGTGATCGAGCTCTCGAAGAAGGACCCCAAGGGCATCTCCTTCGGGACCTCCGGCATCGGCGGCACGCCCCACATCGCGGGCGAGCTCCTCAACATGAAGACCGGCGCGAAGCTCGTGCACATCCCGTACAAGGGCGGCGGGCAAGCCATGAGCGACGCGCTCGGCGGCAACGTCCCGCTCGTGTACACGGCCGTGGCCGGCGCGATCAACCACGTGAAGGCCGGCAAGCTCACCGCCATCGCCGTCTCCTCGCGCACGCGCGCGCCGTCGCTCCCCGACACGCCGACCTTCATCGAGTCCGGCGTGCCCGACTTCGAGGCGAGCTCGTGGGTGGGGATCCTCGCCCCCGCGAAGACGCCGCGGCCGGTGATCGACCGCCTCAACAGGGAGCTGAACGCCCTGCTCGCCACCCCCGAGGTCGTCGAGCGCCTGGCCACCCTCGGGATCGTCGCCACACCCGGCACGCCGGAGCAATTCGGGGAGCAGATGAAGAACGACCTCGCGAAGTACGGTCCCGTGGTGAAGGCCGCGGGGATCAAGGCCGACTAGCGGCAACCCGTTTCAGGTCAAGGGGCGAGGTGCGCCACCACCCGGCGCGAATGGCCGCGGTCGCGGTGCTCGAAGAGGTAGATCCCCTGCCACTGCCCGAGCGCCGGCCGGCCGCCGCTCACCGGGATCGACAGCGACACGGCCGTGAGCGCGGCCCGGATGTGGGACGGCATGTCGTCGGCCCCCTCGGTGGTGTGCGTCACCCACGCCATCGAGGGCGCATCGGCCGGGGGCACGAGCCGGCGGAAGAACTCCTCGAGGTCGCTCCGCACGTCCGGGTCGGCGTTCTCCTGGATGCACAGCGAGCAGGAGGTGTGCTGGACGAACAGCGTGAGCAGGCCCTCGTCCACGCCGCTCTGCCGGACGAAGCGGACGACTTCCTGCGTGAACTCGTGCAGGCCCGGGCCCGAGGTCCGGACGGTCAGGATCGTCTGGATGGCGGCACCTCCCGATTCGCGGCTTTCCGCACCTCAGGCCGACTCGACGCGGTCGCCCCCGGCCGCGCGCGCGGCCTCGAAGGCCTTCTCGACCCGCTGCACGAACGAGGGCGCGTCGTCGCCCTCGCGCCACTCGGCGTGCCCGAAGCTCGCGGTGGCGGAGGTCGCGGCGATCCCCGGGGCGGCGGCCCCGAAGGCGCGCCGGATGCGCTCGGTGATGACCGCGGCCCGCTCGGTCGGCGTGTGCGTGAGCATCAGCATGAAGCGGTTGTCGCCCACGCGGCAGGCGAGGTCCGACTTGCGCGTCTCGTTGCCCACCACGCGGGCGAAGCAGCGCAGCACGTCGTCGGCCTGCTCCTGCCCCAGGTGGCGCGCGATGCCCTCCAGGCCGTCGATCGCGGCGACCACGAGGCACAGCGGCCCGCCGTAGCGCCCGGCGCGGTGCACCTCGACGGCGAGCGCCTGGTCGAACGCGCGCGGGTTGCCCAGCCCCGTGATGCGGTCCACGAGGGTCATGACCCGGACCTGGTCTTCCCGGCTGGCGAGCTCCGCCTTCGCGGCCTCCAGCTCCCGGCGCACGGCCGCGAGCTCGTTCGAGAGCCGCACCACGGCCTT
>CAZNWZ010000005.1:0-35508 GCA_964576455.1 uncultured Lysobacter sp.
GGAAGGCCTTCTTGATGTCCTCGGCCGACGCGTCGCGCGCGACCCCGAGGGTCTGGTAGTAGTCCTTGAATTGCATCCTTCGTGCCTGCCGGCGGCAAACGGGCCCGCCGGACGCCGGCGGTGCCCTCGTCCCGCAGGTGGGGGCCGGGACGGCCGGAATCAAGGGATATTGAAATCGCGGCGGCGGGCCTCAGATTCGGGGCGTGAGCGCCCCGAGGCGGGCGCGCCCATCCGACAGGAGGAACGCAGATGACTTACCGTCCGCTCTTTGGCCGCGACGTGTTCGCGGAAATGGACCGCCTGCAGCGCGAGATGCTGCAGGCCTTCGACATCTCCCCCAGCATCCGCGGGCGTGCCCGCGGCGGCTACCCGGCCGTGAACGTGGGCTCGACGCCGAAGTCGATCGAGCTGTACACCTTCGCGCCGGGCATCGACCCCGCCACCCTCGACGTCCAGGTCGAGAAGGGCGTGCTCACCATCGCCGGCGAGAGGAAGGCCCAGCCCGCGCCCGAGAAGGCGAGCGTGCACATCGACGAGCGCTTCGCGGGCCGCTTCCGCCGCGTCGTCACGCTGCCCGAGGACGCCGACCCCAACTCGGTGCAGGCCCGCTACCGCGACGGCGTGCTGCACATCAGCGTGGCGCGCAAGGAAGCCTCGCAGCCGCGCCGCATCACCGTCCAGTGAGGAGACCGACCATGAACGACACCACCCCCGCCACCCGGACGACCGCCACCGCCCCCGCCGAGGCCGCGCTGCTGCCGGCCGTGGACGTGATCGAGGACGCGAACGGCATCACCCTCTACGCCGACCTGCCCGGCGTGCCCCGGGAAAAGCTCAACCTGCACGTCGAGGCCGACACCCTGACCATCGAGGGCGACATCGCGCTCGAGCTGCCGGAGGGCATGGAGGCCACCCACGTCGAGGTGACGCTGCCGCGCTACCGACGGGTCTTCACCCTGTCCAAGGAGCTGGACGCGGGCAAGGTCTCCGCGGAGCTGAGCCACGGCGTGCTGAAGCTGCGCATCCCGAAGGCCGAGCACGCGCAGCCGCGGCGCATCCAGGTCGCCGTCGGCTGATGATGTTGCGCAATGGGGGCCCCGCCACCGGTTCCGGCGGCGGGGCCCCCGTTATACTTGCGGCCTTCCCCCCTTCGAAAAGCGCGAAGACGACCATGAGAATCGCCACGCTCCTCACCGCCGCCCTCCTCGCCTTCGGCCTCGCGGCCGGCGACGCCGACGCCGCCAAGCGCTTCGGCGGCGGCAGCAACCTCGGCAAGCAGCGTCCCGCGCCCACCCAGAAGGAGGCGGCGCCCGCCGCCCCCGCTTCGCCCACGCAGGCCGCCCCGGCCGCGGCGCCCAAGGCCGGCGCCCCCGCCACCCCGGCGGCGCAGCCGGGCTTCATGAGCCGCTTCGGCGGCCTCATCGCCGGCCTGGGCATCGGCGCGCTCCTGGGATCGCTCTTCGGCGGCAGCGGGTTCGCGGGCTTCCTCGCGGTGCTGCTGGTCGCCGCGATCGCCTTCCTGGCGATCCGCGCGTTCATGGCCCGGCGCTCGCCGGCCGCCGGCGCGCCCGTGCAATTCGCCGGCGCCGGCGCGGGTGCGCCGAACGCCCCCGCCCCCCGCCCGCCCCTGAACATCGGCGCCGGCACCGCGGGATCCGCGCCCGCGGCCGAGCCTGCCGCCCCGCGCGCCATCCCCGGCTTCGAGGCCGAGCCCTTCCTGCGCGTGGCCAAGACCTCGTTCATCCGCCTGCAGGCCGCCCACGACGCGCGCGACCTCGACGACATCCGCGACTTCACGACGCCGGAGATGTTCGCGCAGGTCGCGATGCAGGTCCGCGAGCGCGGCGAGGCGCCGCAGAGGACCGAGGTGGTGAGCCTGGACGCGCGCCTCGTCGAGGCGGTGCTCGAGGGCGACTACGCCATCGCGAGCGTGCGCTTCACGGGCCTCCTGCGCGAGGCCGCGGACGCCAACCCCGAGCCCTTCGACGAGATCTGGCACGTGCGCCAGGACCAGCGCGACCGCAAGGCCACCTGGCTCATCGCCGGCATCCAGCAGGTGGCCTGAGCCTTCCCCGCCGGGCCCTGCGCCGGGCTCCCGAAACGACAGGGCCGCCCCTCGGGGCGGCCCTGCCGTTTCATCCGGGCGTGCGGCGGCTACCGGGTGGCCCCCGTGGCGCAGTTGAACGTCTTTTCGACCGGCGCCCCCGGCATGCCGGTGTTCGGGTTGACCGGCTTGTAGGTCATCTTCACGAAGCTCGGGGTGATCGCGAGGCTCTCGTAGCCCCCGCCCTCGCCGGAGAGGGACATCGCGAAGTCGGAAAGGAAGGCTCCCTGAATCTCGAGGATCAAGTACTCGGTCGCCTCTCCGTCACCGACATACCGGACGGCGGCCAGCTTGGCCTTGCGGATCACCCTCTGCGTGGCGGAGTGCTCGGCCAGCAGGACGGACGCCTTGTCCAGCCGCTTGGTGAGGTAGATCTGCGAGCAGACCTTCTCCGGGAAGTAGTGCTGGTAGGACTCGATCTCGATCCAGTCCTTGTGCGCCTTGTCCGTGGATTCGCCGGCAATCTTCGGATCGCTGATCTCCAGGAAAAGGTTCTGCGCCACGGCCGGCGCTGCGCCGAGCGCGACCCCCGCGGCGACGATGATCTGGACGGCCCTGCGCGAGCTCCCCGACTGGCTGGTCTTCATGGCGCTTCCTTCCCGTTGTTGTTGGAGGTGGGACGCACACCGTAGTCCCGGCGCCCCGGCGCGTCAAGGAAGGCGCCCGGCCGGCCCGCGGATTAACATCCGGGCATGGCTCGGGAGATCCCATGACGGCACCCACGGCGTACGACGAGGTCCTCTACCCCGGCTGGTCCTATCCCCAGTCCCATCCCGACCGCCTCGCGACGCTGGGGCGGCTCTTCGGGCTGGCGACCGCCGACCCCGGGCGATGCCGCGTCCTGGAGCTCGGCTGCGGCGACGGCGAAAACCTCGTGCCGGTCGCGATGGCCTGGCCGCAGGCGCGCGTCGTGGGCATCGACCTGGCGGCGAGCGCCATCGACCGGGGGCGCGCCACCGTGAAGGCGCTCGGCCTCGCGAACCTCGACCTGCGCTGCGGGGACCTCGCGCGGCTGCCGGCGGACCTGGGCGAGTTCGACTACCTCATCGCCCACGGCGTGTACTCCTGGGTCCCGCCGGCCGTGCGCCAGGCGCTCCTCGCCGCGTGCGGGCGGCTGCTCGCGCCCAACGGCGTGGCCTTCGTGAGCTACAACGTGCATCCCGGCGGCCACCTGCGGGCGATGCTGCGCGAGATGCTGCTCATGCACCTCGAGGAGATCGACGAGCCGGCCCGGCGCTTCGCCGCCGCGCGCGAGTTCCTCGCGTGGATCGCCGAGGCGCGGCCGGAGGCCGGGGAGGCGACGGCGCTCGCGCGCGAGGCCGCGCGACTGGCCGCGCGGCCCGACGCGAGCCTCTTCCACGACGACCTCGCCGAGAACTTCCACCTCTGCTACTTCCGCGACTTCTGCGCGCAGGCCGGGGCGCACGGCCTGCAGTACCTCGCGGAGGCGCAGTTCCACGAGATGCAGGACCTGGACCTTTCCCCCGCGGCGCGCGAGCGGCTCGCCGCCTTCGCCCCGGACCTGGTCGCGCGCGAGCAGTACCTCGACTTCATCAAGGAGCGGCGCTTCCGCCAGACGCTGCTCTGCCACGCCGGGGTCGCGCTGCGCAGCGAGCTGCGCGGCGATGCCGTCTGGGAGCTCTCGATCTCCTCGGCGGCGACGCCCGACGGGCCGGAGGTGGACCCGCTCTCGGGCGAGGCGCAGCGCTACCGGGGCCGGCGCGGCGGCGCCTTTTCCAGCAGCGACCCGCTCCTCAAGGTCGCCCTGCGGCAGCTTCGCCGCGAGTGGCCGCGGGCCATCCCGGCCGGCGAGCTGCTGCAGGAGGCGGCCGCCGGCTGCGGCCAGCCGGCCGGCCCCTCGCAGCGCGAGCGCCTGGGCGACTTCGCGCTCGCCTGCTACGCGGCGGGCCTCATCGACCTGCACGCACGGCAGCCGCCCTTCGCGCGCTGGCCCGGACCGAAGCCGCGCGCGAGCGCCCTGGCGCGCCGGCGGGCGCCGGAGACGACCGTCCTCACCGGCCTCGTCGGCAGCATGATGAAGGTGGACGACCCCCTGGCGCGGCGGGTCCTGCCGCTCCTCGACGGCACGCGCGATCGCGCGGCGCTCCTGCGCGCGATCCGCGCCGACGCCGAAGCCCAGGCCGCGCTCCGCGCGGCGGCGGGCGGGCGGACCGACGCGCCGTCGCTGGCGCGCACGCTGGAGGCCTGCCTCGAGGCACTAGGCGGCTGCGCCCTGCTCTGCGCCGACGCGCCCGGCTAGCTAGGCCAGCCGGTCCGTCGGCAGGACGGTGCGCGGCGACAGGAGCTCCTCGCGCGAGAGCGCCTCGTAGTGGGGCGCGAAGTCCGGCGCCGTGGCCTCGAACAGCTCGCGGAAGCCGCGGATCACGAAGTACGTCTCCTGGAACGTGTCGATCTTGTAGCGCGTGCGCATGATGCGCCGCAGGTCGAAGCGGATCCGGTTCGGCCCGGCGCTCTCGATGCAGTAGGGCAGCTCGCCGCCCGACGAGAGGATCCCGGCGCCGTAGGCGCGCAGCCCCTCGTCCGTCGCCACGAGCCCGAACTCCACCGTGTACCAGTACAGGCGCGAGAGCATCTCGATGGCCCCGAGCCGGTCGGCCTTGAGGCCGCCCTGGCCGTAGGCCTGCAGGTAGTCGGCGAAGACCGGGTCGAAGAGCAGCGGGACGTGGCCGAAGAAATCGTGGAAGACGTCGGGCTCGACGATGTAGTCGAATTCCTCCGGCTTTCGCAGCCAGACGGTGACGGGGAACCGCCGGCCCGCCAGGTGCCCGAAGAAGACGCGGTCGGGCAGGAGCCCGGGCACCGCCACGATCTGCCAGCGCGTGGCGCGCGCGAGCCGCGCGTTCACCGCGTCGAAGCGCGGGATGGCCTCGCCGAAGTCGAGGGCGGCGAGCGAGCCGATGAACTCGCGGCATGCGTACCGGGGCACCAGGGCCGCCTGGCGGGCGACCAGGCGCCGCCACAGCGCGTGCTCGGCGGGCGTGTACGCCGACCACGCCTGCTCCACCGTGTAGTCGGGCCGCATGCCCGAGTAGTCGCCGCGCAGGTTGTGGGTGGTCTCGCCCGTCATTGCCCTCGCTACTTCCCGTAAGGCTCCACCTTCTGCTCGATGGCGCCGAAGACCGTGGCGCCGGCGCGGTCGAGCATCTCGATGCGCACCGTGTCGCCGAAGGCGAGGAACGGCGTCCTCGCCTCGCCCTGCTCCACCTGCTCCACGAGCCGCGCCTCCAGGAGGCAGGCGTAGCCGCTGTCGAGGTCGGCGTTGGAGACCGTGCCCGTCCCCACCAGGGTGCCCGCCTTGAGCTCGCGCGTCTTCGCGGCGTGCGCGACGAGCTGGAAGAGGTCGAAGGTCGCCCCCACGCCCGCGTTGGGGTTGCCGAGCCACTGGCCCCGGACGTGGCAGACGAGCCGGAGGTGGACCTTGCCGCCGTCCCAGGCGTGGCCCAGCTCGTCGGGCGTCACGGCGACCGGGGCGAGCGCGTTGGCCCCCTTGCCGTTCACGAAGCCGAAGCCCTTCGCGAGCTCCGCCGGGATGAGGCGCCGGAAGGACACGTCGTTCACGAGGGTGAGCAGGCGGATGGCGCCTGCGGCCTGCGCCGGCGAGGCGCCCATCGGCACGTCGCCGGTGATCGCGGCGATCTCGCCCTCCAGGTCGATGCCCCAGTCCTCCGACAGGGCGCGGATCGGGTCGCGCGGCCCCATCATGTCGCCCGCGCCGCCCTGGTACATGAGGGGATCGCGGAAGAACGACTCGGGCACGTGGTCGCCGCGCGCGCGCCGCACGCGCTCGACGTGCGACAGGAAGGCCGAGCCGTCGAGCCACTCGTAGGCGCGCGGCAGGGGCGCGGCCACCTTTCCCGTGGCGAGCGCGTCCTGGAAGTCGAAGGCGTGGCGCATCTCGTTGCCGCACTCCAGGCTCTCGAAGGTGTCCTGGAGCCGGCGCCCGGCCTCGTCCCAGCGCTCGAGGGCCTGCTGCATCGTGCGGGCGATGCCCGAGGCGGCCACGGCGCGCGTGAGGTCGCGGTTCACGACCACCAGCGTGCCGTCGCGCGTGGGGCCCTTGAGGGAGGCGAGCTTCATCGCCTTCTCCCCCCCGCCCTGGGAGAAGGGCCGGGCGCGAGGGCCGCCTCCGCGAACCCGTCCCACGCCGCGTCGTAGTCGCGGTCGAGCGCGGGCGACTTCATCGCGTGCGCGGTGGGATCGAACGCGAATCGGCTCTCGAACATGAAGGCGAGCGTATCCCCCAGGTACCGGGGCTCGAGGCGGGCGGCCACGGCCGCGTCGTGGGAGGCACGGTCCGGGCCGTGCGCCGCCAGCGCGTTGTGCAGGCTGGCGCCTCCCGGCACGAAGCCGCCCTTCTTCGCGTCGTACTCGCCGCGCACGAGCCCCATGAACTCGCTCATCACGTTGCGGTGGAACCAGGGCGGGCGGAAGGTGTGCTCGGCCACCATCCAGCGCGGCGGGAAGATCACGAAGTCCACGTTGGCCGTTCCCGCGGTGTCCGACGGCGAGGTGAGCACGGTGAAGATCGACGGATCGGGGTGGTCGAAGCTCACGGTGTTCAGGGCGTTGAAGCGCGAGAGGTCGTACTTGTAAGGGTAGGCGTTGCCGTGCCAGGCCACGACGTCGAGCGGCGAGTTCGCGTACCCGGCCTCCCAGAGCTCGCCCCCCGACTTCACCACGACGCGGGTGGCCCCGCCCTGCGCGTCGAAGGCCGCCACGGGCGCGAGGAAGTCGCGGGGGCTGGCCAGGCCGTTGGCGCCGATGGGCCCGAGCTCCGGCAGGCGCAGCGCCGCCCCGTAGTTCTCGCAGGCATAGCCGCGGACGGGGCCGTCGACGGCGACGCGGAACTTCACGCCCCTCGGCACGACGGCGATCTCGCCCGGCGCCACCGCGAGGCGGCCGAACTCCGTGTCCAGGCGCAGCGCGCCCTGCTGGGGCACGACCAGCAGCTCGCCGTCGTGGCACGCGAACACGCGCTCCATCGGGCGGTTGGCGGCGTAGAGGTGCACGCCGATGCCCGCCTGCATCCGCGCGTCGCCGCTGGTCGCGATCGTGACGAGGCCGGCGAGGAAGTCGGTCGCCCCGCGCGGCATCGCCATCGGCGCCCAGCGCAGCCGGTTGGGCCCCGCGTCTGCCTCGCGGCAGGGCGCGGTGCGCAGCCGCCCGGCCCCGATGCGTCGAAAGGAAGGGTGCATGGCGCTCGGCCGCCGCCGGTAAAGCCACGAGCGCAGGTTCTGCGCCCGCGGCGCCGTGAACGCGGTGAGGGAGAGCTGCTCGGCGTACAGCCCGAACGGGGCCTTCTGCGGCGAGTTCTGCCCGCGCGGCAGCGCCCCCTCGACGGCCTCGGTCTCGTGGTGCGCCCCGAACCCCGACAGATATTCAAGCCTCTCAGTCATTCACGTTCCGCACTTTCTCGCGCATTTCATCGGCGTTCATCGGCGGGGCATCGGCGTTCATCGGCGTTTCCAGAGATTTTCGCCCGCATCACTCCTACACCACTCCCCGGGCGATCTGGTCCGCCTCGATCGACTCGAAGAGCGCCTGGAAGTTGCCTTCCCCGAACCCCTGGTTGCCCTTCCGCTGGATGATCTCGAAGAAGATGGGCCCGATCACCGTCTCGGTGAAGATCTGCAGCAGCTTGTCCTCGCGCCGGTCCTTGTCGAGCCCCTCGCCGTCGATGAGGATGCGGTTGGCCCGCAGCCGCGCGAGGTCCTCGCCGTGGCCCGGCACGCGGGCGTCGACGCGCTCGTAGTAGCTGTCCGGCGTGTCGAGGAAGCGCACGCCCCCCGCCCGCAGCCGCTCGACGGTCGCGTGGATGTCCGCCGTCGAAAGCGCGATGTGCTGGATGCCCTCGCCGTGGTAGGCGTCGAGGTACTCCTGGATCTGGCTCTTGCGG
Source organism: uncultured Lysobacter sp. (assembly GCA_964576455.1). Classification (GTDB taxonomy): domain Bacteria; phylum Pseudomonadota; class Gammaproteobacteria; order Burkholderiales; family Usitatibacteraceae; genus FEB-7. Next base: position 8,022 of record CAZNWZ010000005.1, read on the forward strand.
TCGCTGGGCTCGTTGATCGGGATGCGGATCTTCCCGCAGGGGCTCGTGAGCGCGCGCGACGTGAGCCCCGTCCTCTTCCCCTTGATGTCGAAGTAGCGGATCTCGCGGAAGGCGAAGAGCTTCTCGTAGAACGCGGCCCACACGTCCATGCGTCCGGGATACACGTTGTGCGTGAGGTGGTCCACCTCGAGGAGCCCCGCGCCCTGCGGGTGCTGCTCGGCGCCCGCGACCGGCACGAAATCCACGTCGTAGATCGACAGGCCCCCGCCATTGCCGGCGTAGCGGTCCACGAGGTAGATGAGGCTCCCGCCGATGCCCTGGATCGCGGGGATGTTGAGCTCCATGGGCCCCACCGGGCCGTGGTGGGGCTTCGCCCCGAGCTCGAGCGCGCGCCGCCAGGCCCGGGCCGCGTCCTTCACGCGGATGGCGAACGCGCACGCCGAGGGCCCGTGCACGCGCGCGAACGACTGCGCGAAGCTGTCGGGCTCGCGGTTCACGACGAAGTTGACCCCGCCCTGGCGGTAGAGCACGACGTCCTTCGAGCGGTGCCGCGCCACGGGCGCAAAGCCCAGCTGCTCGAAGAGCGCGCCCAGCAGCTGCGGGTCGGGCGCCGTGTACTCGACGAACTCGAAGCCGTCGGTGCCCATGGGATTGGCGGCGCGGTCGGTCTCGGTCATCGGCGTCTCCTCGGGGCGGCGGAACCGGCGCATTGTACGCCGCCCCCTCCGCAATGGGATTGCAACGCTGCCGCCCGTTACGCGAGCTTGCGCAATAATATTGCGCATTCATCCCCCGTTCCGGCGAACATGGCCACCCTCACCCTGGACAAGACCGACCGCAAGCTGCTCGACCTGCTGCAGAAGGACGGGCGCATCACCAACCTCGACCTCGCCGGGCGCGTGGCGCTCTCGCCCAGCGCCTGCCTGCGGCGCGTGCGCGCCCTCGAGGAGGCCGGCGTGATCCGGGGCTACGCGGCGCTCCTCGACCCGGCGAAGATCGGGCTGGGCCTGCTCGCCTTCGTCTCCGTGAAGCTCGAGAAGCGCGGGCGCATGCCCACGGACGCCTTCGCGAAGGCCTGCCGCGAGTGGCCCGAGGTCGTCGCCTGCCACGCCACCACCGGCGACATGGACTACCTCCTTCGCGTGCACGTGGAGGATCTCGCGCACTTCTCGCGCTTCGTGATGGACTCGCTGCTCAAGCACCCGGGCGTGATCGACGTGAAGTCGAGCTTCGTGCTGGAGCAGGTGAAGGAGACGACGGCGCTGCCGATCGCGGCGGCCGCGCGCGGGGGACGCGGCGTCAGTTCAGCTTGAAGCTGTCGAGCTCCCAGGCGTGGTCGGCGAGCACCTGGCCGCGGTTGTCGATCTCGAGCGCCTCGTAGCGCGCGAAGGTCCTCAGGGCCGGCACGTACCACCAGTGCGTGACGCGCTTGGAGGTGGACTGCTGCCCCGGGAAGGGCGACCAGGACTTGCTCGAGACCCTGCTCACCTTGAGCGCCTGGAACGTGCCCGCCGGCACCGTGACGCCCTCCCAGCCCAGGACGGTGAGGCGGTTATCGGCCTCCCTCACGAACTGGGGGAACACCTCGCGGGAACGGGCCGACCACGAATCCCCCGGCTTGAGCGGGAAGCGGAACCGCGGGTCCACGGGGTCGAAGACGACCGTGCCCGCGCCCGCCGGCGAGGGCATCGAGTAGAGGTTCCCCTCGCGGTCGAAGCGCAGGGGGACGCTCGAGTCGCTCGACTCCACCTCGTAGCCGTTCGCGTCGGCGGAAGCGACGGTGAGCGTGAGGTAGTTGCGGCGCGTGATCGCCTCGCCGTCGCGGATCTCGCGATGGAAGACCCAGCGGTCACCGGGCTGGCGCGGCGGCGGCTCCAGGGCGCGGGCGACCGCGTCGGACACGGGCTTGAGCTTCGAGTCCAGCACGTCGGCCGCCATGGCGAGCAGGATCGCCTCCTGCGGCTCCGCGACGGCTTGCGTGGCGGCCTGCGTGGCGGCGGGCGCGGGAACCGGCGCGGCCGCGGGCCCGGGGAACTCGGCCGCGGGGCGCGCAGCGGCGGCCTGCGCGGCCTTCTCGGCGAGGGCGATGCGCTCCATCGCCTCGCGCCGGATCGCCTCGCGCTCCGCCTCGAGCTTTTCCGCGAAGGACGCCTCCAGGCGCCGGCGCTCCCGCTCGGCCTCCTCCTTCGAGCGCGACAGCGCCTCGGCCACCGCGCGGTCGATCTCCGCCTGCTGCTGGCGGCGCGCCTCCTGGGCCGAGGGCGGCGCCTCCGCCCGTTCCGGCAGCCGGAAGTAGAAGTCGCCCTCGAGCGAGGTGTTCTCCCACGGCACCTGGCGGCCGTTCGAGGCCTGGCGCACGGCGGCGCGCACGCGCTTGAAGACGTCCTCGACCTTCTGGCCCGGGCGCTCGATCTCGCGCACGAGGTGCAGCGTGTACAGGCCGTTCTTGCCGAGCCCGTCGGAGGCGACCTGGCCCGGCGAGGTGGCGTAGGCGATGATCGAGCCGATGGGCGCCTCCATGGGCGCGAGCCCCTGCTGCGCCGAGCGCGAGCCGCGCGCGAACGGGTTGTTGCGGCAGGCGTCGAGGATCACGAGGTTGATGCGCGCCTTGGCCGACTCCATCTTGCCCAGCACGAGCGCGACGTCCACCGACTGGTCCTCGATCTCGTCCTCGTACTTGATGTCGGCATTGGCGGGAATGAGGAAGTTGCGGCCGTTCACCTGCACGCCGTGGCCGGCGAAGTAGAAGAGCCCCGCGCCCTTGCCGCGCAGCCTCTCCCCGAACTCGCGGATGGCGCGGCGCATCTCCACCGCCCCCTGGTTGTGGCGCTCGATCACCTCGAAGCCGGCGGCGCGCAGCGCCGCGGACACCGCCTTCGCGTCGTTCACCGGGTTCAGGAGCGGCGAGTCCCGGTACGCGTCGTTGCCGATCACGAGCGCGATGCGCGCCTCGGTCGCCGGGCTCGCGGCGAGCGCCGGCGCCGCGGCGGCGGCGAGGAGCACGAGGGCGGGCAGGACCGGGCGCATGGGTTCGAGGCGCGATTATGCTTGCCCGCCGCCGCCTTCGCCAGCGGTCGCTTCGGGCTCCCAGCCCACGCAGTCGCGGTAGGCGTGCCACGTGGCGTGCCCGATGACGGGCATGGTGACCACCAGGCCGGCGAAGGCGGTCGCGAGCCCGATGCCGGTGAGCGCCACGATGAGCGCGGCCCACACGGCCATCGTCCCCGGGTTCCTCGCGAGCACCTGCACCGAGAGGATGGCCGCGCTCACCGCGTCGTTGCCCCGGTCGAGCATCATCGGCACCGAGACCACGCTCACCGCGAAGACGAGGGTCGCGAACACCGAGCCCGCCGCGAAGTAGACGAGCACGAACTCGACGTTGCCCCAGGAGAACGCCTTGGCGAGGAAGCCCTTGAGGTCGGGCATGGTGCCGGTGCTGAAGAGCGCGAAGGTGACGAGCGAGGCGCGCGCCCAGACGAGGAAGATCACGGTGATCACCAGGACGTACACGCCCAGGCCGCCCACGTTCTCGCGCCACGAGACGAGCGAGGGCGCGAGGCGCGGCCGGCGCCCGCTCTCGCGCTCGCGCGAGAGCGCGTACAGGCCCGTGGCGAGGAAGGGCGCGGCGAGGAGGAAGGCGCCCGCGAGCGTCGAGACGTACTGGTAGGCGAAGTCGTAGAGCGCGAGGAGCGCCCAGCCCATCGCGGCGAACGCCGCCCCGTAGAAGCCGCTCGCGAACGGCGCGGCGCGGAAGTCGTCCCAGCCGCGGACCAGCCACGCGAACGGGGCGTACGCCGGGACCTCCCGCAGCTCGTAGGCGGCGCCCTGGGGCGAGACGAGGGGCGGCGGGGCGCTCACGCGCCTAGGCCTTCGGGGCGGCGGGCGCGGCCGGCGGCAGCCCCTGCGACTTGAGCGCCTCGAGCTTCGCGAGGTCGAGCTTCGCGACCGCCTCCTTGAACACGGCCATCTCCACGCCGGTCGCCTTGGCGCCGACGATGAAGCGGCCGGCCACGATCACGTCGAGCTCGCCGGTGCGGGTGGCCTTGTCGTAGCGCTCGTAGGCCTTGCGGCCGCCCAGCGTCGTGGTGCGCTCGTAGCCCGAGGTGCCCTCCTTGTCGATCTCCACGTTCACCCAGGCGAAGGCCATGGCGGCCACGCCCGAGAGCGTGCCCACGTCGGTGATCTCGAGCGCGATGCGGCCGCCCTTGCCGTCCTCGTAGGTCGCCTCGGCCTTCGAGGAGGCGATGCCCATGACGTTGGTGCGCGAGCCCTCGGAGCCCGTGCGCCGCAGGCCGGCGATGGACTCCGGCAGCAGCGCCTTGAGCGTGCGGAAGTCCACCGGCTCGACCTTGACCGATCCGGAGAGCGCCTCGCCCATCTGCTTCATGGCCTCGCCGGCCTGCTTCACGTCGCCCTGCCGGGCCGCGTCGCCCAGCTGCCTCGCGGCCTGCTCGACCTTGGTGCCGGGATCGACGGGCTTCGGGGGCTCCTCCTTCCCGCAGGCGGCGAGGGCCAGCGCGAGGGAAGCGAGCGCGGTTCTGGGGATCATGCGATTGCCTTTCCGGATAGTTCTGGCGAAACGCGGTGCGATTACTTTAACATCACACTCCTTGCACGCGGCTCCGCCAAGCCCTTGATTTCTCAGGTCCGGCCGCACCCTACCGCTGTCCGACCCCTCCCGGGAGAAAACCCATGTCCGCCTCCACCGTCCTTCGCGCGGCCACGCTCGCGGTCGCCCTCGCGTTCGCGGCCGCCGCCGACGCCAAGACCCTGCGCTGGTCCAGCCAGGGCGACATCCTCACCATGGACCCGCACGCCCAGAACGAGGGGCTGAACAACTCGGTCTCCGACCACATCTACGAGCCGCTCGTCACGCGCGGCAAGGACCTGAAGATCGAGCCCTGCCTCGCCACCTCCTGGAAGGCCGTGAGCCCCACGGCCATGCAGTTCAAGCTGCGCCCGGGGATCCGCTTCCACGACGGCACGCCCTTCTCCGCCGACGACGTGGTGTTCTCCATCGAGCGCGCGCTGGCGCCCACCTCCAACTTCTCGCCCTACATGCAGGGCATCACGGGCGCGCGCAAGGTCGACGACGCCACGGTCGAGATCCAGACGAAGGGCCCCAACCCCGTGCTCCTGCCGCAGCTCACCGAGGTGCGCATCATGAGCAAGGCCTGGGCCACCAAGCACAACGTCCTCCGGCCCCAGGACTACAAGAACAAGGAGGAGACCTACGCCTCCCGCAACGCGAACGGCACCGGCCCCTTCGTGCTGAAGAGCCGCGAGGCCGACGTGAAGACCGTCCTCGTCCTCAACTCCAACTGGTGGGGAAAGATGGAGGGCAACGTGAACGAGATCGTCTACCAGCCGATCAAGCAGGACGGCACGCGCCTGGCGGCCCTGCTCTCCGGCGAGGTGGACTTCGTCCTCGACCCGCCCCCGCAGGACATCCCGCGCCTGAAGCAGGACGCCAAGATCAAGGTGGTCGAGGGCAACGAGAACCGCACCATCTTCTTCGGCTTCGACCAGTGGCGCGACGAGCTGCAGTACGCCTCGGTCAAGGGGAAGAACCCCTTCAAGGACGTGCGCGTGCGCCAGGCCTTCCAGCTCGCCATCGACGTGAACGCGCTCAGGACCCAGGTGATGCGCGGCCTTTCGACGCCCACGGCCGTCATGTTCGCCCCGCAGGTGGACGGCTACGACAAGGCGCTGGACGTCGTCGTGAGGCCCGACCGCGAGCGCGCGAAGAAGCTGCTGGCCGAGGCCGGCTACCCGCAGGGCTTCGAGGTGACGCTCGACTGCCCCAACAACCGCTACATCAACGACGAGAAGCTCTGCCAGGCCACGGCGGCGATGCTCGCCCAGGTGAACGTCAAGGTGCGCCTCAACGCCATGCCGCGCGCCACCTACTTCGCCAAGATCCAGAAGTTCGACACCAGCTTCTACATGCTCGGCTGGGGCGTTCCGACCTTCGATTCGCTCTATTCGCTGCAGAGCCTGCTGCGAACCGTCGGCCAGGGCGGCGACGGCAACTTCAACCTCGGCAAGTACTCGAACCCGAAGGTCGACGCCGCCATCGACGCGCTCAAGACCGAGACCGATCCCGCGAAGCGCAAGGCGCTCACGAAGGAGGCGCTCGCGATCCACAAGGCCGACGTGGGCCACCTCCCGCTGCACCACCAGGTGATCCCCTGGGCCATGCGCGCCGGCGTGAGCGTGGTGCACCGCGCCGACAACCGGCTCACGGCCAAGTGGGTGAAGATCCACTGACCGCCTGACCGGACGAACCCCCGCCGGCCCCGCCTTGCGCGGGGCCGGCTGCGTTATGCTCCCGCCAATGCCGTCCGCCCGCGCCCTCGCCGTCCTCGCGCTCGCCTGCCTGTCCCTCGCCGCGCAGGCCCGCACGCTGCGCTACGCGAGCCAGGACGACCCGCAGACGCTCGACCCGCACTCGGCGAACCTCCTGGCCACCTCGCGCGTCACCGGCAACGTCTACGAGCCGCTGGTCTGGCGCGACCGCGAGTGGAAGGTCATTCCCTGGCTCGCCACCTCGTGGAGCCGGCCGGACGCGCGCACGTGGCGGTTCCGGCTTCGCGAGGGCGTGAAGTTCCACGACGGCTCGACCCTCTCCGCGGACGACGTCGTCTTCTCGGTGGAGCGGGCGCTCTCGCCCACCTCGCAGCTCAAGGTCGCCCTGCAGGGCGTGGAGAGGGCGCTCCGGGTGGACGCGCTCACCGTGGACCTCGTGATGCGCGAGCCCAACCCGGCCCTGCTCTCGCACCTCACGAACTTCCGCATCATGAGCAGGGCCTGGTCGCTGAAGCACGGCGCCGGCCGCCCGCAGGACTACACCGCGAAGGAGGACACCTACGCCTCCCGGAACGCCAACGGCACCGGCGCCTTCCGGGTGAAGGAGCGGCAGACGGACGTGCGCACCGTGCTCGCCGCCCACGCGGACTGGTGGGGGCACGCGGCCGGCCGCAACGAGGGCAACCTCGCCGAGGTGGTGATGCTGCCCATCAAGTCCAACGCCACCCGGCTCGCGGCGCTGCTCTCCGGCGAGGTGGACTTCGTGCTCGACCCTCCCACGCAGGACGTGGCGCGGCTGCGCGCCGCCCCGCACCTGAAGGTCGTGGAGGGCGGGGAGCTGCGCGTGCAGTACGTCGCCTTCGACGTCTTCCGCGACGACCTGCTCCACGGCAAGGCCGGCGGGACGAACCCATTCAGGGACCTTCGCGTCCGCCAGGCCGTGGCCCACGCGATCGACGCGGAGGCGATCCGCGCCAAGGTGATGCGCGGCTTCTCGCGGCCGACGGGCTCGATCCTCGTCCCGGGCGTGCAGGGCTACGCGGCGGAAGCCGACCGGCGCGTGCCCCACGACCGCGAGAAGGCAAGACGGCTGCTCGCCGAGGCGGGCTATCCCGACGGCTTCGAGGTCACGCTCGACGCCGGGAACATCCAGCCGGCCGCCGACATCGCGCAGGCCGTGGCGGTCATGCTCTCGCAGGTGGGCATCCGCGTGCGCCCCAACATCGTCCCGCAGTCCAGCTACTTCCCCAAGATCGAGAAGCACGACACCAGCTTCTACGTGCTCTCGTGGGGCTCCGGCATCACGGCGGACGCTCTCTACACGCTGCAGGCGCTGCTGCACACCGCCAACCGCAAGGGCGAGGGCGACTTCAACCTGGGGCGCTGGTCCCACCCGCGGATGGACGAGCTGGTCCAGCAGCTGCAGGTGGAGGGGGACCCGGCCCGGCGCGACGCCCTCGCCCGCGAGGCGCAGCTGCTCGCCGCCCGGGAGCTCCCGCTCGTGCCCATCCACCAGCCCCTCATCCCGTGGGCGATGAGGAAGGGCGTGACGGCGTGGTTCTCGCCGGTGAACACCGTGTACTTCCACAAGGTGAGGATCGACTAGCCCATGGTCGCCTTCGTCATCCGGCGCCTGCTGCAGGGCGTGATCGTGATGCTGGTGGTGGGCTTCATCGCCTTCTCGCTCTTCAACTTCGTGGGCGACCCGGTGGCCCTCATGCTCCCGCCGGAGGCGACCCAGGCCGACCGGCAGGCGATGCGCGCCTCGCTCGGGCTCGACAAGCCCTTCCACGCGCAGTTCGCGACCTTCGTGGGCAACGCGGTTCAGGGCAACTTCGGGATCTCGCTGCGGCTGGGGCGGCCGGTCTCGGCGCTGCTCGTCGAGCGCCTTCCCGCCACCCTCGAGCTTGCCCTCGTCGCCGCCACCCTCGCCCTGGTCGTGGGGATCCCGCTGGGCGTCTACACGGGCCTGAAGAGGAACGCCTGGCTCTCGCGCGTGTTCCTCACGGTCTCGCTCATCGGCGTGTCGCTGCCCACCTTCCTCATCGGCATCTTCCTCATCCTCATCTTCGCCGTCTGGCTGGGATGGCTGCCCTCGTTCGGGCGCGGCGACACGGTGATGGTGGGCGGGTGGTCCACCGGGTTCCTCACGGCCTCGGGGCTGCGGGCCCTCATCCTGCCCTCGGTCACGCTGGGGCTCTTCCAGCTCACCCTCATCATGCGGCTGGTGCGCAGCGAGATGCTCGAGGTGCTGCGCACCGACTACATCAAGTTCGCCCGCGCGCGCGGCCTCACCGACCGCACCGTCCACTTCGGCCACGCGCTGCGCAACACGCTCGTGCCGGTCATCACGATCACCGGGCTGCAGCTGGGCGCCATCATCGCCTTCGCGATCATCACCGAGACCGTGTTCCAGTGGCCCGGCATGGGACTGCTCTTCATCCAGGCCGTGCAGTTCGCCGACATCCCGGTGATGGCGGCGTACCTGTGCCTCATCGGCTTCATCTTCGTGGTCATCAACCTCGTGGTCGACCTGCTCTACTACCTCGTCGACCCGAGGCTCCGCATCGACCGCGCCATGGCGGGGGGGCACTGATGGAGGCGATCCGGCGCTTCCTCGGCTCCGACGTGTTCTGGAGCTTCCGGCGCTCGCCGCTCACCATCGTCGCGGCCGCCGTCACGCTCGCCTGCGTCGTGGCGGCGGTCTTCGCCGGGTGGCTCGCGCCGCACAACCCGTTCGACCTGAAGACGCTCAACCTCCTGGACGCGTTCACGCCGCCGGCCTGGACCGGGCGCGGCAACCCCGCCTACCTGCTGGGCACCGACGACCAGGGCCGGGACGTGCTCTCGGCCATCATGTACGGCTCGCGCGTGTCGCTGATGGTCGGGTTCTTCGCCGTGATGCTCGCGATGACGATCGGCATCGCCCTGGGCCTGCTCTCGGGCTACGTCGGGGGCAAGGTGGACGCCTTCATCATGCGGGTGGCCGACGTGCAGCTGTCCTTCCCGGCGATCCTCATCGCCCTTCTCATCGACGGCGTGGCGCGGGTGGCCCTGCCCAAGGACTCGCACGACACCCTGGCCCTCTACGTGCTGGTGCTCGCCATCGCCGCCTCGGGGTGGGTGCAGTACGCCCGCACGGTCCGCGGCTCCACGCTCGTCGAGCGGAACAAGGAATACGTGCAGGCCGCGCGCGTCATCGGGCGCCACCCCGTGGCCATCATGTTCTCGCACGTCCTGCCCAACGTGATGGGGCCGGTGCTGGTCCTCGCCACCCTGCACATCGGCACCGCCATCATCACCGAGGCGACCCTCTCGTTCCTGGGGGTCGGCGTGCCCCCCACGCAGCCTTCGCTCGGCACGCTGATCCGCATCGGCAACGACTTCCTGTTCTCGGGGGAATGGTGGATCACCGTGTTCCCGGGGGCGTGGCTGGTGATCATGGTGCTCGCGATGAACCTGCTGGGCGACTGGCTGCGCGACGCCCTCAACCCGAAGCTCCGATAGGCAAAGGACGACCATGAGACGACTGCTCGCCGCCCTGCTCCTCGCCCCGGCCGGGGCCGCCGCCGGGCCCTTCGACCAGCCCTGGGCGGAGATCCGCGCCGACGGCGCGGCCGCGCCCGGCGCGGGGTACGGCGCGGCGGTCGTGAGCCGCATCGACGGCGAGCCCGTCGCGAAGGGCCGCGCGGTGGTGGCCCCCGGCACGCGCGTGCTCACCGTCGCCCTGCCGCCGCGCAAGGGCGCGAGCGTGGGCACCCAGGAGAGCCTCGAGGTGCAGGCGAACCCGTGCATGCGCTACGTCGTGGCCGCGCGCCTCGACGCGCCGTCGGGGCAGTGGAAGCCGGTGGTTCGCCAGGCCGAATCGATCGGCGAGTGCCTCTCGAAGTTCAAGGGCGGGACCGCGCCGCAGTGAGCGCCGGATCCCGCCAGGCGTTCGCGAGCGGCGCCCCCTGGGAGCCGGTCGTCGGCTACTCGCGCGCCGTGCGCTGCGGGCCGCACGTCTGGGTGTCGGGCACGACCGCCACGGACGCGCAGGGCCGGCTCGTGGGGCGCGGCGACGCCTACGCCCAGGCGAGGCAGGCCCTCGCCAACATCGCCTCGGCCCTCGAGCGGGCCGGCGCCTCGATGGACGACGTCGTGCGCACGCGCCTCTTCGTGACCGACATCGCCCGCTGGGAGGAGGTCGGCCGCGCCCACGGCGAAGCCTTCGGGCACATCCGCCCGGCGTGCACGCTGGTGGCGGTGAAGGCGCTCGTGGACCCGGACATGCTGGTGGAGATCGAGGCCGACGCCTGGATCGATCCCGGGAAGGGCCCGGCGTGAGAACGGCCGCCCCGCTCCTGGAGGTCCGCCACCTGCGCGTGGAGTTCGCCACGCGCCGCGGCACGCTCGTGGCCATCGACGACGTGAGCCTCGACATCGCGCCCGGCGAGGTGCTGGGCCTGGTGGGCGAGTCGGGCGCGGGCAAGTCCATCACCGGCACCGCCATCATCGGCCTGCTCGAGCCCCCGGGGCGCATCGCCGGCGGCGAGATCCGGCTCGAGGGCCGGCGCATCGACGACCTGCCGGCCGAGCAGATGCGCCGCATCCGCGGCCGGCGCATCGGGGCCATCTTCCAGGACCCCCTCACCTCCCTCAACCCGCTCTACACGGTCGGGCGCCAGATCGTCGAGACGATCCGGACGCACCTGCCGATGGGCGCGGCCGAGGCCCGCGCCCGCGCCGTGGACCTGCTGCGCGAGGTCGGCATCCCGGCGCCGGAGCGGCGCATCGACCACTACCCGCACCAGTTCTCCGGCGGCATGCGCCAGCGCGTGGTCATCGCGCTCGCCCTGTGCGCGAACCCCCGCCTCATCATCGCCGACGAGCCCACGACGGCGCTCGACGTGTCGATCCAGGCCCAGATCATCACCCTCCTGAAGCGGCTGTGCCGCGAGCACGGCACGGCGGTGATGCTGGTCACGCACGACATGGGCGTGATCGCCGAGACCGCGGACCGGGTCGCGGTGATGTACGCGGGGCGGCTGGCGGAGATCGGCCCCGTCCAGGAGGTGATCCACCACCCGCAGCATCCCTACACCGCGGGCCTCATGGGATCGATCCCGGCCATCGGGCAGGAGGTGGAGCGGCTGCCGCAGATCGAGGGGTCGATGCCGCGGCTGGACGCGATCCCGAGGGGCTGCGCGTTCAATCCGCGCTGCCCGAAGGCCTTCGATCGCTGCCGCGAGGAGCGTCCCGACCTGCTGCCTGCCGGCAGCACGCGCGCAGCCTGCTGGCTGCATGCGAGGTAGGGCGGGAACACGGATGAACACGGATGACGGCACACGGATGAACACGGATGAGCGCTGAGTCGAAGACCGCGGTGCCCGTGGCAGGCAGTGCCTCCCGGGTGTTGCTGGAGGTGAAGGACCTCGCGAGGGACTTCGACGTGTCGCGCCCGTGGCTCAACCGCGTGCTGGAGGGCGCGCCGCGGCAGGTCCTGAAGGCGGTGGACGGCGTGTCGTTCACGATCAACCGCGGCGAGACGCTCTCCCTCGTCGGGGAATCGGGGTGCGGCAAGTCCACGGTCGCCCGGCTCGTGTGCGGGCTCTACGCCCCCTCGCGTGGCTCGATCGTGTTCGACGGGCAGGACATGGGCGCGATCGCCAGGCGCTCGGACATGCTCGCCATGCGCCGGCGCTTCCAGATGATCTTCCAGGACCCGTACGCGAGCCTGAACCCGCGCTGGCGCGTGGGCCGCATCGTCGCCGAGCCCCTCGTGGCGCACGGCATCGTGAGGGACCGGGCGGCCCTCTCGAGGCGCGTGGGCGAGCTGCTCGAGGACGTGCGCCTGTCGGCGCAGGACGCCGAGAAGTTCCCGCACGAGTTCTCCGGCGGGCAGCGCCAGCGCATCTCGATCGCGCGGGCGCTGTCGTCGAACCCCGAGTTCCTCGTCTGCGACGAGCCCACGAGCGCGCTCGACGTCTCCGTGCAGGCCCAGATCCTGAACCTCATGAAGGACCTGCAGCGCGAGCACGGGCTCACCTACCTCTTCATCTCGCACAACCTCGCCGTGGTCTCGCACATCTCCACGCGGGTGGGCGTGATGTACCTCGGCCGGCTCGTGGAGATCGCGCCCACGCGCACGCTCTTCGCGCGGCCGCTGCACCCCTACACGCGGATGCTCGAGAGCGCGATCCCGGACATCACGATGAGCGGCAAGGCGCGCACGCCCGTGGCGGGCGAGGTGCCCAACCCGCTCGACCCGCCCTCGGGCTGCGCCTTCCACCCGCGCTGCCCGCACGCGAACGACCGCTGCCGCTCGGAGCGCCCGGAGCTCCTCGAGGTCGGCGAAAGCCGGGTCGCGTGCCACGCCCAGGAGGAAGGCCGACTGCCGCCCGGTTTCGGCTGAAATCCGCGGCGCGCCGGGCCGGTTGCCGTTGAAACCGGCGCCCGGTCCCCGGAGCCGCACGCCGTGGGAGAATGGGCGTCATGAGAACGTCCGTCCGCCGCCGCGCCGGCGCCGGCTTCACGCTGGTCGAGATCCTCATCGCGGTGGCCATCGTTGCCATCCTGGGTGCGCTCGCCCAAGGCGCCTACAAGCGCTACCGCGACCGCGTGATGGTGGCCCAGGCCGTGGCGGACATCGGCGCGATCGCCGCGTCCATCAAGCGCTACGAGATCGACGCGCGGGCGTTTCCCCAGAGCCTCGCCGAGGTGGGCGCCGGCAGCCGGCTCGACCCCTGGGGCCGCCCCTACCAGTACATCGACCTCGCGACGATGAAGGGCAACGGCAAGGCGCGCAAGGACAAGAAGCTCGCGCCCCTCAACACCGACTTCGACCTCTACAGCCTGGGCAAGGACGGCGAGTCGAAGGCCCCGCTCGTCACGCCCGTCAGCCGGGACGACGTGGTGAGGGCCCGCGACGGCCAGTTCATCGGACTCGCGCAGGACTTCGATCCTTGAAGGGCTTGTGGGGCCGCTTCCTGACGGGAGGCGTCGCCCGGCGCGCCTTCGTCGTCCTCGGCCTGTCCGCCTTCGTGCCCCTGGCCCTGGTGGCCGCGCTCTCGCTGGGCGAGGTGCGCACGATCCTCCTGCAGCTGGGTGAGCGCCGGATGGCCGCCAACGCCAAGACCTACGGCATGGCCGTCTTCGAGCGCCTGCTCCTCGCGCAGGAAGTGGCGGGGGCGGCGGCCAGCCGCCCCGACGGCCCGCTGCCGCAGGACTCGCTGGCCCGCCGCAGCTTCGTCTCGCTCGGCATGGTCCGCGCCGACGGGAGCCTCGTCGCCGCCCTCGGCCGGCCCGCGGTGCCGGCGCTGGCGCCGGAAGCCGAGGAGCGCCTCGCGCTGGGCAAGCCGGTGCTGCTCGTCGCCCGCGAGGGCGGCGCCGTGAGGATGACCCTGGTGTCGGCCACGGGCGCCGAGGAGGGCCGCGCCCTGGTCGTGGGCGAGCTCGCGCCCGAATTCGTCTGGGGCTCCGTCGACCTCTACCCCACCGCCACCGACTTCTGCATCTTCGAGCAGGGCTCGCGCGCCGTCCTGTTCTGCTCGTCTCCCGACCCGGCCGCCCTGGCGCCCGCCCTCGAGACCCCGTCCGTCCAGAGCCAGCTGCGCTCGATCCGGTGGCAGCGCCAGGGCGAGCCCCATCGCGCGATCGCGTGGGGCCAGTTCATGCGCGCGGGCTTCGGCACGCCCGACTGGGTCTTCGTCGCGAGCCAGCCCGAGAGCTTCCAGCTCGCGCCGGTTACCGAGTTCCGCCAGATCTACGTGCCCGTGGTCGCGCTGGCGCTCCTGCTCGTCACCTGGCTCACCCTGCGCCAGGCGCGCGGCATCCTCGTGCCGGTGGAGCGGCTGGCCACGCGCGCGCGGGCCATCGCCCACAACGACTTCGCCGGCCGCCTCGACATGCCGCGCACCGACGAGTTCGGCGAGCTCGCCTCGGCCTTCGACAACATGTCCGCGCGGCTGGGACACCAGTTCGCGGCCCTCACCGCGCTCTCCGAGATCGACCGGCTGATCCTGTCCAGCGTCGACACGGAGCAGGTGGTCCGGACGGTCATCGAGCGCATGGGCGACGTCGTTCCCGCGGACGCGGTGAGCGTCACGCTCTTCGACCGCGACAACCCGGGCCATGCCCGGGCCTACCACCGCGGGCCGCGCACGGGCGGCGCGCTCACGGTGTCCCGGCTCGACATCGCCCCGGAAACGCGCCGCATCCTCGAGACCGACGAGAAGGGCGCGTGGATCGCGCTCGGCGCGCCGGCCCCGGACCACCTCGCGCACCTCGCCGACGAGGGCATCCGGACCGCCTACGTCCAGCCGATCGTCTGGCGCGAGGCCGTGTGCGGCGCGCTCGCGCTCGGCTACCGGGCCGACGCCGCCCGCCGCGACGAGGAGCACCGGCAGGCGCGCGAGTTCGCCGACCGGATCGCGGTCGCGGTGTCCTCCGCGTGGCGCGACGAGCAGCTCTACGTGCAGGCCCACTTCGACCCGCTCACCGGGCTGCCCAACCGGCTCCTCTTCAAGGACCGCCTCACGCAGGAGATCTCGCGCTGCCAGCGCGAGGGCCGTCGCTTCGCGCTCCTCTTCATCGACCTCGACCGCTTCAAGGACGTGAACGACTCCTTCGGGCACTCCTCCGGCGACGCGGTCCTGCGCGAGGCCGCCGCCCGGATCCGCGGCTGCGTGCGCGCGAGCGACACCGTGTCCCGCCTCGGCGGGGACGAGTTCACCGTCCTGCTCGCCAACCTCCAGCAGCCCCAGGCCGCGGGCCGGATTGCCGAGGCGATCGTGCGCGTGCTCGCCGCGGAATTCGCCGTCGGCGAGCACCGCTCCTTCCTCGGCGCGAGCGTGGGCATCGCGTTCCATCCCGAGGACGGCGCCACGGCGGAGGAGCTGCTCAAGAACGCCGACACCGCGATGTACCGGGCGAAGGCCGCCGGGCGCTCGCAGGCGGTCTACTTCGAGGAGCGGATGAACGCGGAGGCGCTCGCCCGCGTGACGCTCGATCGCGACCTGCGCCTGGCCATCGAGCGCGGCGAGCTGATGCTGCACTACCAGCCGCAGGTCGTGCTCGGGACCGGCGCCGTCGTCGCCGCGGAGGCCCTCCTGCGCTGGCGGCACCCGGAGCACGGGATGATCTCCCCCGCCCGCTTCATCCCGCTGGCGGAGGAATCGGGCTTCATCGAGGAGATCGGCCGGTGGGCCCTGCGCGAGGCCTGCGCCCGGATGAAGGCGTGGCAAGGGCAGGGGCTGGCCCTCGCGCAGGTGTGCGTCAACGTCTCGCCGCGGCAGTTCCGCCGCACCGGCCTCGCCCAGCAGGTCCGCGACAGCGTGGAGGAGGCCGGCATCGCGCCGGGCTGCCTCGAGCTCGAGATCACCGAGGGGCTGCTGATGGAGAACCCCGCCTCGGCCGAGGGCATGCTGCGCGAGCTGACCGCGATGGGCATCGGCATCGCCCTGGACGACTTCGGCACGGGCTTCTCGTCGATGGCCTACCTCAAGCGCTTTCCCGTCCAGACCATCAAGATCGACCGCGTCTTCGTCGAGGACCTGCAGCGAGGCGGCGACTCCCGGGCCATCGTCGCGGCCATGATCGCGATGTCGCACGCCCTGGGCAAGAGCGTCGTCGCGGAGGGAGTGGAGACGGCGGAGCAGCTCGCCATCCTCGCCGAGCTCGGCTGCGACGAGATCCAGGGGCACTACTTCGCGCCGGCGCTGCCCGCCGACCAGTTCGAGGCGTTCGCGCGCTCGCGGCCGCCGGCGGCGCCCTGACGCTCTCAGAGCAGGAACGGCACGATGGCCCGGGTCCGGGCGCGATAGGCCTCGTAGCCGGGGTGCAGGATCGCGAGGCCCCGCTCCTCCCGCCGCGCCTTGGCGAAAAGCACGCCGGCCAGGAGCGCCCACGCGAGCCACTGCCAGGCATCCCCGGCGAGAGCGAACGCCGCCATCGCCAGCAGGACCGACAGGTACATGGGGTGGCGCACCCAGGCGTAGGGGCCGCGCGTCACCAGCTCGCCCTGCGGGTGCGGGTCCGGCCGGATGTGGAAGTTGCCGGGGCGGTTCGCCGAGAGCGCCCACCCGCCCACCGCGAGGCCCGCGGCGAGGAGGGCCAGGAAGCCCGCGCCCACGCGCGAGGGCTCCAGGCGCAGGGCGATGAGCGCCATGAGGCCGAACTGCAGCGCCACGAGCAGCCTCGACACGGCGGCCCCTAGCGGCCGAGCCCGCGGGCCATCACGACGGCGAAGACCGGGATCATGGCGGCCACGTGCACCTCCCACATGAGCCAGCGGCGAAGCCGCGCGCGCTCCCCCTCGGGGACCGCGAAGGCCGGCTCGGACTCCGCCAGGCGCCGCCAGCGCCGGATGGAAAGCGTCGGCGCGACCGAGAGCGCGGCCACGGCGAGGAAGAGCGTCACCTTGGCGTGGAAGACCCAGTCGCCGGCGTAGAAGCCCCAGCCCTTGGCGCCCCAGATCGCGCGCGCGAAGCCGGTGGCGAGCGTGACGAGTGCCGCCCCGAAGTACCAGAGGTCCACGCGCGCCAGCAGGCGCACCGCGGAGGCGTCCAGCGTGGCCCTCGCGAGCATCAGCTCCACCGTGAGGAACGCGAAGAGCACGAACACGGCGGTGAAGTGCAGGTAGGCGAGGACGGCGTCGAGCCACATGGTCAGGTCCCCTCGCGCAGGAAGGCGCGCAGGCGGGAGACGGCCTCCTCGAGACGCGCGACCGGCTGCGTGTAGGCGATGCGCAGGTGGCGCTCGGGGGCGTTGAAGCCGAAGTCCTTGCCCGGCGTGAAGGCGACGCCCGCCTTCGACAGCGCCTCGCGCGCGAAGGCGA
Source organism: uncultured Lysobacter sp. (assembly GCA_964576455.1). Lineage (GTDB taxonomy): Bacteria > Pseudomonadota > Gammaproteobacteria > Burkholderiales > Usitatibacteraceae > FEB-7. The sequence continues at coordinate 25,147 of CAZNWZ010000005.1, forward strand.
AGCTGTCCTGCGTGAGCGCGGAACACTCCGCATAGACGTAGAAGGCGCCCTCCGGCCGGGCTCCGATCCGCAATCCGAGGGATTCCAGCGCCGGCAGCAGGAAGTCGCGCCGCGCCTGCAGCTCGCGCCGCCGCGCCTCCAGGATCGCGATCGTCTCCGGCGCAAAGGCGGCGAGCGCGGCGTGCTGGGCGATCGCCGAGGGCGAGATGTAGAGGTTCTGCGCGAGCTTCTCGACCTCGCGCACGGCCGCCGCCGGCACGACCATCCAGCCCAGGCGCCAGCCCGTCATCTGGAAGTACTTGGAGAAGCTGTTGATGACGAAGACGTCCTCGCCAGCCTCGAGGGCGGTGCGCGCTTCGCGCCCGTAGGTGAGGCCGTGGTAGATCTCGTCCACGAGCAGCGTCGCGCCCCGCTCGCGCGCCAGGCCCGCCAACGCCGCGATCTCCCCCGGCTCCACCAGCGTGCCCGTGGGGTTGGAGGGGCTCGCCACCATGACGATGCGCGTGCGCGGCGTCCAGGCCTCCCCGGCGACCGCGGGCGTGAGCTGGTAGCGCGAGCGCGAGTCCACGGGCACGAGCCGCGGCCGGCCGCCGAGCGCGTGCACGAAGTGGCGGTTGCAGGGATAGCCCGGATCCGCGAGCAGCACCTCGTCGTCCGGGTCCAGCAGCACGCCGAAGGCGAGCAGGAGCGCCGCGCTCGAGCCTGCGGTCACGACGATGCGCGCGGGCGGCACCTCGACCCGGTAGCGGTCCCGGTAGAAGGCGCTGATCGCCTCGCGCAGCTCCGGGATGCCGAGCGCGGAGGTGTAGAGCATCGGCCGGTCCTCCAGCGCCCGCTTCGCGGCCTCGACCACGGGGGCGGGCGTGGCGAAGTCGGGCTCGCCGATCTCCAGGTGGATCACGTCGCGGCCCTGCGCCTCGAGCGCGCGCGCCAAGGTCTGGATCTCCATCACCTCGAAGGGCGCGATCGCGGCCATGCGCGAGGCGAGGTGCGGTCCGGCGGCGCGGTCTTCCATGGGACGGATTCTACGCGCGCAGGTGCTCGTCCCAGAACTTCTGCAGGCGCTTGGCGGAGACGGGGAACGGCGTCTTGAGCTCCTGCGCGAAGAGCGAGATGCGAAGCTCCTCCACGAGCCAGCGGAACTCCTCCAGCTTCGGCTCGCGCAGCCCCGCCTTGCGGTCGGCCTCGGCGCGCGCCTCGTACTGCGCCCACAGGCCCGCGACCACGGGCCCGTGCCGCTGGTCGCGCTCCGGGTTGCCGCGGTACTTCACGAGGCGAAGCGCCGCGCCCTTGAGGTAGCGCGGGACGTGCTCGAGCCGCTCCCAGGGCGTGCGCGCGAGGAAGCCCGGGTGGAGAAGCCGGTCGCGCTGGGCCTTCACCTCGTGCGCGACCTTGCCCAGCCCGGCGGAGCGGGCGAGCTCCGCGGCGAGCGCGTGCTGCGCCTCGGCGATGGCCGTGGCGTGCCGCGTGGCCGCCTCGGTCACCGCCGGCAGCCGCGCCTTGGCGCGCTTCTTCTGCTCCTCGAAGGCCTTCGGCGAGCGCGGCAGCTCGTCCTCGCCCACGAAGGCGCGGTCGAGGACGCATTCCACGAGGTCGGCGCGCAGGCGGTCGGGCGGCATCACCGGCTGCAGCTTGAGGGCGAGCGCATTGAAGCCGGAGGGGCCGCGCTCGAGGTTCTTCACCTGCTCCCTGAGCTCGAAGGCGAGCAGGCGCTTCACGCCGCCGCGGTGCGCGTCGTCGGCCTTCTGCCGCGTGTCGAAGAGCCGGATGGCCACGCTCTCGCCCTCGTCGGCGAGCGCGGGGTAGCCGGTGAGGGTCTGGTTGCCGCGGCGGAAGGTCACCTCCGCGGGCAGGTCGCCGAAATCCCACGCCCGGATTCCCTCGCGCTCGAGGCCGGGCCTCGACTGCGCGAGCGTGAGCTGCGCGGCCTCGCCCAGGCGCGCGCGCAGCTCGCCCAGGTCCCGGCCCATCGCGAGCTCGCGCTTCGCGTCGTCCACGACGCGCAGGTTCATCCGCAGGTGGGCCGGGCATTCGTCCTTCGACCACACCCCGGAGTCGAGGCGCTCGCCCACGAGCCGCGAGGCATAGGCGAGCACCTCGTCGACGATGCGGCGCTCGCCCGGCCTCGCGCGCTCGAGGAAGGCCGTCACGTGCTCGGGCACGGGGACGAGCGCGGTGCGGATCCGCTTGGGCAGCGCCTTCATCGTCCACGCCACCTTCTCGCGCACCATGCCGGGCACCAGCCAGTCGATCCCCGCCTCGTCCACCTGGTTGAGGAGCGCGAGCGGCACGTTCATCGTCACGCCGTCCAGGGCGTGCCCCGGCTCGAAGCGGTAGGCGAGCGGGAACGCGTGCTCGCCCAGGCGCAGCTGGCGCGGGAAGAGCTCCTCCGTGACCGATTCCGCGCCGTGGCGCATGAGATCGGCCTTCGAGAGGTGGAGCAGCTTCGGCTCGGCTTTCGCGGCCTGCGCGTACCAGGCCTCGAAGGAGCGCGCGTCGCGCACCTCCTCCGGAACGCGCGCGGCGTAGAAGGCGAAGAGCGAGCGCTCGTCCACCAGCACGTCCTGGCGCCTCGCCCGGTGCTCCAGCTCCTCGACCTCGCGCACGAGCGCGCGGTTGTGCGCGAAGAAGGGCTGCCTCGTGTCGAACTCGCCGGCGACGAGCGCCCCCTCGATGAAGATCTCCCGCGCGCGCGCGGGATCCAGGCGGCCGAAGCTCACCTTGCGGCGCGAGACGATCGTGAGCCCGTACAGGGCCACCGTCTCGTACGCCACGACCTCGCCACGGGCGCGGTCCCAGTGCGGCTCGGCGTGCGTGCGCGTCACCAGGTGCGCGGCCGCCTTCTCGATCCACTCGGGCTCCACGCGCGCGACGTTGCGGGCGTAGATGCGCGTGGTCTCCTGCAGCTCCCCGGCCATGATCCAGCGCGGCCGGTTCTTCTTCAGCCCCGACCCGGGCCAGACCGCGAACGCGATGCCGCGCGGCGCGTTGTAGTGGTCGCCCTCCTGCGACTTCAGGCCGACGTTGCCCACGAGGCCCGCCAGGAGCGCGCGGTGCACCTGCTCGTAGGTCGCGTCGGCGGCGTTCTCGCGGATGCCCAGCTCCGCGGCCATCTCGCGCAGCTGCCCGGCGAGGTCGCGCCACTCGCGCATGCGCACGTAGGAGAGGAAGTGCTCGCGGCAGGTGGCCCAGAGCTTGCGGTTGGACTCCTTGTGGCGGAAGGCCTCGTCGAAGAACTTCCACAGGTTCAGCAGCTGCACGAAGTCGGACGCCTCGTCGCGGAACTCCTCGTGCGCGCGGTCCGACTCCTGGCGCTTTTCCTGCGGGCGGTCGCGCGGGTCCTGGATGGAGAGGGCGGAAGCGAGGATCACCATCTCGCACAGGCAGTTGTGCTCGCGCGCGGCCACCAGCATGCGCCCGATGCGCGGATCGACGGGCAGGCGCGAGAGCTCGCGCCCGATCGCCGTGAGGTTTCGCCGCTCGTCGATCGCGCCCAGCTCGAAGAGCGTGCGGTAGCCGTCCTCGACCTGCCTGGGCGTGGGCGGCTCCACGAAGGGGAAGTCGGCGACGTCGCCCAGCTCGAGGGCCGCCATGCGCAGGATGGCGCTCGCGAGCGAGGTGCGCAGGATCTCGGGCGTGGTGAACTCGGGGCGCGCGGCGAAGTCGTCCTCGGCGTAGAGGCGGATGGCAACCCCGCTCGCCACCCGGCCGCAACGGCCCGCGCGCTGCTTCGCCGCGGCCTGCGAGACGGGCTCGATGCGCAGCTGGTCGATCTTCTGGCGGGGGCTGTAGCGCTTGACGCGCGCGAGGCCCGTGTCGATCACGTAGTGGATGCCGGGCACGGTGAGGGAGGTCTCGGCCACGTTGGTGGCGAGCACGATGCGCCGCTGGCCCGAGGGCTCGAAGACGCGGTCCTGCTCCTCGGCGGAAAGGCGCGAGAAGAGCGGGAGGATCTCGGCTCCCCGGGGGTGGTGCTTGCGAAGCGTCTCGGCCGTCTCGCGGATCTCGCGCTCCCCCGGCAGGAAGACGAGGATGTCGCCGCTTCGGCTGCCGCGCGCGATCTCGTCCACCGCCTTCGCGATGGCCTCGTTCATGTCGACCGGTTCGTCATCCTCGTCTTCGACTTCGAAGTACTCCGGCCGGTAGCGGACCTCCACGGGCCAGGTGCGGCCCGAGACCTCGATCACCGGGGCACCGCCGAAGAAGTCGGAGAAGCGCTGGGTGTCGATGGTCGCGGAGGTGACGATCACCTTGAGCTCGGGGCGCGCGGCGACGAGGCGCTTGAGGTAGCCGAGCAGGAAGTCGATGTTGAGGCTCCGCTCGTGGGCCTCGTCCACGATGATCGTGTCGTACGCGCGCAGCTCGCGGTCGGAATGGGTCTCGGCGAGCAGGATCCCGTCGGTCATCACCTTGACGACGGTGTCGGGGTTGGTGCGGTCCTGGAAGCGGATCTTGTGGCCGACGAAGCCCTTCGGCGTGCCGGGGAGCTCGTGCGCGAGGCGGGCGGCGAGGCTGCGGGCCGCGATGCGCCGCGGCTGGGTGCAGCCCACGAGGCCGGCGGCGCCGCGCCCCAGGTCGAGGCAGATCTTGGGGATCTGCGTGGTCTTGCCCGAGCCCGTCTCGCCACAGACGATCGTCACCGGGTGGGCGGCCACCAGCGCGGCGATGTCGTCGCGCTTCTGGGCGATGGGCAGGTCCTCGGGGAAGCGCGGGCGCGGGATCCTCGCCGCGCGCGCCGCGTGCGCCTTGCGCGAGCGCTCGAGGAGGGCCGCGAGCAGCGCCTTCTCGCGCTCGCTGGGGCGGCCCGCGCGCTCGCGCTGCGCGAGCGATTCGGCCAGCGCGGCGATCTTGGGGTGGTCGGCCGCGAGCGTGGCGGCCCGCAGGTCTTCGGGGAGGGCGCTCAAGCCGCCATTCTACGGAAAAGCCGGCGGCCCTCCCCCGGCCTCAGAGCCGGCGCGCGCCCGGCGGGGGCGGCGCATACGCGGGAACGCGGCGCGCATCGGCCTCGAGCTCGCGCAGCTTGCGGCGGATGCGCGTGTCGGCGCGAAGCCGCTGCTCGACGGCCTCCGTCTCGCGGAAGGCGTAGTAAAGGACCATGCCGACGAAAAAGAAGGCCATGAACCCGGCGACCGGATGGGGGCCGGACTCGAAGAAGAAGATGTGCACGGTCGAGGGGACGGTCGCCGGGATGGACAGCGCCGGGTGGGCCCAGCGCACCGGCGCGTAGGCCGTGATGGAGCCGCCCACGTAGCACGTGATCACCATGATCGCGAAGTTCTGCAGCGGCCCGGGATCGCCGGGGAAGAGCGCGGTGCCGAGCAGGCCCCACTGGATGCCGGCCAGGACATTGCCCAGCACGGCGAGGCGCGCCCAGTGCCGGGCGTCGAGGGCCATCGCGCCGGTCCGGTAGGCCCAGCAAAGGCCCAGCCGCAGGATCGCCACGACGATCCCGTAACCGAGCCAGAGGACGTGGGCCGCGCGCAGCCCGTCCTCCGCGAGGACGAAGACGCACAGGAAGGTGCCCAGCAGGGCGGCGCCGGCGCCCACGGGCAGGTTGCGGTAGAGCTCGGCGACCTGGAGCGCCTCCACGTCGTGCGCGAGCACGGCCGGCGGCACCCCGTTCGGGGGCAGGGGATAGGGCATGGCTGTGCGCCTTTCGCGGGAAGTCGGGCCTCCCGCTGTTAGTCTTTGTGGGCCCATGATAACGTACGTTAATCATGGGCGCCACGCCCGCCGGCGCGGCGGGAGCCTCAGGGATTGAGCTGGCGGTAGACGCTCGTGGACAGGCGGGAGAGGACCGCGCGGTCGATCTCGCCGGAAAGGGCGTAGCCCCAGTTGCCGTCGATCCAGTAGAAGACCGACACGGGGCCTTCCTGCGCGAAGCGGAAGGCGGTCGGCCCCTCGCTCGCCGATTTCGCGGTGACGTACAGCGTGAGGCGGCGGCCGGCCGCCTCCTGGTACATGAACTGCGCCACCGGCCCGTCGGGGCCCGGCAGCAGGCGCCCGCCGAGAAGCTCATACCCCTCCCCGGCCAGCACGGGGACCCTGAGCTTCGTCCCGAGCCGCTTGGAGAGCCACGCGACGAGGTGCTCCTGCTGCGAGGCGTCCACCTCGACGGGGTGGCGGACCTCCATCGCGAAGACGAGGTGGGCGCGCGCGGCCCGCGCGGGAAGGCCCGGGGCGGGCGCGGCCGCGGCCCGGGGGACCTCCGGCGCCGCCTGCCACGGCCGTGGCAGGGCGAGGCCGATCGCGATGCCCGCCGCGAGCACGGCCGCCGCGCGCGCGTAGCCGATCCACGCCGGGCGCCGCAGCTGCAGGCGCGCCGGGATGGGCTCGAGGAGCACCGGGTCGAACCGCTCGTGCAGCAGGCGGTCCTGCTCGTCGTCGCGGCTCATCGGATCACCTTCAGGCTGGCGCGCGCCGTCTCGCCGTCCAGGTGGCGGCGGAGCCTGTCGCGGGCGCGCGAAAGCCGCGACATCACGGTCCCCATCGGCACGCCCAGGGCCCGGCTCACCTCCTCGTAGCTCATGTCCTCGAGCCCCACCATGAGCAGGACCTCGCGCTGCTCCGGGGAAAGGGTGGCGAGGCCGCGCTCGATGTCGCGCACGTCGGTGATGCCGGCCGGGTCGCTGCCCCCCGGGAGGTTCTCGTCCACCTCCTGCGAGGGCGGGATCCGGCGCGACCGGAGCTGGTTCACGAAGACGTTGTGCATGATGGAGAAGAGCCAGGCGCGCAGGTCTCCCGGCCGCCAGAGGTGGAACTTGCGCACCGCGCGCTCGAGCGTGTCCTGGACGAGGTCGTCGGCCGCGTCGCGGTCGCCCACGAGCGCCCGGGCGTAGCGGCGCAGGTTGGGGATGTAGGGAAGGACCTGCTCGTGGTCCACGGGAAGGGCGGCCTCGATCAGCTTTCGGGGGCGTTGGGGGGCTGCGACCGGGAGAACACCGCCACGCCGCCGCTTATTCCGCGCCGGGCGATTCCGGCAACAGGACCACGCCGCGCGGCGAGAGGAGGACCGCCGAGATCCGCGTCCGGTCCGCCTCCACGAGCCGCACCGGGGCGTCGGCGGCGAGGCCCAGCCCCGCGAGCCGGGCCTCGAGCGCGGCGGCGCCCGGCGTGCGCACCGTCAGGCGTTCCAGCCGGCAGCCCGAGGGCGGCAGCGCGGCCGCCGGATGCCGGTCCCCTTCCCACTGGATGAGGGTCGGGAAGGCGCCCTGCGCGGGCAGGCCGCCGCCGGGCGCCACGCCGATCCGCCAGCGGTAGGGGCCGCGCGAGAGCGCGAGCACCTCGCCCACGAGGGCCGGCTCCCGGGCGCGCGCCGCGTCGAGGTCGTCCGTGCGCGCCACCCAGTGCACGAGCGCGGGGCCGTCCGCGAGCCGGCGCCGCATGGCGGGATCGTCGAGCGCGAACCAGCGCGGCCGCGCGGGCGGCGGCGCGTCCGGATCGACCGCGATGATCTCGAGGTAGGCACCCCCGCCGAGCGCGAGGAGGCGGTTGTGCGTGCCCATGAGCCCGTGCCTGCCGCCCGGCGCCGTCGGCACCCCCGTGCGCGCCTCGAGCCACCGCGCGCCCTCCTCCAGCGTGCGCGCGGCCACCACGAGGTGGTCGAGGGCGAGGCTCATGCCATGGTGATGCCTTCGGCGGCCATCACCCGCTTCACGGCGGGCCGGGCCAGCACGCGCTCGACGAGGGCGGTGTAGTGCGCGAGGTCCTTCACGGGAAATCCGTTCCGGTTGCCCCAGCGGTAGAAGACGAGCAGGTAGGCGTCCACCACCGAGAAGCGGCCGCCGACGGCCCACTTCTTCCCGGCCACGAGGCGGTCGATCTCCGCGAGGCAGTCGCCGAAGGCGCGGCGGCCGCCCGCCTTCACGGCCTCGAGGCAGGCCTCGCCCTCCACGTAGCGCCCGGGACGGAAGAGGTGCGCATAGGCCGGGTGCACCGTGTCGGCGAGCCAGGCCATCATCGAGAGCGCCTGCGCCTGGTCCCAGGTCTTCCGCGGCCAGAGGCCCTTCTCCGGGAAGCCGCCGCCCAGGAACGCGAGGATGGCGACGTTCTCGACGAGGACCCTGCCGTCCGCCACCAGCGTGGGCACGCGCCCGCGCGGGTTGATCTTCAGGTACTCCGGCGAGCGCTGCTGGCCCTCGGCGGTGCTGATCCTCACGGCCTCGTAGGGAATGCCCAGCTCCTCGAGGACGATGTGGGGCGCGAGCGAGCACGCGCCCGGGGAGTAGTAGAGCGTGATCTTCATCAGAGCCTCGTGATGAGCGAGGACGTGTCCCAGCGGTTGCCGCCGGCCTTCTGCACGTCGCCGTAGAACTGGTCCACGAGCGCCGTGACGGGAACGCGCGCGCCGTTGCGCCGCGCCTCGTCGAGGACGATGGCGAGGTCCTTGCGCATCCAGTCCACGGCGAAGCCGAAGTCGAACTTGCGCTCGGCCATGGTCCTGCCGCGGTTCTCCATCTGCCACGACTGCGCGGCGCCCTTGGAAATCACGTCGAGGACGGCGAGCGGGTCGAGCCCCGCCTTCTCGGCGAAGGCGATGCCCTCGGAGAGCGCCTGCACGAGCCCCGCGATGCAGATCTGGTTCACCATCTTGGTGAGCTGGCCCGCGCCGGCCGCGCCCAGGAGCGTGACCGCCTTGGCGTAGCTCTCCATGACGGGCTTCGCCCGCTCGAAGACCGCCGCCTCGCCGCCGCACATGATCGTGAGCTTGCCGTTCTCCGCGCCGGCCTGGCCGCCGGAGACGGGCGCGTCGATGAAGTCGATGCCGCGCGCCTTCGCGTCGGCGAAGATGCGCCGCGCGGCATCGGCCGACGCCGTGGTGTGGTCGATCAGCACCGCGCCCTTCCTCATGCCCGCGAGCGCGGCGGCGGCGACCTCGGCGAGGTCGCGGTCGTTGCCCACGCACATGGCCACGAAGTCCGCGCCCGCCGCGGCCTCGCCGGGCGTGGCCGCCGCGCGGCCGCCGTGCCTCGCGACCCACTCCTTCGCCTTGGCGGCGGTGCGGTTGTAGACGGTGACGTCGTAGCCCCGGGCCTTGAGGTGGCCGGCCATGGGGAACCCCATGACGCCGAGGCCGAGGAAGGCGACTTTCGCGCTCATTGCTTTGCTCCTTGGGCGAGTTCCGTGTTGACGAGGTTGGGCGGCATGCGTCCCTCGAGCGCCGCCGTCAGGTTGGCAACGGCCGTCTCGCACATGGCGAGGCGCGTGGCCCGCGTGGCGCTGCCGATGTGCGGCGTGAGGACGGCGTTGGGGAGCGCGAGGTAGCCGGGATTGAGCTTCGGCTCGCCCTCGAACACGTCGAGGCCCGCGCCGGCGATCCGCCGGGCTTTCAGCGCCTCCACCAGCGCCGCGTCGTCGACCACGCCGCCGCGGGCGGTATTCACCAGGATCGCCGTGGGCTTCATCTTCGCGATCTCGGCCGCCCCGACGAGGTGGTGCACGGCCGGCGAATAGGGAACCATCACGACGACGAAGTCGCTTTCCGCGAGGAGCCGGTCCTTCTCCACCCAGGTCGCGTTGAGGCGCCTCTCGTCCGCCTCGGGGATGCGGCCGCGGTTGTGGTAGAGAACGCGCATGTCGAATCCGCCGGCGCGCCGGGCGATGGCCTGCCCGATGCGCCCCATGCCGAGGATTCCGAGCGTGGCGTGGTGCACGTCGGTGCCGAGGGGCGACTGCATGCGGAAGGCCACCGTCCACTCGCCGCGCCGAACCAGGGCGTCGCCCTCGGCGACGCGGCGCGCCGCCGCCATCAGCAGCGCCCAGGTGAGGTCGGCCGTCGTGTCGTTGAGCACCTCGGGCGTGTTGGTGACCCGGATGCCGCGCTTCGTGCACGCCGGGATGTCCACGTTGTTGGTGCCGACGGCGATGTTGGAGACGACCTTCAGGCCGGGCGCCGCGCCGAGCACGGCCTCGTCGATCCGGTCCATGACGGTGGCGAGCACGCCCTGCTTGTCGGCGAGGCGGCGCGCGAGTTCCTCGGCGGGCCACGGGCGGTCGTCGTCGTTGTGCTCGACGTCGAAGCGGCTTCGCAGCACCTCGACGATCTCGGGAAATACCTGGCGGGTGACGAGTATCTTCGGCTTCACGGCGCGTCCGGTCGGGTGAAATGAAAGGACCAGGGGCTCGCGCCCCCGGTCCCTGGCCTATCGCTGCGAGGGCCCGGCGGGCCCTCGCCTCACTTGTAGAGGGTGTGGGGCAGCCAGAGGCCGATCTCGGGGAAGATGTACAGGAGCGCGAGCGCCACGACCTGGATGCCCATGAAGGGCAGCATCCCCGCGAAGATCTGGTTCAGCGTCACGTGCGATGGCGCGACCCCCTTCAGGTAGAACGCGGCCATCGCCACCGGCGGCGACAGGAACGCCG
>CAZNWZ010000006.1:0-6976 GCA_964576455.1 uncultured Lysobacter sp.
TTGATCGAGGTCAGCCGGCCGCCGGGCCGCGGTAGCATGCTGGAGTAGCCGTTGGCCCCACCCCAGGTGCCCCGATGCCCACCCCCATCTTCCGCATGCGCGACGTGTCGAAGGTCTACCACGTCGGCGACCTGGAGGTGGTCGCCCTGCGCGATGTCTCCCTCGAGCTCTACGCGGGCGAATTCGTCGTGCTGCTGGGCCCGTCGGGAAGCGGCAAGTCCACGCTCCTCAATCTCCTGGGCGGCCTCGACACGCCCACCACCGGCGAGGTGGACTACCTCGACCACGACCTCGCCGAGGGCGGCGACGAGAAGCTCACCACCTTCCGCCGCGAGCACGTGGGCTTCGTCTTCCAGTTCTACAACCTGATCCCCAGCCTCACGGCCGCGGAGAACGTCGCGCTCGTCACCGACATCGCCGAAAAACCCATGGACCCGCGCGAGGCCCTGGCCCTCGTCGAGCTCACCGACCGCGCCGACCACTTCCCCGCGCAGCTCTCCGGCGGCGAGCAGCAGCGCGTGGCCATCGCGCGCGCCGTGGCCAAGCGTCCCGACGTGCTGCTCTGCGACGAGCCCACGGGAGCCCTCGACGTGGAAACGGGCCGCCTCGTGCTGCAGGTGCTCGAGCGCGTGAACCGGGAGCTGGGGACGATCACGGCGGTCATCACCCACAACGCCTCCATCGCGGCGATGGGCGACCGGGTGCTGCGCATGTCCAGCGGGCGCATCGTGAGCATCACCGCCAACGAGAAGCGCCTTCCCGCCTCGGAGCTCGTGTGGTGAGGATCGGCGCCCTCGACCTGAAGATCCTGCGCGATGCGTGGCACATCCGCGGCCAGATCGTGGCCTGCGCGCTGGTGGTGGCCGGTGGCATCAACTCCTTCGTCTCGCTCTCGTCGGTCAACCGCACGCTCGCGGCCTCGCAGGCGGCCTTCTACGAGGAATACCGCTTCGCGGACGTCTTCGCCGGCGCCGTGCGCGCCCCCGAGTCCGTGGCCACGAGCCTCGCCGCGATCCCTGGCGTGGCCACGCTCGAGACGCGCGTGGCGGTGCGCGTGAACCTGGACGTGCCGGGCCTCGCGGAGCCGGCGCGCGGGCGCATCCTCTCCATCTCGCGCGACCCCAGCGGCGGGCTCAACGCGCTGCACCTGCGCCGCGGCAGGCTTCCCGCAGCGGAGAGCCAGGACGAGGTCGTCGTGGCCGAGGCCTTCTCGGTCGCCAATTCGCTGGGGCCGGGCGACACGATCCGCGGCGTGATCCACGGCAAGTACAAGGCGCTTCGCATCGTCGGTGTGGCGATCTCGCCCGAGTTCATCTACGCGCTGGGCCCCGGGCAGCTCGTTCCGGACAACCGCCGCTACGGGATCCTGTGGATGGACCGCAAGGGCCTCGCCAAGGCCCACGACATGGAGGGGGCGTTCAACGACGTCACCGCGCGCGTCGGTCCCGGGGCGTCCGTGCGCGCGGTGCTCAAGGAGATGGACCGCGTGCTCGCGCCCTACGGCGGCGTGGGCGCCTACGACCGCGAGGACCAGCTCTCGCACCGCTTCCTCTCCGACGAGATCACGCAGAACCGGACGATGGCGCGCATCACGCCCACGATCTTCCTGCTGGTGGGCGCTTTCCTGCTCTACACGATCCTCACGCGCCTGGTGCAGATGCAGCGCTCGCAGGTGGGGCTGCTCAAGGCCTTCGGCTACACGGGGGGCGAGATCTCGCTGCACTACCTCAAGCTCGCCCTCGTGATCTCCCTCTTCGGCGCGGGGATCGGCGTGGCCACGGGGCTGCCTTTCGCGTACTCGATGCTCGCGCTCTACTCGGAGTACTACTACTTCCCGATGTACGGCAACGACCAGGGGCTCAACGTCGCCTCGGCGGGCGTGGCGCTGGCGGTGGCGGCCGCCGCCCTCGGCGCGGTCCCCGCCTCCATGCGCGCGGCGCGCCTCGCCCCGGCCGACACGATGCGGCCCGAGCCCCCGCCGCGGTTCCACGCCGGCGTGCTGGAGCGCTGGGGGCTGCGGCGCGCGCTCTCTCCGGCCGGCCGGATGCTGGTGCGAAACCTGGCGCGGCGCCCGCTGCGTTTCGCTGCGAGCGTCGCGGGGATCGCCATCGCCGTGGCGCTGCTGGTGATGATGACGGCGATGATGGACGGCGTGCGCTACCTCATGGACTGGCAGTTCACCATCGTCCAGCGCGACGACGTGCAGGTGCTCCTCAACGAGCCGCGCACGAAGTCCGCCCTGGACGAGGTCCGCGCCCTGCCCGGGGTGATGGAGGTGGAGCCGTTCCGCCTGGCGCCCGCGCGCGTGCATGCCGGCCACCGCATGAAGCGCGGCGTGCTCTTCGGGCTCGACCCGGGTCCGACGCTTCGCCGCGTCGTGGGGGCCGACGGGCGCGCGTGGGACATTCCGCCCGACGGCGTGGTGCTCACGTCCATCGTCGCGGGGACGCTCCAGGTCGAGGCGGGCGACACCGTCGAGATCGAGATCATGGAGGGCAAGCGCGCGCGCATGCCGCTGCTGGTGATGGGCGTGGTGGACGAGCCCATCGGCTTCGCGACCTACGTCTCGCGCGCGACCGCCAACCGCCTCCTGGGCGAGGGGGACGTGATCACCGGCGCCTACATGCGCGTCGACGCGAGGGAGCGCGAGAGCATCTTCGCGCGGCTCAAGGCGATGCCGGAAGTGGCCGGCGCCAACCTGCGCGAGGCCGCCTACTCGCAGTTCCGGGAGATGATCGACCGCAGCGTCGGCATCATGATCACGGTGAACCTGGTCTTCGCCTGGATCATCGCCTGCGGGCTGGTGTACAACGGCGCGCGCATCGCGCTCTCGGAACGCGGCTACGAGCTCGCCACGCTGCGGGTGCTGGGCTTCACGCAGCGCGAGTCGGCCTCGCTCCTGCTGGGCGAGCAGGCGGTCATCACCGGGACGGGCCTGCCGATGGGGATTGTGCTGGGCATCGGTCTCACGCTCTACTTCATCTGGATGCTCTCGACGCAGATGTGGCGCATGCCCTACGTGGTGACGGGGCTCAACCTGGTCGGGGCGATGGTGGCGGTGGCGCTGGCGGCGGTGGCCTCCGGTGGCGCGGTGGCCTGGCGCCTGCGGCGGCTGGATCTCGTCGGGGCACTCAAGGCGCGCGAATGACGGGGAACGGGAAATGAAGATCACGAAGAGGTCCCTCGGTTACGCGGCGATGGCGGCGGCGGTGGTGCTCTTCCTCGCCTGGTGGGCGTGGCCCGAGCCGCGCATCGTCGAGACGGCCCGCGTCGCGCGCGGCCCGGTGCAGGTGGCCATCGAGGAGGACGGCGAGACGCGCGCCATCGACCGCTACGGCGTGGCGGCCCCGGTGGCGGGAAGGCTCCTGCGCGTGGTGCTGCGCGAAGGCGACGTGGTGAAGGCCGGGCAGGTGGTGGCCGAGATCGCGCCGGTGCCCCTCTCCGAGACGGACCGCGACCTGCTGGAGGCCAAGCTGGAATCGGCCAAGGCGCTCAAGCTGGAGGCGGACGAGCGCGTGCGGCGGGCGGAGGCGGACGCGGCGCAGGCCGAGCGCGATCGCGTGCGCGCGGCCGACCTCGTCGCGAAGAAGTTCATGGCGGACCAGGCGCTCGAGCAGGCGGAGGTCGCGGTGAAGACGAAGGCGGCGGACCTGAAGGCGGCCCGGGCGCGGGCGGTGGCGGCGGCGGCGGACGTGGAGGCGGCGCGGGCGGCACTCACGGCGGTGCGCGCGAAGGCCCCGACCGTGCGCGTGACTTCGCCCGTGAACGGAAGCGTCCTTCGCATCGTCGAGAAGAGCGAGCGCGTGCTGCAGCCCGGCACGGTGCTCGTGACGGTGGGCGACCCCAAGGCGCTGGAGATCGTGATCGACGTGCTCTCGAACGATGCCGTCCGGGTGCGTCCCGGGATGCGGATGCTGATCACCGGCTGGGGCGGGCCGGAGATCGAGGCGGTCGTTCGGCTGGTGGAGCCGGCGGCGTTCAAGAAGATCTCGGCCCTCGGCGTGGAGGAGCAGCGCGTCAACGTGATCGGCGACTTCAAGACCGTGCCGCCCGGGATCGGCGACGCCTACCGGGTGGACGCGCGCATCGTCGTGGCGGAGAAGGCCGATGCGCTTCGCGTGCCCGTGGGGGCGCTCTTCCAGCGCGAGGGCAAGTGGACGGTGCTCGTCGTCGACGGCGGCCGCCTCGCCTCGCGCGCCGTGGAGCTGGGCCTGCGCGGCGCGCGCAACGCCGAGATCGTCGCCGGCCTCTCCGAGAAGGAGGAGGTCGTCCTCTACCCAGGCAACGAGCTCTCCGACGGCGCCCGCGTCGTTTCGAGGAAATAGCGAAAAGGGGTCAGGTTACTTTGCACAATTCTTGTGCAAAGTAACCTGGCCCCTTTTCAGGAAAGGAAGCGCTTCGGGGACATGGCGCCGGCCAGGTCGCGGGGCAGCGGAGAGGGCTCGCCCTCGAGCTTCGAGGCGATGAGTTCGGCGCCGAGGGGCGCCCACAGCAGCCCGCGCGAGCCCAGGCCCGTGGCCACCCAGACGCCGGGCAGCGCCGTGGCGCCGAAGATGGGCAGGCGGTCCGGGACCGTCGCGCGGAAGCCCGCGAGCCCCTCGAGGCCCATGGGATGCACGCCGTCGGCGAATCCCGGCAGCATCGAGGCGGCCCGCGCGAGGTTCTCGCGGTGGTCGGCCGCGCGGATGTCCTCGCCCGCGTCGTCGTGCTGGTAGGTCGCGCCCACGACGTGTCCGCCGTCGGGAAGCGGCGCCACGTAGCCGCTGCCGCTCACCACGATGTCGAGCACGCGCGCGGGCGATGCCGGCAGGAAGGTGACCTGCCCGCGCACGCGGGATAGCGGCAGCCGCACGTCCGGCAGCAGCCGCTTCGCGTCGAAGGCGTTCGCGACGACGAGCGTGGGCGCCTCCGCGATCACCGAGCCGTCGGCGGCCAGCGCGCGCCAGTCGCCGCCCTCGCGCTCCAGCCGCTCCACGCGCCGGCCGATGTGGCGGCGCACGCCGGGCCCCGCGCGCGCCAGCAGCGCCACCGCGAGGCTTCCCGGCGACACCCACGCCGACGAGGGCATCCACCAGCCGGGACCGCGCACGGGCCGGCCGGCCAGGGCGCAGGCTTCCGCGGTATCGACGAAGCGCAGGAACTCCGGCGGGTGGCCCTGGGCCGCGATGATGGCGGCCATGCGCGCCGCCTCGTCCTCGCCGTCGGCCAGCTGCAGCACGCCGCCGCGCCGCCAGACGAGGTGGTAGCCGTCGTGCTGCAGCGCGCGGAAATGCTGCAGCGTGTAGAGAAAGGCGGGGCGCGAGGCCTGCGCGTTCACCGCGTCGCGGAGATTCGCGATGGGCCGCACGAGGCCGACGGTGCCCGCGACCTTCTTCTCGCACTCGTCGACCAGCTCGACCTCCCACCCGCGCGAGGCGAGCCGTTCGGCCACGAGCGTGCCGGCAAGGCCCGCGCCGACGACGACGGCGTGCCGGCGAGGGCGCGCGGCCGCAACGGGATCGCCCTCGCGCACGCCGACCAGCATTTCGCGCTTGGATCCGAAGCCCTCGCGCTTTTCCACGCGGAATCCCGCGCCCGCGAGCGCCGCGCGCACGCCCCCCGCCACGGTCCACGTGGCGAGCGTGGCCCCGGGAGAGGCGACGCGCGCCAGCTCGCGCACCACCTCGGGAGACCACATCTCCGGGTTCTTCGCGGGCGAGAACCCGTCCAGGAAAAGGGCATCGGCGCTCGCCTCGAGCTGCGGCAGCAGTTCGCGCGCGTCCCCGGCCAGCAGCGTGAGCTGCACGCGCCCGCCGTCGAACTGCAGGCGGTGAAATCCGGCAATCGGCGGCGGCCAGGTCGCGAGGAGCCCCGTGACGAGGGGCTTCAGCTCCTCGAAAGGCGCCAGCGCCTCGGCGAGGTCGCCCGCGACGAAGGGATGGCGCTCCACCGAGACGAAGTGCAGCCGCGCCGGGCCCTGCGGATCGTTGCGCAGCGCGTCCCACGCGGCGAGGAAGTTCAGGCCCAGCCCGAAGCCCGTCTCCAGGATCGTGAAGGAATCCCGCCCGCGCCAGCGCTCCGGAAGCGAATTGCCCGCGAGGAAGACGTGCCGCGCCTGCGCCAGGCCGCCGGAGGCCGAGTGGTAGATGTCCTGGAACTCCGGCGCGAACGGCACGCCCTCGGGAGTGCGCTGCAGCCGCGCGGGGGTGACGCAGACGGATCGGCCGCTCATGGCGGCATCATACCGCCCCGCCGCGCCCGGCCCGGCAGCGCGGGGCTAGTAGAGCGTGGCCGAGAGGCGCCGCCTGAAGTCGGACACGAGGTCGGGCTGGCCCGCGGCCATCTCGAAGACGGCGAGCATCTTGCGCCGCCCGACGTCGTCGCCGAAAGCGCGGTCGCGCTTCACGATCTCGAGGAGCTGCTCGAGCGCCTTCCCGAAGTCGCGGTTCGCGATGTGCACCTCGGCGAGGTCCAGCCGCGCGGCGAGGTCGCCCGGATCGGCCGCGATGCGCCGCTCGAGGTCGCCCGCGGCCGGCAGCGTGGCCGCGCGTTCCGCCGCCTCCAGCCGCGCCTGGGTGGTGGCGTGCGAGGAAGCCTGCGGCGCCTTGGGCGAGAGCAGCGCCCATTGCTCGCGGGCCGCCGCGAGATCGCCGCGGTCCACGAGGATCGAGACCATGTCGAGGCGCGCGGCGTCGTTGGAGGGGTCGAGGGCGATCGCGTTGCGCAGGTGGTCCTCGGCGATCGCGGCCTGCCCGGCGGCCAGCGCCGCGCGCGCCTTGCGCAGCTCGAGCTCGCTCGGGTCGGGCACGAGCTGCGCGAGGAAGGCGCGGATCGCCCCCTCGGGCTGCGCGCCCACGAAGCTCGCGGCGGGCTTGCCGTCCGCGAAGGCGACCACGTACGGGATCGAGCGCACGCCGAACTGCGCGGAGAGCTCGGGGTTCTCGTCGGAGTTCACCTTGACGAGCCGCCAGCGCCCGCCCGACTCGCGCTCCAGCTT
>CAZNWZ010000006.1:7076-34353 GCA_964576455.1 uncultured Lysobacter sp.
CGTCGGAGTTCACCTTGACGAGCCGCCAGCGCCCGCCCGACTCGCGCTCCAGCTTCTCGAGCAGCGGGCCGAGCGCGCGGCACGGGCCGCACCACGGCGCCCAGAAGTCCACCACGACGGGGACCTCGCGGGAGGCCTGGAGCACGTCGCGCTCGAAGGTGGCCAGGGAAACGTCGATCATGGCGAGGAGATGGAGGCGGTCGGGGCCCGGTTCAAGGGATAATGCCGCATTGCCCCGTCCCGCGGCGACCCCGGAAACCGACCCATGGCGCTAGTCCTGAACCTCCCCGCCGGCCTGACCGGCACGGCCGAGCTGGTGGTGGGCGAGCAGCACACGGCCCCGCGCGTGGGCAGCGGCCGCATCCACGTGCTCGCCACGCCGGTGATGATCAACCTCATCGAGGCGGCGGCGCTCGCGGCCGTGGAGAATTCCCTTCCGGAGCAGCACCAGAGCCTGGGCACGCGCCTGGACGTCTCGCACGTGGCCGCCACGCCCGTGGGCATGCGCGTGCGGGCCACCGCGGAGGTGGTCGGCGTCGAGGGGCGAACGGTGCGATTCCGGGTGCGCGCCGAGGACGAGTTCGACCTCATCGGCGAGGGGACCCACGAGCGGGTGGT
Organism: uncultured Lysobacter sp.; assembly: GCA_964576455.1. GTDB lineage: Bacteria > Pseudomonadota > Gammaproteobacteria > Burkholderiales > Usitatibacteraceae > FEB-7. The sequence goes on from CAZNWZ010000006.1 coordinate 7,695, forward strand.
GGTGAACCTCGGGCGCTTCGACGAGCGCGTGCGCGAGAAGGCGGCTAGGAAACCCGGGCCTCGAGCAGCTTGAGCGCCTGGTAGAGGATGGGGTCGCCCGGGCCGCCGCTCGGATTGACGATGTCCACGGCGACGGCGGGCCTCACGGCCTCGCGCGGCGTGCCGTTGGCGTGCAGGACGCGGGCGGCCGGGAAGCGCAGGACGATCCCCGAGGCCGGCAGCCGCAGCTCGCGGGACTCGCCGCGAAGGCCCGCCATCGGCGTGCCCACGAGGGTCGCTCCCGCGGCCGCCTCCAGGCCGACGGCGAGCGACTCGCCCTCGGCGGCCGTCCAGCGGTCCACGAGCGCGACGGTGCGGCCGGCGTAGGTGAAGGGGCCGCGGGGCGCGACCCGCTCGGCGGGCGCGGCGCCGGCCGTCCCCGCCTGGCGGGGCACGCGCACGAGCCACGGCGTTTCGGCGCTCACGAAGCGGGCGAGGAGATCGCGCGCGACCGCCCGCGAGCCGCCCGACTGCGTCTCGCGCAGGTCGAGGATGAGCCCGCGCGTCGAGCGCAGCTGCTGCAGCGCCGCGTCGAAGTGCTGCACGAGGCCCGGATCGCCGAGGTTGTTCTTGACCCGCACGTACGCGAGGGCGCGGTCCTCGCCCACGCGTCGCGCGATGAGGGGCGGCGTTCCCGCCGGCGGCAGGTCGCGGCGCTCGATCTCCAGGCGCCGCTTGCGCCCGGCCGCCTCCGCCTCGACCACGAGCGTGCCGGACCACGGGCCGGCGAGCAGTCGCCGAAGCGCCCAGTCGCGCGCGCGCGGCTCGGCCTGGCGGCTGCGGCGCAGCAGCCCGCGCACCGCCTGCTCCGTCGCCACGCCCTGGATCGCGAGCACGCGCATTCCCGGCACGGCCCCGGCGACATCCGCCACGCTGCCGGCGCGCACCGCGGTGATGAAGGCCTCCCGGCCGGACCACTCGGCCCACAGGTCCGTGGCCGTGGGCACGGGGCGGGGCGAGCCGGGCCGGTGCGCATCGAGCGTCACGTGCTCGTCGTTCAGCTCGGCGACCGCGTCCTCGAGAACGGCGAGCAGCTCCTCGCGCGTGCGTGCCTGCGCGGCGCGGGGACGCCAGCGGCTGCCGGCCGCGCGCCAGTCCTCGCGGCGCTCCAGGTAGGCGTAGTCGGCGTCGATCGCGCGCCACAGCGCGTCGAAGTCGGCGGCGAAGGGGGAGGCCGCGGGCGCGTCCTTCGCGGCCGCGCGGCCCGCCACGAGGAGGGCAAGGGCGCCTCCCAGGAAACGGCGGCGCGTGCGTGCGGGCACGGCGCTAGGTCTCCAGGGGCGGGGCCACCCCTTCGGGCAGGGGCGTGCGGGCGACGTTCATCACCATGGCGAGCGTCGTGTAGTAGCCGCAGAGGCCGCACAGGTCCACCACGCCCCGCTCGCCGAAGAGCTCGACGGCGCGCCCGTAGGTCGCATCGCTCACCCCGCGGTTGCCCTGCAGCTCCTGCAGGAAGTCGTGCACCACCGCCTGGTCGTCGGCCATGCCCTCCGGCCGCCGCCCCTCGGCGACGGCGCGCACGTGCGCGGCGGGGACGCCGGCGCGCTCGGCGATGGGCTGGTGGACGTGCCACTCGTACTGCTGGTTCCAGCGCCGCGCGACGACGAGGATCGCGAACTCCGACAGGCGCGGCGGCAACGCGCTGCGGTACCGCAGGTACTCGCCCGCCTTCTGCAGGGGCGAGAGCAGGTCCGGGCTGCGCAGCAGCGGGACGAAGGGGCCGAACACCGCGCCTCGCGGGCCGGTGGCCAGCTCCTCGGCGGCGCGCCTCTGGGCGGGGGACAGGCTCGAGTCGGGAAGGGGAGGAAGGCGGTCGGGGCGCATGGTCGGAAGAGGGCGCGATTCGGCAGCCCCTATCCTAGCCGATCGGCGCCCTCAGGCCGCGCGCGTGCGTCCGAGCGAGATGGCGGCCACGCGGTTGCGGCCGCGGTCCTTGGCCAGGTAGAGCGCCTCGTCGGCGCGGGCGATGAGCGCCTCGAGCGACTCCGGGCCCTCGTCCACGCGCGCCGCCACGCCCGCGCTCACGGTGAGCGCGATCTCGGCGCCGCCCACGACGAACGAGGACTTGGCCACGGCCCGGCGAAGGCGTCCGGCGAGCGCGACCGCGCCCGGGCCGGGCACGTCGGGCAGGAGCAGGCAGAACTCCTCGCCGCCGTAGCGGGCGAAGACGTCCTCCTTGCGCAGCTGGTCGCGGACCACTTCCGCGAAGCGCCGCAGCACCTCGTCGCCCGCGAGGTGGCCATGGGTGTCGTTCACGCGCTTGAAGTGGTCCACGTCGATCAGCACCAGGGACAGGGGCGCCTGGATGCGCTGCGCGCGCGCGAGCTGCTTCTCGGCCAGCTCCACGAAGATGCGGCGGTTGAAGGCGCCGGTGAGCGGGTCGAGCGAGGCGAGCTGGGCGGCGAGGAAGTCGCCGCGTTCCTTCTGCATCAGCAGGAAGGACACCGACGACAGCAGGATCATCGTGTAGGCGGCCATGACGCCGAACGCGTGCAGGGCCGTCGGCGCGAGGAAGGCGTCCGGGGCCCCGGGCGAGAGGACCGGGACCGCGGCCCGGGCGAGAAGGCTCAGGGCGCCCAGCCCGAAGCTCGCGAGCAGCAGCCCGCGCGTACCCCGGCCCACGCCCTCCACCGGCTTCCAGGCCAGCGCGAAGAGCGCCGCCTGGCTGGCGGCAAAGAGGAGGTTGGCGGCGATCTGCCGCGCGTCCGGGTCGTGCATGAGCGCGCCGGTGAGCAAGGCCGCGGCGGCACCCATCGAGACATGCGAAAAGGCGGGAAGCGACCCGCCGCGGAAGGCGAGGAGCGCGGCGGCCATGAGGGAGAAGGAGACGCCGATCAGCCCGGCAGCCGCGGCCAGCGAGGCCCAGTCGGGCAGGTGGCCGTGGCTGGCGAGCAGGCCGAAGGCCACCCCCTGGGCGCAGAGGGCGAGCGCCCACGGGCCGAGGCCGCCCCGCAGCCGGAGGCCGTGGCCGACCCAGAGCGAAAGGGCGAGGATCGCGTTGGTCGCGACCATCACCACGAAGAGCGAACGGATGTCGAACATGGGTGCAGCTTAGGATCGGCGCGGGACGGACTCCGTGGGGTATTTCACACTTGCGCCCCTCGCACCGTGACGCCTGTAACCGGGTATCTTTCACGTGAAGACCCGGGGGAAGCGCCCCCTGTCCACGCGGAGGCTCCATGAAGCTCTACTACTATCCGGGCGCCTGCTCCACCGCGCCCCACATCGTCGCCTGCGAGGCGGGCATCCCCCTCGAGCTGGAGAAGGTCGACCTGGGCTCCAAGCGAACGGCCACGGGCGAGGACTACCTGGCGGTCAACCCCAAGGGCTACGTCCCGGCCCTTCGCCTCGACGACGGCTCGGTGCTCACCGAGGTGTCGGCGATCATCCAGTACCTGGCCGACCGCGCGCCCGCCTCCGGCCTCGCGCCGCCGGCGGGCACGATGGAGCACTACCGCACGCTCGAGTGGATCGGCTACCTCGCCACGGAGATCCACAAGGGATTCGGCCCGCTGTGGAACGCCAGGCTCGCGCCGGAGGCCCGCGCGGCGGCGGTGGCGGCCCTCGCGCGGCGGCTGGACCTCGTCGAGCAGGCGCTCTCGCGCCAGCCGTTCCTGATGGGGCCGTCGTTCACGGTGGTGGACGCCTACCTCTTCACCGTGGCGAGCTGGGCGCCGTGGGTGAAGCTCGACATGGCGCCCTGGCCGGGGATCCGCGACTTCGTCGCCCGCGTGGCGGCGAGGCCGAAGGTGCAGGAGGCCCTGGCCGCCGAGGGGCTGTCCGAGTAGCCGCGGGCCGCCCGGCTACGGGTCGCTCACTCGACCTTCCCGATCCGCTTCACGACGTCGGCGAGCTTCTTCGCATCCGCGTCCCAGAACGACCGGAACTCGGGCTGGTCGAGGTACTGCGGCGGCGTCTCCACGCGGGCCATCGCGGTGCGGAAGGCCGGGTCGGCCGCCGCCGCCCTCGCCGCCTGGCGCAGCTTCGCGATCACCGGCTCGGGCGTCCCGGCGGGCACGAAGAGCCCGGTCCACTGCGAGAACGTGGCGTCGTAGCCCAGCTCCTTGAGCGTCGGCACGTCGGGCAGGGCCGGGTGGCGGCCCTCGCCCCAGCTCGCCAGCACGCGCACCTTTCCGCCCTTCAGGTGGCCCATGATCGAGGACGGGCCCGTGGAGAGCGCGTCCACGCTCCCGCCCAGCAGCGCCACGACGGCCGGGCCGGCGCCCGCGAAGGGCACGTGCAGCATCTTCACGCCCGCCGCCGCCGCGAGCATCTCCATCGGGACGTGCATGGTGCCGTAGTTGCCCGACGAGCCATAGGGAATCAGCCCGGGGGCGCGTTTCGCGGCCTCGAGCATCTCGCGCGCGTCCTTCCAGGGGCTGTCGGCGCGCACCGCGAGCACCGTGGGATCGGCCGTGAAGCGCGCGATGGGGACGAGCTGCCTCAGGTGGTACATCGGCGGGCGCTCGAGGATGCGGTCGGCCTCGGGGATGATGGAGATCGAGGAGAGGGCGAGGAGCACCGTGTAGCCGTCCGGCCTCGCGTGCGCCACGTACTGCATCCCGACCCCGCCGCCGGCGCCGGACCGGTTCTCGACGACGACCGCCTGCTTGAGGTGGCGCCCCATCGCCTCCGCCACGGGCCGGGCGGTGATGTCGGCCACGCCGCCGGGCGGGAAAGGCACGATCATGGTGATCGAGCGGGCGGGATAGCCGGACTGCGCGAGGGCGGGCGAGGCGACGGCGAGGGCGGCGAGGGCGGCGAGGGCGGCCCCGGCGAGACGGCGGATCATGGCTCCTCCTGGCGTGGCGGGCGTCTTCTGGGTCGCCATCCTACCGCCCTTGCCGCCGGGGCGAGGCCAAGGGCATTGCCGAACGTCATTGAACCCGGCGAATCCGCCGGCCCTCTTACGCGCATCCCACCGGAGAACGCCATGGAAACGACGCAGCAACAGGCCATCCTCTTCATCGCCCTGCGGGCGGCCTTCGCCGACGGCGGCAAGGACGAGCGCGAGCGCGCGCAGATCCGCCGAATCGCCGACTCCATGCCCGGGGAGGTGGATTACCCGGCTCTCGTCCAGGACGCGCTCCTGGGCCGGCGGTCGCTGGCGCAGGCCGCCGGCGCGCTCCCCACGCCGGAGCTGCGGCAGTACGCCTTCGAGATGGCGGTGTGCGTGTGCGACGCCGACGGCGCCCACTCGCCGGCCGAGAAGGCGTTCCTCGACGAGCTGCGGGCCGCCCTCGGGCTCGATTCCGCGCAAGGCGAGGCGTTCGCGAACCAGGCCTCGGGCGTGGCTGGCGCGCCGCTCGCCAGCGCCTCGGCCATCGAGCCGCCCTACGCGGCGACCATGACGGGGGCCGAGATGGACGCGATGGTCCTCAACTACGCGATCCTCAACGGGGCCCTCGAGCTCCTGCCGCAGAGCCTCGCCTCGATGGCGATCATCCCGCTGCAGATGAAGATGGTGTACCGCATCGGCAAGGCGCACGGCTTCGAGCTCGACCGCGGCCACGTGAAGGACTTCCTCGCCACCGCCGGCGTGGGCCTCACCTCGCAGTACCTCGAGCAGTTCGGCCGCAAGCTGGTGGGCGGGCTCCTGGGCCGCATCGCCGGCGGGCTGGGCCGATCGCTCGGCTCCGCCGCCACCGGGGCGGGATTCTCGTTCGCCTCGACTTACGCCCTCGGGCAGGTGGCGAAGCGCTACTACGCCGGCGGGCGCCAGCTCTCGGCCGAGATGCTCCGGCAGGCCTTTTCCGACCTGCTCGGCGAGGCGAAGGGCCTGCAGTCGAGGTACCTCCCCGAGATCGAGCAGCGCGCGCGCACGCTCGACGTGGCCGAGGTGGTGCGCTCCGTGCGGGCCTGAGCCGGGCTACAGCGAGCGGATCGAGCGCGGGGGCTCGCGCGCCGGCGCGAGCTCCAGCTCCTCGGAGATCGGGCGGGCCGGGAAGTGGAAGGGCACCGGCCCGTCGGGCTGGGCGTGCAGGAACTGGCGCACGAACGGGTCGTCGGAGGCGAGCATCTCCTGCGTCGGCCCGTGGCCCACGATGCGCCCGTCGCCCATGACGTACAGGTAGTCGGCGAGCTTCACGGCCTCGGGCACGTCGTAGGTCACCACGACCGAGGTGCTGCCCAGCGAGTCGCTCAGGCGTCGGATGAGGTTGCAGATCACGTTGAGCGTGATCGGGTCCAGGCCCGCGAAGGGCTCGTCGTAGATGAGCAGGTCCGGGTCGAGGGCGATGGCGCGCGCGAGGGCCACGCGCCGGGACATGCCCCCGGAGAGCTCGGTCGGATACAGGGGGTGCGCGCCGCGCAGCCCCACCGCGTGCAGCTTCATCTTCACGAGGTCGGAGATGACCGCCTCCGGCAGCGAGGTGTGCTCGCGCATCGGGAAGGCGATGTTCTCGAACACCGTGAGGTCGCTGAAGAGGCCGCCCTTCTGGAACATCATGCCGATCTGCCGGCGCAGGCGGTACAGGCCCTCGTGGTCGAGCGCGTGGACGTCCTGCCCGCACACCTTGACCGTGCCGCGCGCGGGCCGCAGCGCCCCGCCGATGAGCTGCAGCAGCGTCGTCTTGCCGCAGCCGCTCGCGCCCAGGATGGCCACCACGCGGCCGCGCGGGATGTCGAGCTCGAGCCCCTCCAGGACCTTGCGCCTGCCGTAGGCGAAGTGCAGGTCGCGGATCTCGATCAGGTTCTCGCAGCCGGCGGAGAGCATGGCGGCATTGTAAGCTAGGGGACCTGTCCCGGAGATGACCATGGCGGAAACCCGCAACCTCGCCGTCTTTTGCGACTTCGAGAACGTCGCCCTCGGCGTTCGCGAGGCGAAGTACGAGCGCTTCGACATCAGCAAGGTGCTCGAGCGCCTGCTGGTGAAGGGCAGCATCGTGGTGAAGAAGGCCTACTGCGACTGGGAGCGCTACAAGGAGTTCAAGGCGCCCATGCACCAGGCCTCCTTCGAGCTGATCGAGATCCCGCACGTGCGCATGTCGGGCAAGAACTCGGCCGACATCCGCATGGTCGTCGACGCGCTCGACCTGTGCTACACCAAGAGCCACGTGGACACCTTCGTGATCGTGAGCGGCGACTCGGACTTCTCCCCGCTCGTCTCCAAGCTGCGCGAGAACGCGAAGACGGTGATCGGCGTGGGGGTGAAGAAGAGCACCTCGGACCTGCTCATCGCCAACTGCGACGAGTTCATCTACTACGACGACCTCGTGCGCGAGCAGCCGAAGCGCCAGGCCCCCCGCAAGGCCGATGGCAAGGCCGCGCCGGCGAAGAAGGACGAGGCCGGCGGCGCCCCCGGGGGCGGCAAGAAGCAGGAGGCCTTCGACCTCGTCCTGGAGACGATCGACGACCTCGTGGACGAGCGCGGCGTCGAGGAGACCCTGTGGGGCTCGATGGTCAAGCAGGCCATCAAGCGCAGGAAGCCCGGCTTCAGCGAGAGCTACTACGGCTACCGCTCGTTCAACCAGCTCCTCGAGGAACTCGAGGACAAGGGCCTCATCGAGCTCGAGCGCGACGACAAGAGCGGCGGCTACACCATCCGCTCGGTGGCCCCCGACGAGGAGTAGCTATCGCGGGGGCGCCGCGCGGCCGCGCTGCGCGAGCGCCCGGGAGATCGCCGCGTCCACCCGCGCCGCCCAGGCCGCGTCCACCGCGAAGGGCGCGGCGGCCTGCGCCGCCCACGCCCCGGGCCAGGCGCCCTCGGCGCTCACCGCCTTGCCCTGCACGGTCGCGGCCGCGCCCGGCGCGGCGCGCGCCAGGAAGACGTCGTTGCGGTTGGCAGCATCGCCGGTCGTGCGCACGTACAGCGACAGGAAGGCCGTCCCGGCGCCCGAGAGCGCCATGTAGTCGCCCAGGAAGAGCCCGCCCGCGTTCGGCGCGAGGGCGAGGTCGAAGGGGCCGGCGAGGCGCGTCTCCGTCCAGGTGGCGCCGTCCGCCGAGCGCGCGAGGAAGTAGCCCGTGGGCAGCGTCGCGGGGTCGGCCGTGTTGTCGCGAAGGTCGAAGTAGGCCACGCCGACCGTGCCGTCGGCCATGACGTGCACGTTGGGCGTGAACGCGGCCACCGCGGCGTTCGGGTTCACCCGGACCGGCGCCGACCACGTGAGGCCGCCGTCGAGGGAGCGCGAGTAGGCGATGCCGTCGCGCGCGCCGCCGGAGAAGCGCGAGTCCTGCCAGGCCACGTGGACCGATCCCGCGGGGCCCGCCGCGGCGCTCAGGATGATGGCGCCGTCGCGGATGGCCGTGCCGGTCTCGGGGTCGCGGGCCCCGATGCCCAGGTGCGAGGCGACGGTAGTCGCGCCGGACCACGTCGTGCCGCGGTCCGTGGAGCGCACGGCGACGATCGAGGCCGCGCGGCCGGCGGCGGAGCTCGCGAGCTCCGTCGCGAGGTTGACGAGGGTGCCGTTGGAGAGCACCACCACGAGGTTGCCGATCGTCTGCGCCCCGGCGCCGGGGTCGTGGATCGCCCGGGCCGTCTCCCACGAGGCGCCCCCGTTCACCGTGCGCGCGAAATAGGCGGGGCCGCCGCCCTGCGGGTCGAGCCGGTCCCAGACCGCGTAGGCGTAGCGCGCGTCGAGCGGGTCCGCGGTGAGCGTGTTCTTGTCGTTGAAGTTGAGGTTGGAATCGGCGATGAGCGCGGTGGCGCCGCCCCAGGTGCGGCCGCCGTCGGTCGAGCGCGACACGAGCATGGCGTTGGCCGAGCCCACGGAGAAGGACGAGCCGGTGGTGGAGAGCGACATCGCCCAGGCCGTCCCGTCGGGCCCGAACGAGACCCAGGGGTCGGTCGCGCGGTCGTAGTCGCCGCCGTTGGCGGGCGCGCCGCCGCCGCAGCGCGAGAAGGCCATGGCGCGCCGTTCCCAGGTGGCGCCGCCGTCGAACGACACCGCCGAGACGAGGCCGCGCGCGGACCCGTTGGACCAGCGGTCCTGCTGCCACATCGCGAGGAGGTGGGCGGGGTTCGCCGGGTTCACCGCGAGGCTGGGCTCGACCTCGGCGTTCACGTAGAGGGTGCCGTTGGTCCCGCCGCAGCCCGTCGCGAAGGGCGTGGGGCCGGACACGAGGCCCGGTGGCGGGGGCAAGGGCGTGGGCGGCGCCTCGGAGCCGCCGCCCCCGCCACCTCCGCCGCACGCGGCCAGCGCCATCGCGCCGGCGAGGATCAGGAACGGTGCCTTGCGTGCCGCCATGCTGCCTCCCCGGATTCGTCGGATCGCCTGGGAGCGATTCTGGGGCCGCGCGCGTTCCGGCATGTCTCCAAGTGTTACGCCGCCACGGGGCCGGTCCCGCCCGCGGGCGTAGAATCGGGACTACAAGAAAACCCTCCGCGCACGCCCCGTCCAGGGAGAATCAGAATGGGTCTCGCCGACCGCGTCAAGAACATCCTGCTCACCCCGAAGACCGAATGGCCCGTCATCGCGGGCGAGAGCTCCTCCACCGGGGAGCTGATGGGCGGCTACGTCGCGCCGCTCGCCGGCCTCGCCGTCCTCTGCGGCTTCGTCGGCACCTCCGTCGTGGGGATGAGCCTGCCCTTCGTGGGCACCTACCGCACGCCCATCCTCTCGGGCATCGCGATGGCCGTCTTCTCCTTCGCGATGGCCTTCGTGGGCATCTTCATCCTCTCGCTCATCATCAACGCCCTCGCGCCGACCTTCGGGGGCGAGAAGAACCCCGCCCAGGCGATGAAGGTCGCGGTGTACTCGTACACGCCCGCGTGGGTCGCCGGCATCCTGGGCATCATCCCGGCGCTGGGCCTCATCGGCGTGGTGATCTCGCTCTACGGCCTGTACCTCCTCTACCTGGGCCTGCCGCGCCTCATGAAGAACCCGGAGGAAAAGTCCCTGGGCTACACGGCCGTGGTGGTGATCTGCGCCATCGTGATCGGCGTCGCGATCTCGCTCCTCACGAGCGGCGTCATGATGCTCACGGGGGGCTCCGGCATGATGGGCGCGATGACGGGCGGCGGCCGCGGCGAGGTCGCCTTCGACAAGGACTCGCCGATGGGCAAGCTCGACGACTTCTCCCGGAAGATGGAGGCGGCGGGCAAGAAGATGGAGGCCGCCCAGAAGAGTGGCGACACCAAGGCGCAGATGGCCGCGGCGACCGAGGCGCTGGGCGCGGCGCTCGGCGGCGGCCGGCGCTTCGAGCCGGTGGGCATCGAGCAGTTGAAGCCCCTCGTTCCCGAGCGCTTCGCGGGGCTCGCGCGCACCAGCCAGAGCGCGGAGAAGGGTGGGATGCCCGGCCTCGAGATGTCCAAGGCCGAGGCGCGCTACGGCGACGGCTCGGGCAAGGAGGTCGAGCTGGAGGTGACGGACACCGGCGGCGCCGGCGGCCTCATGGCGCTCGCGGGCTGGGCCAACGTCCAGGGCGAGCGGGAGTCCGGGGGGCGCGTCGAGCGCACGCGCAAGGAAGGCGCGCGCGTGGTGCACGAGGAGTACTCGAAGCAGGGCGGCGAGGCCGAGTTCACGGTCCTGCTCGGCGATCGCTTCGTCGTGAGCGCGCGCGGGCAGGGCGTGCCGATCGAGCAGCTGCGCGCGGCGGTGGGGTCGCTCGATCTCGCGAAGCTCGAGGCGATGAAGGGCGCGGGGGCGAAGTAGCCGCCCGCGGCCCGGCGGCGGGCGCGGATCCTCAGCGCAGCTCGAGCACGAACGCGAGGTCGCAGCGGCAGGTATCGGGCCTGCCCGGCCGCGGCACGAAGCCGGCCTTGCGGTAGAGCGCGATGGCCTCCTCGAGCCGGGTGGCCGTCTCGAGCTCCACCCTCGGATAGTCGCGGGCGCGGGCCCAGGCGAGGGCGCGGTCCAGCAGGCGCCGGCCCAGCCCCTGGCCGCGGCGATCGCGGCGCACGTACATCTTGCGCAGCTCCAGCCGGCCGCCGGCGAGGATCTTCATCCCGCAGCACGCCACGAGACTGCCGTCGGGCTCGACCGCGACGTCGAACAGGCCCCCGTCGGCCAAGAATCCCGCGTCGAGGTCGGCGAGGTCCGCGTCGGTCCCCTGCGGCTCGGGCGTGAAGCCGTACTCCTCCAGGATGGCGAATACGAGATCGCGCGCGGCGGCGCTGTCGGCCACCGTCGCGCGGCGGATGGCCGCGCCCTCGAACCCGGCCGCCGTGCGCGCCATCGCGGTGGCGCCGTCCGCGAGGTGTAGCGCGAAGGCGTGCGCCTCGGCGCGCGCGGTGCCCGCCTTGAGGGCCACGGTGTAGACCGTGGCCCGCTCGCGCTCCGCCAGGGAATCGCGCACCGCGCCGAGGTCCGAGACGAGGTCCAGCCCCACGCGGTTGCGGGCGGTGAGCTGCGCGACCTGGGCGTGCGTGAGGATGACGATGTCGCAGGGCTCGCCCGCGAGGAACTTCCCGAGGATGCCGTCCACCGTGCCGAACGTGCCGGCAAGCGCGATGCCCTCGTGCCGCGCGAGGGCGGTGGCGAGGCCCCGGGCCGCGTCCGCGCCCAGGATCCGCAGGGCCTCCATGGTCAGGGCGGCCTTCGCACGAGCCCGCCGGCGAGAGCGGCGGGGGTGCGGGCCAGGCGTCGATGCACGGCTCCTCCGGCGGGATTTCCGTTGTCCTGTCTTCGCGCCATTATCCGCATTCGCGAAAAAAAGTCGCATACCCCCCTTGACGCGAACTTTTGCTGCATGGCAGCATCCGTTTCGTACGAACCACCGAGAGTTTTTTCGAGAGACATGGAACAGACCTTCATCTCCAAACCGACCTTCGCGCGACTGCGCGTGCCCGGCCTTTGGCTGGATCACGCCGCCGTCGTCGCCATGGACGGCACCGTCTCCGGGAGAACGATCGGGTAGCACGCCGCATCGTCAGCGAAGAATCCCTCGCGAAGCCCGGAGACCTCAGAAATCTCCGGGCTTCGTGCTTTTGCGATCCGAAAAGCGAAAACGAGGGAGACGACGATGCATGCGATCGATGCGGGAAGGATGGCCTGGTGGCGGTGGAAGCCCGCCCGGGCAGTCCGCTTGAAACGCCCCGAGGCGGGCTACGCGCGCTACGAAGCCGAGCGGCGCGCGGGCCTGCCGGGGCGGGTGGCCAACGCGCACGCGCGCTTCGAGCTCGAGGCGCGGGCCGCGATGCGCGACTGGCTGATGCTTTGAGCAGGAACCGGCAACTTCGCGGGCTGTGCGCGGCCCGCCTAACGAGGATTTCGGGTTGCCGCCCGGCCCGCCGGCGAGGGACGCCTCGCGGCGGAGGACGGGTCAGACGACGGAGCGGCCGGCCCCAGGGGCCGGCCGCGGTCGGAAATCGCGGGAAATCCGGGGCCGGGCCGGGAGCGTGGCCGGCTCAGGCGGCGATCACGCGGACGGGATCGTCGTAGAGCTCCGAGCGCTTGTCGAAGAGCGGGATCGTGGTGCCGTTGATGCGGTTGTGGCCCAGCAGCGCGAGGTCGATGTCGGCCACCACGATCTGCTCGGCGTTCGCGACGCCCTCGGCCGCGATCCCGTCGCGCGCGAACGGGAAGTCCGAAGGCGCGATGATGGCCGCCTGGCCGTAGTGCATGCGCAGCCCGCTCACGCGCAGGTTGCCCACGGTCGAGGTCATCGCCACGTAGACCTGGTTCTCGATGGCGCGGGCGTGGCAGCAATAGCGCACGCGCAGGAAGCCCTGGCGGTCGTCCGTGCAGCTCGGGACGAACAGGATGTCCGCGCCGGCTTCCGAGACCTGGCGGGCGAGCTCGGGGAACTCCACGTCGTAGCACACGAGGATCGCGATCTTTCCGTGCGTCGTCTCGAAGAGCGAGAGCGACTCGCCCGGCGTCGTGTCCCAGTGGTCCTTCTCCCAGCGCGTGCGGTGCAGCTTGTCCTGCTCGAAGACCTGGCCGGCCGGGTTGAACAGGTAGGCCGTGTTGTAGAGCCTGTCCTCGCGCAGGGTCGGGTGGCTGCCCGCGACGAGGTGGTAGCCGTGCTTTTCGGCGTGGCGGCGCATGAGCCCGACGTAGCGCGGCGTGTACGCCGAGAGCTCCCGCACGGCCCGCCGGACGTCGGAGACGTCCAGGAAGGACATGAGCTGCGTGGTGAAGATCTCCGGCAGCACGACGAATTGCGGCCGGTATTCGGCCGCCGCGTCGAGCACGAAGTCCACCTGGCTCTCGAAGCCCTCCCAGTCGGGTATGTGGCGAAGGTGGTACTGCACCGCGGCGACGCGGACCCTCACGGCGCCGCCTTTCGCGCGAGCGCGTCGGGCCGCGGCGGGGCGTAGCGCGGATTGAGCCAGACGATGAGCGCGGCGTGGCCGCACGAGGGCTCGTCCTCGGGCAGGTAGTTGTGGATCACGCCGCAGTAGTGGAATCCCTGCGAGAGCTGGAAGCGCAGCACGGGGTCGGGGATGTCCCCCCAGACCACCCGCATGGCGTAGAGCTCCGGCGACATCACGTCCTTCACGTGGCGATACCCCGGCAGGCGCCCGGCGGCGATGATGCGGCGCAGGTTTAGGCGCCGGCAGAGCTGGCGGCGTGCCTGGTAGAGGGCACGGCCGACCCCGTTGCCGCGGCGGCCGGCATCGACGACCACCTCGGCTCCGTAGAGGGTGCGCCCGGTCGCGTCGTGGGTGCCGAAGGTGCCCGCCCCGGTGATGCCCATCCACGTATGGTCCACGGCGTAGTCGTCCCACTGCACGACGAGGGAGGCCGAGGTGCCGATCACCCGCCCGCCCATCTCGGCCACCATCTGCCCGTCCGGGAAGGCGAGGAGCTGGGCCGCGAGCTGTTCCTCGGTCCAGGGGGCGATGGCCGGATAGGCCTTCCGCTGCAGCTCGCGGATGGCGGGAAAGTCCTCTGGGCGTGTCTGGCGGATCCTCAGCGCCTGGCTGGCCGGCTTCGGCTCCTTGCGCCAGACGTCGGCGAGGGTGGCCGTGGGAGGAATGGCGTTGCGCAGCGTTTCCTCGATGGTGTTCATGGCGTCACTCCTGGATTTGCTTCTCTTCAGTGCACGACCAGCACGGGCAGGTCGCAGCCGGAGACCACGCGGGCGGTGATGCTCCCCGTGATCAGGGAAAGCAGGTCGCCGTAGCCGTTCGAGGCCATGACGATGAGGTCGCAGCCCTCGGCCTCGGCGAGGCCAAGTATCGCGGCCGCCGCCATCGGCGCGCGGACCTGGCGCGAGTCGATCGCCACGCCCGCCTCGCCCGCGATGCGGCGGGCATCGGCGAGGGCGCGATCGCGCTCGGGTGGCTCGGGATCGGCGGCGACGTCCAGCGGGACCGGGGCACCGATGACGCCCAGGCCCGTCCACGACATCGCCGGGACGACCGGCCCCACCACGTGCAGCGCGATCACCTGCGCGTCCGCGAGCCGGGCCAGGCGCGCGGCCGCGCTCACGGCGTGGCCGGCGGCCGGGGAGCCGTCGGTGGGTACGAGAATCCGTCGGAACATGGCCTGCTCCTAGGCGCTTCGGGTGAAGCCCGTCGCGGCGCACTTCGGGCATGGCGGAACCGTCGCCGTGTCGCGGAACTTCAGCGTGAAGCCGCAGCCCATGCAGGCGAGCGTGCCGGCGGCGGTGACGTCGCCGGTTCTCCGGCGCCTGTCGGTCCGGTCGAGGTCGCGCAGCAGGAAGCTCGCGAGGCGATCGCCCTGGGCCGGGGTCAGCGCGGCCGAGGCCACCAGCTCCTCCCGGGCCCTGGCCACCGCCACGCGCTCGGCCGCGCGGTCGCCGCCGCCCGCCTCGTCGAGGGCCTGGTGGAAGCGCTGCGAGAGCCGGTCGTAGAGCCCTTCCTGGCGGATGCGCACGACGGCCACGGCGGCGCGGACCCGTTCGAGCAGGCGGGCGTTGACGTCGCCGCGCGTCGGGCGCGTGGCGTCACCGCGGGAAGTCGCGCGGTCGGTGCTCCAGGATTCGGTGAACTTCATGAGGCGTTCTCCTTTCTCGGTTCGATGGGCGCGCTCGCCCGCGTGCGCGGACGGCCGGCGTTGCTCGCCCGGCGCAAGCCGGGCCCGGAAAGGCGCCGCGCACAGGCGGGGCGCGGAGCCGTGGATGCCGCCCTCGGCGTGGTGCCTGCGGGGCGGCGCTGCGATGGGGCGAACGCCCCGGCGAAACTCTCTCCTGGCGGAGATACCTGTCCGACCCCGTCGCCGCGGGCCGGTTCCGGCCGCGGCATCCCCGTTTTGCGATGATGGTCATTCATGAAATCGATGACCATGCAGGATCATTCGATTGAAGCGATGACCGGGAGGGCATCGCGGCGGCCACTCCGCCCGGGAACGGACGCCCGGCGCCGGCCAGTTCGCGCTCCGGACGGCCGCTCGGTTAAAATAGAAGGCTTTCCCGCTCCATCCCCAACGCCGAAAGCACCGCCATGGCGCAATACGTTTACACGATGAACCGCGTGGGCAAGATCGTCCCGCCCAAGCGGCAGATCCTCAAGGACATCTCGCTCTCGTTCTTCCCGGGGGCCAAGATCGGCCTGCTGGGCCTCAACGGCGCGGGCAAGTCCACCGTGCTCAAGATCATGGCCGGCATCGACAAGGAGATCGAGGGCGAGGCCGTCCCCATGCCGGGCATCAAGATCGGCTACCTGCCGCAGGAGCCGCAGCTCGACCCCACGCAGACGGTGCGCCAGGCCGTCGAGGAGGGCGTGGGCGAGATCCTGAAGGCCAAGTCGCGCCTGGAGGAGGTCTACGCGGAGTACGCCGAGCCGGACGCCGACTTCGAGAAGCTCGCGGCCGAGCAGGAGAGGCTCGAGAAGCTCCTGGAGCACGCCGACGTGAACTCGCTGGAGGCGCAGCTCGAGATCGCCGCGGACGCGCTGCGGATCCCGCCCTGGGACGCGGTCATCGGCACGCTCTCCGGCGGCGAGAAGCGGCGGGTGGCGCTTTGCCGGCTGCTGCTCTCGAAGCCCGACATGCTGCTGCTCGACGAGCCCACGAACCACCTCGACGCCGAGAGCGTCGAGTGGCTCGAGCATTTCCTGGCGCAATTCCCGGGCACCGTGGTGGCCGTCACC
The DNA here is from genome assembly GCA_964576455.1 of uncultured Lysobacter sp. GTDB lineage: Bacteria > Pseudomonadota > Gammaproteobacteria > Burkholderiales > Usitatibacteraceae > FEB-7. Next base: position 23,674 of record CAZNWZ010000006.1, read on the forward strand.
CACGACCGCTACTTCCTCGACAACGCTGCCGAGTGGATCCTCGAGCTCGACCGCGGCCGCGGCATCCCCTGGGAGGGCAACTACAGCTCCTGGCTGGAGCAGAAGCGCGACCGCCTGCGGCAGGAGGAGTCCTCGGAGACGGCTCGCCAGAAGGCCCTCAAGAAAGAGCTGGAGTGGGTGCGCCAGAACGCCAAGGGCCAGACCAAGAAGAACAAGGCGCGCCTGCTGCGCTTCGAGGAGCTCAACTCCTACGAGTACCAGAAGCGCAACGAGACCAACGAGATCTTCATCCCGGTGGGCGAGCGCCTCGGCAACGAGGTGATCGAGTTCGTGAACGTGACGAAGTCCTACGGCGACCGTTGCCTCATCGACAACCTGTCCTTCAAGGTGCCCCCCGGGGCCATCGTCGGCATCATCGGCCCCAACGGCGCCGGCAAGTCGACGATCTTCCGCATGATCACCGGCAGGGAGAAGCCCGACTCCGGCGAAGTGAAGGTCGGCCACACCGTGCAGCTCGCCTATGTCGACCAGTCGCGCGACGCGCTGCCCAACGACAAGAACGCCTGGGAGGCGATCTCCAACGGCCAGGACATCCTCGCGATCGGCAAGTTCGAGATCCAGTCGCGCGCCTACCTCGGCCGCTTCAACTTCAAGGGCCAGGACCAGCAGAAGCTCGTGGGCAACCTCTCGGGCGGCGAGCGCGGGCGGCTGCACCTCGCGAAGACGCTGCTCGCGGGCGGCAACGTGCTGCTGCTCGACGAGCCCTCGAACGACCTCGACGTCGAGACGCTGCGGGCCCTGGAGGACGCGCTCTTCGAGTTCGCGGGCGCGGTGATGGTGATCTCCCACGACCGCTGGTTCCTGGATCGCATCTGCACCCACATCCTCGCCGCCGAGGGCGACTCGCAGTGGTACTTCTACCAGGGCAACTACCACGAGTACGAGGAGAACAAGGTCGAGCGCCTCGGCGAGGAGGCCGCCCAGCCCCACCGCCTGCGCTTCAAGGCGCTCAAGTAGGGGAGGGGGGGCCGTCGAGCGATTACAATCGCGCGAAAAACCGGCTCCACGCCCCATGCGAACCGCCGCCCCCGTCTTCGCGAACGTCGCCTTCCTGAGGATCACCGGCTTCGACGAGCGCCCCGTCGTCGAGCAGGCGAGCCTCAAGGAGCGGCTGGAGGCGCGCGTTCGCGCGGCCCTCGCCGGCATGCCCGCGGCCGACCGCATCGTCCTCGACGCGGCCGACGGCATCGCGATGGTCCTCTTCGGCGAGCCGGCCAAGGCCCTGGACCTCTTGCAGTCGCTGCGCGCCGCCCCGGGCGAGGAGCCGCTCAAGGCGGGCCTGAACCACGGTCCCATCGCCGTCACCGCGCGCGACGCCGGCGCGAAGGTCTTCGGCGACGGCATCACGGCGGCCGCGGCCGCGGCCGGGTTCGCGGCGGCCGGCAAGCTGCTCGTCACCGCGCCCTTCGCGAGGATGCTGGAGGCCACGCGCCCGGACCGGGCCGCGGAGCTCGCGCCGGCGGGGGAGTTCACCGACGCGCGCGTGCGCCTGCACGCCTTCTACACGCCCGACCCGCAGCGCCTCGCCGCCCGCCGCAACCGGCTCGCGGCCTACGCGCTCGCGGGCATCCTCGCCATCGTCTCCCTCGGGCTGGCGGGGCGCAGCGTGAACCGGTACTTCTTCCCGCCGCGGCCGGCGGTGGTGGAGTTCGACGTGAAGCCCGGCGGCGACGTCGTGATCGACGGAATCTCGCACGGCCGCGCGGAGAGGCTGAAGGAGGTGGAGCTCGCGCCGGGCCGGCACCACGTCCAGGTGCGGCGCAAGGGCCATCCCCCGCTCGACCTCAAGGTGAGCCTGGAGCCGGGCGAGCGCATGACCGTCACGCACGCCTTCACCGGCAGCCCGCCGCCGCCGAAGCCCTCCGGCTTCTGGCGCGACCTCGGCCGCAGCCTGGGGCTTTGACGATGGCCGGGCCCGCCCCCGCGCAATTCGGCCGCTTCCGCGTCCTGGGCGAGCTCGGGCGCGGCGCGATGGGCGTGGTGTACCGGGCCGAGGACCCGGCGCTCGGCCGCGCGGTGGCGATCAAGACGATCACCCTCACCGGCACCGAGGAGGAGCGCGCGCACTTCGAGGCGCGGTTCCTGCAGGAGGCGCGCGCCGCCGGAGGGATCGGGCACCCGGCGATCATCACGATCTACGACGTGGGCCGCGAGGGCGACGTGGCCTTCATGGCCATGGAGCTCCTCGACGGCCGCGAGCTTCGCGAGCTGATCCGCGGCGGCTCCCTCGCCCCGTCGGAGGCGGTGGAGATCGCGGCCCGCGTGGCCGAGGCGCTCGCCGCCGCGCACGAGCGGGGCGTCGTCCACCGCGACGTGAAGCCCGGCAACATCATGGTGCTCTCGGACGGGCGGGTGAAGATCATGGACTTCGGGATCGCGCGCCTGCGCGACCCGGACGTGAAGACGGCCACCGGGATGCTGCTGGGGTCGCCGCGCTACATGTCGCCCGAGCAGGTGTCGGGCGAGCCCTTCGACCACCGCGCGGACATCTTCTCGCTGGGGGTGGTCCTCTACGAGATGCTCACCGGCGTGACGCCCTTCTCCGGCGAGGACATCACCGCCCTCATGTACCAGGTGGTGAACGGCGCGGTCGTGCCGCCGAGCCACGTGAACCGGACGCTGCCGACGGTGCTCGACTACATCCTCGCCCGCGCGCTCAAGAAGCAGCCCGCGGAGCGCTACGGCAGCGCCGCGGAGTTCGCAAAGGACCTGCGCGAGGCGATCCCGGAGGTCCTTCAGGCCGAGGCGGCGGTGCGAAGCCGCGCGGAGGCCTCCGGCGGCGACACGGTCCCGCAGGTGGCGGGCGCGCCCCCGGTGGCCGGCGGCGCCCCGTCGCTCGACGCCGGCGACGAGGTGGTCGAGCTGCGTCCCTCGCCGCGGTTCGACTGCGTGGAGGGCCTCGCTCGGCTCGCCGTGCTGCCGGTGGACGCCGACGGCACGCGCTCGCGGGCGGGCTTCACGGTTCCCCGCGGCACGAGGGCCAAGGGCGCCCTCCGGCGCCTCGACCTGCCCTTCGCGCTGGTGGTGGCGAGCTACGTGGCGGCCACGATCGTGGCCGCCCTCATCGTCCTGCGCTGAAGCCCGCGGCCGCGATGGCGGCCAGCAGGCAGGCGGTGAACCCGAGGAACACCCCGGAAATGGCGCCCATGTTGGGCCCCTTGGTCGCGTGCGACCAGCCGCGGGCCTTCATGCCCGAGAGGGCGCGCGCCGCGTGCGCGGCGGACAGGGCCATCGGCAGCAGCGCGAGCGGCGGCAGCACGCCGAGGGCCACGAGGAGCGCCCAGGCCGCGTAGGCGGCCGCCACGAGGACGAAGACCGGGACGTGGGCCTCCCCCGGGCCCAGCACGATCGCGAGCGTGCGCCGGCCGGCGCGCGCGTCGCCCACCCGGTCGCAGGCGTTGTTGGTCGAGAGGATGGCCGCGATGACCAGCGTGGAGGGCAGGCCCAGGAGGACCGTGGCCGCGTCGAGGCGCTGGGTGTGGACGAAGGCGGAGATCGCGACGAGCGCTCCGCCGAGCAGCCCGCCGGCGAAGAACTCGCCCACCGGCGTTCGCGAGATCGGGTGCGGCCCCCCGGAGTAGAAGTAGGCGAAGACCATGCAGGCGGCGCCGGCGGCCACGACGCCCCAGCCGGCGCGCGCCCCGATGGCGAGGCCCAGGGGGACCGCGGCGGCGAAGAGGACGAAGGACAGGTGCAGCGCGATGCGCGGGTCGATGCCGGACTGGACGAGCGCCTTGAAGCGCTCCTGGTCCGACTCGCGCGTGTCCACGCCGGTCACGAAGTCGAAGTGGCTGTTGAATCCCGTCGTGCCCATGTCGATGAGGAGCGTCGCCACGGCCATGAGGCCGAAGAGCCCCCACGAGAAGCGCCCGGGGGCCGTGGCGAGCGCCCACGCGCTTCCCACGAGGAGCGACGAGACGCTCACGATCTTGGTGCGGATGTCGACGATCTTCAGGAAGTCGACGAATCCCGGTGCCGCTCCCCGGTATCCCATGCGCCCCCGCCGCCTAGAGCCGGCGGTCCATGCTCCGCAGCCGCGAGGCCATCACCCGCATGATCTCGAGGGCGAAGTCCGGGTTCTCCTGCACCAGCGCCTTGAAGCGCTGGGCGGACACCGGCACGAGCGTGCAGGCGGTGAGGGCCGTGGCCGTGGCGCTGCGGGGCGCGGCGTCGATGAGCGCCATCTCGCCGAAGACCCCGCCCTTCGCGACCTTCTCGAGGGTGCGGCCGGTGACCGAGAGGCGCACCGATCCCTCGAGGACCACGTACATGTGCCCGCCCGGCTCGCCCTCGACGAAGATCGTCTCGCCGGCGGCGTAGGCGCGGGTGTCGCCCTCGTTGCGGAAGAGCGCGAGCGTGGACATGGGCGCCCTCCTCAGTCGATCCGAGTGAGGACTTTGCGCAGCGTGTCCACCATGCGCGCGATGTGGGACTCCTCGACGATGAGCGCCGGGGCGAAGCAGACGATCTCCCCGGCCTGGCGCACCAGCACGCCCTCCTCCCAGCAGCCGAGGTAGGCCTCGAAGGTGCGCGCGCCGGGGGCGCCGGCCCGCGGCTCGAGCTCCACCGCGCCGACGAGCCCGCCGTTGCGGATGTCGATCACGTGGCGCGTGCCCTTGAGCGAGTGCAGCGCGTCCTCCAGCACCGGCGCCATCCGGCGCGCGCGCTCGAAGAGCCCCTCGTCCTCGTAGAGCTGAAGCGTGGCCACGCCGGCGGCGCACGCGAGCACGTGCGCGGAGTAGGTGTAGCCGTGGAAGAGCTCGATCGCGCCGGGCGGGCCCACCATGAAGGCGTCGTGGATGGCCGAGGAGGCGATGACGCCCCCCATCGGCACGCTGCCCGAGGTGACGCCCTTGGCGAAGGTGATCATGTCGGGAACCACGCCGTACACCTGCGAGGCGAAGGCCCCGCCGAGGCGGCCGAACGCGGTGATCACCTCGTCGAAGATCAGCAGGATGCCGTGCTTCCTGGTGATCTCGCGCAGGCGCTGCAGGTAGCCCCGGGGCGGGAAGAGCACCCCCGTGGAGCCGGCCATGGGCTCGACGATCACCGCGGCGATGGTGGAGGCGTCGTGCAGCGCCACCAGCCGCTCGAGGTCGTCGGCCAGGTGCGCCCCCCAGCCGGGCTCGCCGCGCGTGAACGCGTTGTGCGCGAGGTCGTGCGTGTGCGGCAGGTGGTCCACGCCGGCGAGCATCGTGCCGAACACCTTGCGGTTGGCCACCATGCCCCCCACCGAGATGCCGCCGAAGCCCACGCCGTGGTAGCCGCGCTCGCGGCCGATGAGGCGAGTGCGGTGCCCCTCGCCCTTCACGCGGTGGTAGGCGAGCGCGATCTTGAGGGCGGTGTCCACGGCCTCGGAGCCGGAGTTGCAGAAGAAGACGTGGTCGAGGCCCTCGGGGGCGATGTCCACGATGCGGTTGGCGAGCTCGAAGGCGAGCGGCTGGCCCATCTGGAAGGCGGGCGCGTAGTCCATCGTCGCCGCCTGCTTCTGGATCGCCTCGACGATCGGCTTGCGGTTGTGCCCGGCGTTGCAGCACCACAGGCCGGAGAAGCCGTCCAGGACCTGCCGCCCCTCGGGCGTCCAGTAGTGCATGCCCTCGGCCCTCGCCACCATGCGCGGCGCCGACTTGAACTGGCGATTGGCGGTGAAGGGCATCCAGTAGGCGCCGAGCTGGTCCGGGTGCAGGTGCATCTGGTCGGATAGGAGCGTCATGGGGTCACCGTGTCGGCCGGGCTGGAAAGACGCCTATTTTGCACCGGGGCGCGGGGGTGCGTCTTGCCCCCGCCCGAAACGGGGGACACAATGGTCCGTTCGAGGCGCCATGCAACCACCCCGATTCCCCGGCAGGACCATCCCATGAGGCTCGTCACCTACAGCGTCGGGCCGGCCGGCCCGCCCCGCGCCGGCGTCCGCGTCGGCCACCGCATTCTCGACATCGAGGCCGCCTCGCGCGTGAACGGCGAGCCGCTGCCCGCGTCCGTGAAGGCGCTCCTCGCGGCCGGCCGCGGCGCGATGTCCCGCGTCCAGGCGCTCGCGAGGGCCGCCACCACGGGGGCGAAGCCCTTCTCGCACGCCATGCACGAGGAGCGCGCGGTGCGCCTGCTGCCGCCGGTGCCGGACGCGGACAAGTTCCTGTGCGTGGGCAAGAACTACCGCCAGCACCTCGACGAGCTGGTGCGCACGGAGCTCATCAAGGAGATCCCGCAGGAGCCCACCGCGTTCGTGAAGCTCAACGCCTGCCTGGTGGGCCAGGACGCCCGGGTCGTGCGCCCGGCGGGCGTCGTGCGCCTGGACTACGAGCCCGAGCTCGTCTTCGTCATCGGCCGCCGCGCGCTGGGCGTGAAGAAGGCGGATGCCATGGACTACGTGGCGGGCGTGACGATCCTGAACGACCTCACCTGCCGCGACCTGCAGAAGCGCGAGGTCGCCTCGGGATCGCGCTTCTGGACCGCCAAGAACATCCCCGGCTTCGGCCCGCTGGGCCCCGAGATCGTCACGATGGACGAGATCGCCGACCCCTACGACCTGTGGCTGACCTGCTCCGTGAACGGCGAGGAGCGCATGCGCGTGAACACGCGCGACCAGATCTGGAAGCTGCCCGACATCGTCGAGCACTTCTCGCGCTACATCCCCCTGGAGCCGGGCGACCTCTTCTCCACCGGCGCCCCGGGCGGCGTGGCGGTCGGCAAGGCCAACGCGGCCGACCTCTTCCTCAAGCCCGGCGACGTGGTCGAGTGCTCGATCGAGGGCATCGCCACGCTGCGCACGACCATCGTCGCCCCCGGCGAGGCGTGATGGGCCCGGCGCGCCTGCTGTTCCTGGCCGCCCTGGCCTCCCTCGCCATCGCCTCGTCCCCCGGGGCGCTCGCGCAGGCATTCCCGGCGAAGTCCGTGAAGATCGTCGTGCCCTTCCCGCCCGGAGGCGGGGCGGACACGCTCGCCCGCATCATGGGCCCGCACCTCGCGAAGGCCTGGGGCCAGCCGGTGGTGGTGGAGAACAAGCCCGGCGCGAGCGGCCACATCGGCGCGGAGATGGTGGCGCAGTCGCCGCCGGACGGCTACACGCTCCTCATGGCCTCCACCGCCGCCCTCGACCCGAAGAACGTGAAGGGCTTCGCACCCGTCAGCCTGGTGTCAGCTTCGGCCTACGTGATCGTCGCCAACCCGAAGGTGAAGGCGGGCAGCGTGAAGGAGCTCATCGAGGAGGCGAAGGCCGCGCCCGGCCGGCTCTCGTTCGGCTCCTCGGGCACGGGGGCTGCCTCGCACCTGTCGGCCGAGCTCTTCGCCGCCATGGCGGGCATCAAGCTGCTGCACGTCCCCTACAAGGGCACCGGCCAGGCCGTCACGGACCTCCTCGCCGGGCAGATCGACCTCATGTTCGCGCCGGCGCAGACCGCCATGCCGCACGTGCAGGCGGGCAAGCTCAAGGCCCTGGCGGTCACGAGCGCGAAGCGCACCTCGACGCTCCCCAACCTTCCGACGGCCGCCGAATCGGGGCTGCCGGGCTACGAAGCGCTCGGGTGGTTCGGCCTGCTCGCGCCGGCGGGCACGCCGCGCGCGATCGTGGAGAAGCTGAGCGCCGAGGCCAACGCCGTCCTCGCCCTGCCGGAGGTGAAGGAGAGGCTGCTCGCCCTGGGAAGCGAGCCTTCGGGGAACAAACCCGACCAGTTCGCCGCCTTCATCCGCGAGGACCAGTCGAAGTGGGCGAAGCTCATGGGCGAGCTGGGGATCAAGCCGGAGTAGCTCGCGACGTCCCGGAGGGCCGCATGCCCACGACGATCCGCAATGTCCTCATCGTGGCGGTGCTCGCCATCGTCGCCGTGCTGTTCCTCATCCCGGCCTACCAGGACAGCGCTCCCCGCAGGCGGATGAACGAGATCGTCGCCGCCGCGGGCGCCTGCAAGGAGAGGGTGGCCGCGTACGCGTGGGACAGGAAGCGCTTTCCCGCCGATGCGGCGCAGGCGGGATGTGCCGCGGGCGATTCGGCCCACGTCGCGGATGTGCGCGTTTCCGGCGGGCGCGTCGATGTCGTCATCCGGAAGGCGAACCCGTCGATCGACGGCAAGGCACTGGTGCTGGAGGCGATGAAGGACGAGCAAGCGACCCAGCGCGCCGCGGCCGGGGACTGGATCAAGGCCTGGCGGTGCTCGACGAGTGCGGGCCCGGGGAACTACAAGTACTTCCCGGCCAACTGCCGGCAGGATCCGCTGCCGCCGTGAGTCCCGCAGCCGCATCCACGGCGCACGGGCGAGATCCGCCCCGGCCGGCGCGACCCGGACGACTGCGGGCCCCGCGGGAACAAAACCAGCCCGTTCGCTGTCTTTCTTCGCGACGACCAGGCCAAGTGGGCGAAGCTCATGGATGCGCTGGGGATCAAGCCCGAGTGACCCTGCACCCGCCCGCCCCGTGAAATTCCCGCTTCGCCGGATCTTCCCCGGCCGTTTCGCCCTCGCCGGCATCGCGCTCGCCGCCTTCCTCGCGGTGAGCTTCGCGACCCGCCTCGCGCTCCTCGTCTTCAACGGCGACTGGTCGCTCGCCTGGCCGGGCCTCGCCCTGCCCGCCTTCGCGATCGGGGTCGTCTACGACCTGGCCGCCGCCGCGTGGTGGGTCCTGCCCTTCGCGCTCCTCGCCTGGCTGTGGCCGGACGGCCCGCGCTCGCGCCTGCCCCTGGCGGTGGCCGCCTTCGCGCTGGCCGCCGGCGCCTTCCTCGCCTGGATCTTCACGGCCGCTTCCGAGCTCGTCTTCTGGAACGAGTTCGCCACGCGCTTCAACTTCATCGCGGTGGACTACCTCGTCTACACGCACGAGGTGATCGGCAACATCCGCCAGTCCTACGACCTGCGGCCGGCCCTCGCGGCCATCGGCGTGGCCACGGCGCTGCTGCTTGCAGCCACGGCCCCCCCGCTCGCAGCCGCCTGCCGCCCCGCCGGCATGGGATTCGGGGCGCGCACGCTCGCCTTCGCCGCCTTCGCCCTGGCCCCGGCGGTCTCCTTTCTCGCCGTCGACGAGCGGCTCAAGGAGTTCACGCCCCAGGCGCAGGCCGTGCAGCTCGCGGGCAACGGCCACTGGGAGTTCTTCCACGCCTTCCGCACCAACGAGATCGACTACGAGCAGTTCTACCGCACCGAGACGCTCGCCCGGGCCTACCAGATCATGCGCCACGAGTTCGAGCACTCGGGCCACCCGGACTTCACGCGCAACGGCTCCATGCCCATCGAGCGCCAGGTCCACGGCGCAGGGCCGGAAAAGCGCCTGAACGTCGTGCTGGTCTCGGTGGAGAGCCTGGGGGCGGAATTCGTGGGCGCCCTCGGCGACCGGCGCAACCTCACGCCCAACCTCGACCGGCTGGCGGCCGAGGGTCTCTTCTTCACCCGCGTCTACGCCACGGGCACGCGCACGGTGCGCGGGCTGGAGGCGCTCGCGCTCTCGCTTCCGCCCACGCCGGGCTACTCCGTCGTCAAGCGCCCCAACAACGAGCACCTGCTCACGATCGGGGAGATCTTCAACGAGAAGGGCTACGAGTCGCTCTACGTCTACGGCGGCTACGGCTACTTCGACAACATGAACTACTTCTTCGGCAACAACGGCTACACGGTCGTGGACCGCACCGCCATTCCCGCCGGGGAGATCCACCACGAGAACATCTGGGGCGTGGCCGACGAGGACCTCTTCACGCTGGCGCTCGCCGAGGCCGACAAGCGCCACGCGGCCGGCAAGCCCTTCTTCGAGCACGTGATGACCACCTCGAACCACCGGCCTTTCACCTACCCCGAGGGGCGCGTCGACCTGCCCTCGGGATCGGGGCGCGAGGGCGCGGTGCGCTACACCGACTGGGCCATCGGGGATTTCATCGCCCGCGCGCGCACGAAGCCCTGGTTCGACGACACCGTGTTCGTGATCGTGGCCGACCACACCTCGTCGGCGCGCGGCAAGACGGACCTTCCCGTGGAGGGATTCCACATCCCGCTCGTCATTTATTCTCCGAGCAACGTCGCGCCGCGGCGCGTGGACTACGTCGCCTCCCAGATCGACGTCGCGCCGACGGTCCTCGCGCTCCTCAACTTCAGCTACCGCTCGCGCTTCTTCGGGCAGGACATCCTCACCGAGGGCGCGCGCCACCAGCGCGCCCTCCTCGGCAACTACCAGACCGTGGGCTACCTGGAGGACGGGATGCTCGTGGAGCTGCGGCCGAAGGGCGCGTGGCTCGTGCTCGACGGCAGGACCGGCGATCCCGTCGCGGTGACGCCGCGGGCCCGCAAGCTCGTGGACGAGGCCGTGGGCTACTACCAGTCGTCGAGCCAGGCCTTCCGCAGCGGCGCCCTTAGGGTCGGCGCGCCGAGGGCCGGCGCTACCTAGGCGCTACCCGCGCCCGACGAAGGGCATCTTCGTCGCCATGATCGTCATGAACTGCACGTTCGAGTCGAGCGAGAGCCCGGCCATGAAGACGATCGCGCGCGCCACGTCCTGCACGTCCATGCGCGGCTCGACCATCGTCTGGCCGTTGGCCTGGATGATGCCCTTGGCCATGCGCTCGGTCATCTCGGTGGCGGCGTTGCCGATGTCGATCTGGCCGCAGGCGATGTCGAAGGGCCGGCCGTCGAGCGAGATGCACTTCGTGAG
>CAZNWZ010000007.1:0-32693 GCA_964576455.1 uncultured Lysobacter sp.
GGGATTGATCGGCTCGCCCACGGTGCCGAGGATCCTGAGGCTCGAGAGGTCGTACTTCTTCGGCAGGTCGCCCCCCGCCTTGATGAGCGAGCGGATCGCGGTGGGCGCCGTGTAGAAGACGTTCACCTTGTGGTCCTGGATCATCTTCCAGAAGCGCCCGGCGTCCGGGTAGGTGGGCACGCCCTCGAAGACGACCTCCGTGGCCCCCACGGCGAGCGGGCCGTAGGCGATGTACGTGTGGCCCGTGACCCAGCCCACGTCCGCCGTGCACCAGAAGACGTCGGCGGGCTTGGCGTCGAACGTCCACTTCATGGTGAGCATGGCCATCAGGAGATAGCCGCCCGTGGAATGCTGGACCCCCTTGGGCTTGCCGGTGGATCCGGAGGTGTAGAGGATGAACAGCGGGTGCTCGGCGTTGACCCAGGTCGGCTCGCACTCCTGCGCCTGGCCCTGGACCACGTCGTGCCACCACTTGTCGCGAGGGGCGCTCATCGCCACGGGCGAGCCCGAGCGCCTGTAGACCACCACGTCGCGGATCGTCTCGCAGCCGCCCATCGCGAGCGCCTCGTCCACGGCCGGCTTGAGCGGGATCTCCTTGCCGCCACGGAACTGGCCGTCGGCGCAGATCACGGCGATGGCGCCCGCGTCGATGATGCGCTCCTGCAGGCTCTTGGCGGAGAAGCCCCCGAAGACGACGGAGTGCGTCGCGCCGATGCGCGCGCACGCCTGCATGGCGACGACCGCCTCCACCGACATCGGCATGTAGACGAGGACGCGCTCGCCCTTCTGGACGCCCAGCTTCTTCAGGCCGTTGGCGAACTGGCAGACGCGGTGGTAGAGCTCCTTGTAGGTGACCTTCGTCACCTTGCCGTCGTCGGCCTCGAAGATGATCGCGACCTTGTCGGGCTGGGTCTTCAGGTGCCGGTCGAGGCAGTTGTACGAGGCGTTGAGCTCGCCATCGTGGAACCACTGGTAGAAGGGCGCGTTCGACTCGTCGAGCGTCCGGGTGAAGGGCTTCGACCACAGGAGATTCTCGCGGGCGTGCTTCGCCCAGAAGCCCTCGAAGTCGCGCTCGGCTTCCCGGCACATCGCCTCGTACGCTGCCATGCCGGGGACGTTGGCCTGCTTCACCATGGCCTCCGGCGGCGGGAAGACCCGGGTCTCTTGCAGGACGGATTCGATGTTCGACATGGACGCAATTCCTCCTTCGTTCGCGGCGTTGTGTTGGCCCCGGCGGGCGGGCGGCTCGGGCGGACGCTCTCGCGGGCGCGGGGGAAGTTTTATAGCACGAGCCCCCGGCGAGCGTCCCGCGGCGACCCCGGGAAAACCCTGACGCGGGCCGCAAGTCTCCTATCTTATATAAGACTGTTGACGCACCGCAACATCGGTGCTAGCGTGGGCTCCGATGCCGTCTTCCGCGCCCCCTCGCGCGCCGGTGCAGGCTCCAACCCTTTGATCCACCGAGGATTCCCATGAACGCCCCGCTGCCCGCTTCCCTGCCCGCCACCGCGCCGGCGACCCCCGAGATCCTCGGCGACTACTGGCCCGGCATCCAGATCTACTACCCGCCGGTCAAGTACGCGCCGTCGCTCGGCATCTACGAGGACCTGGAGCAGGCCGCGCAGCGCTTCAAGAAGCACGCCTGGAACACGACCTCGCACACGCTGCTCTTCGACCTGGAGGACGGCTGCCGCCAGAAGGACATGAGCCGGGAGCTGCTGCGCCGGGAGTTGCCGGGCCTGCCGAGGAAGCGCGAGGTGCAGATCGCGGTGCGCATCAACCCGTTCCGCACGGAGGAGTACGAGAAGGACCTCGCGATGGTGCGAGATCTCTCCGACCACTTCGACGTCGTCATGCTCGCCAAGGCCGGCGAGGCCTACGGAGCGCCCGAGATCCGCGACCTCTCCGCGGTGCTCGTGGGCCTGAACCACCGCATCACCATCCAGCCCATCATCGAGCACCCCAAGAGCCTCAAGATCGCGCCCGAGCTCATGCAGTACCCGACGGTGAAGCACGTGGTGTTCGGCATCCACGACTTCTCCAAGGCGATGGGCATCCACATCACCCCGCGGCACTGGACCGAGGAGCTCAAGTTCTACCTGCACGACATCCTCTTCGAGGCGCGCATCGCCGGCAAGGGCGTGATCGGCGGCGTGGAGACCCTCATCGGCCAGACGGCCATGCCCGAGACCTTCGTCGAGCCCGACGACGTGCGCCGCTGGCTGGACCTGCACGGCGACGAGGAGTCGCGCGTGGTCTACCGCCACGCCTGCGAGGAGGCCTCGCTGGGGCTCTCCGGCAAGCAGGTGATCCACCCCTCGCACATCCACCCCTGCAAGGTGGCCTTCACGCCCTCGCCCTCCGAGATCAAGACCAAGATCGCGATCCTCAAGGCGGCCGTGGAGGCCGACGCCCTGATGGGCGGGGCCATCAAGTTCCAGGGCGAGATGCTCGACCCGCCCATGTTCGGCAAGGCCCTGCAGACGCTGCTGCGGGCCCACGCCCTGCACGCCCTCTCGGCGGCCGACACCGACTTCGCGATGGACGTGCTCAAGCGCCTGCCGGCGCAGGTGGTGCGGGAGAACTGGCCCTACGGAGTCATCCTGTGACCGCCCGCCAGTCGTCGTTCGCCCCGTTCCCGCCCTGGAGGTGGGAGGTCCCCGCGCGCCTGAACATCGGCGTGGCGTGCACCGACGCGCACCTGGGAACCCCGGCGGCCGACCGCGTCGCGATGATCGTCGAGGACGACGCCCTGGGCACGAGCGCCATCACCTATCGCGAGCTCGCGCAGCGCACCAGCCGCTTCGCGCAGCTGCTTCGCGACCTGGGGATCGCGGCCGGCGAGCGCGTGCTCATCCGGCTGCCCAACGGCATCGACTACCCCACGGCGTTCCTGGGGGCGATGAAGCGCGGCGCGGTGAGCGTGCCGACTTCCACGCTCCTTACGGCCGAGGAAGTCGAGTACCTCGCCCACGACTCCGGCGCCCACGTCATCGTGATCGACAAGGCCGCGTGGGCCGCGATGGGCGCCCAGCTCGCGGGCAAGGACCTGCGCTTCGCGCTCCTTTCCGGCCGCGGCGAGGTGACGCAGCACCCCGGCGTGCGGGCCCTCGACCTCGAGCCGGCGCTCGCGGCGGTGGGCGAGTGCGCGCCGGCCGCCGACACCGCCGTCGACGATCCCGCCTACCTCGTGTACACCTCCGGCACCACCGGCTATCCCAAGGGCGTGCTGCACGGCCACCGCTCGCTCGTCGGCCGCACGCCGGCGGCCACGTACTGGTTCGATTTCCTCGAGCACGGGGACCATGTGGCCGGCGCCGCGCCCGGCCAGGGCGACCGCATCGTGCACTCGGGCAAGTTCAACTGGACCTACGTGCTGGGCTCGGCCCTCATGGACCCGCTCTACCACGGCAAGACCGTGATCGCGCACGAGGGGAAGAACGACGCCGAGACCTGGCCGAAGCTCATTGCCAGGCACGGCGCCACGATCTTCATCGGCGTGCCGACGATCTACCGCCAGATCCTGCAGAAGACGGCGTTCGCGAAGGCCGACGTGCCGACGCTGCGCCACTGCATGAGCGCCGGCGAGCACCTCTCCGACGAGGTGTTCGGCCTGTGGAAGGAGCGCTTCGGCCTCGACATCTTCGAGGCGGTGGGGATGAGCGAGTTCAGCTACTACCTCTCGCAGAGCCGGTTCCGGCCCATCCGCCCGGGCAGCGCCGGCTTCCCGCAGCCCGGCCACGACATCCGGCTGCTGAACCCCGAGACGCTCGAGGAGGTCGCCCCCGGCGAGGAGGGCATGATCTGCATCCCGGAATCCGACCCGGGACTCTTCCTGCGCTACTGGAACCTGCCGGAGGAGACGGCGAAGCTCAAGCACGACGGCTGGTTCTTCACGGGCGACTACGCGCGCTACGACGCCGACGGCTACATCTGGTTCCTGGGCCGCAAGGACGACATCATCAAGAGCTTCGGCTACCGCGTCTCGCCCTACGAGATCGAGCGCGTGCTCAAGAGCCACCCGGCGGTGGCCGACTGCGCGTGCGTCGGCGAGGAGGCGGGCAGGGACAAGCTCCTCGTCGTGGCCTACGTGATCGCGCACGCGGGCGCCGCGGTCACGGCCGACGAGCTCGCCGCGTTCGGGCGCGAGCACCTGGCCGCCTACAAGGCCCCCAAGGTCGTCTACCTCGCGAAGGACTTCCCGCGCACCCGCAATGGTAAAATCCTGCGCAGGGAGATCCGTCCAGACATCGCGCTCGCGCGTTCCTCGGCCTGATTCCCGCGCAGTTTCCTTCCCGCGCCCCGGCGGCCCGCCCGACGGGGTGTCGTCACTTCGAAGCCCGCCATGGACGAACGCGAAAAACTCCGCCCGATGAAGCCGCTCCCGAACCTCATCTTCATGAGCCGGTGGCTGCAGCTGCCCCTCTACCTCGGCCTCATCGTGGCCCAGGGCGTCTACGTGTTCCACTTCTGGGTGGAGCTCGTGCACCTGGTCGAGGCGGCGTTCGGCAACCAGGCCGCGCTGGCCGCGATCTACAAGAGCGTCTCCGTGACCATGGACACGCGCGGGGCGCAGGAAGTGGCCGCCGCCGCCATCGCGGCCACCCAGGGCGCGGGGGAGCCGCGCCAGCTCACCGAGACGGTGATCATGCTCGTGGTGCTGGGCCTCATCGACGTGGTGATGATCTCGAACCTGCTCATCATGGTGATCATCGGCGGCTACGAGACCTTCGTCTCGCGCCTGGACCTGGAGGGGCACCCCGACCAGCCCGAGTGGCTCTCGCACGTGAACGCCTCGGTGCTCAAGGTGAAGCTCGCCACCGCCATCATCGGCATCTCCTCGATCCACCTGCTCAAGACCTTCATCAACGCGGCGGCCTACTCGGAGAAGACGCTGATCGCGCAGACCTCCATCCACGTCGCCTTCCTGCTCTCCGCCATGGCCATCGCCGCGTGCGACCGCATCATGCCGCACCCCGAGAAGCCGGCCGGCAAGGCGCCGCACTGACAGGACGGGAGCCCGAATGACCACCATCCGCCAGGAAGACCTCATCCAGAGCGTCGCCGACGCCTTCCAGTACATCAGCTACTACCACCCGGCCGACTACATCCGCTCGCTGGCCCGGGCGTACGAGCGCGAGCAGAGCCCGGCCGCGAAGGACGCCATGGCGCAGATCCTCATCAACTCGCGCCTGTCGGCCGAGGGCCACCGCCCCATCTGCCAGGACACCGGCATCGCGATCGCCTTCCTCCGGATCGGGATGGACGTGCGCTGGGACGCGAAGATGACGCTGCAGCAGATGGTCGACGAGGGCGTGCGCCGGGCCTACACCGACAAGGACAACCCGCTGCGCGCCTCCGTGCTGGCCGATCCCGACGGCAAGCGCAAGAGCACCGGCGACAACACCCCGGCCGTGGTCCACGTCGAGCTCGTTCCCGGCAACAAGCTCGAGGTGATCGTGGCCGCCAAGGGCGGCGGCAGCGAGAACAAGAGCAAGTTCGCGATGCTCCTGCCCTCCGACTCGGTCGTGGACTGGGTGCTGTCGGTGGTGCCCACCATGGGCGCCGACTGGTGCCCGCCGGGCATCCTGTCGCTGGGCATCGGCGGCACGCCGGAGAAGGCGATGCTCATGGCCAAGTGGGGGATGATGGATCCCATCGACATCCAGGAGCTCATGGCCCGCGGCCCGAAGAACCGCGCCGAGGAGCTGCGCCTGGAGCTCTACGACAAGGTGAACGCGCTGGGCATCGGCGCGCAGGGCCTCGGCGGGCTCACCACCGTGCTCGACGTGAAGGTGAACGACTATCCCACGCACGCCGCCTCCAAGCCCGTGGCGCTGCTGCCCAACTGCGCCGCCACCCGCCACCAGCATTTCGTGCTCGACGGCTCCGGCCCCGCCACCTTCGACCCGCCCGACCTTGCCGACTGGCCGAAGCTCGCCCTCGACTTCAAGTCGAGCCGGCGCGTGGACCTGGACAAGCTGACCAAGGCCGACCTCGCGAGCTGGAAGGCCGGCGAGACGCTGCTGCTCTCCGGCAAGCTCCTCACCGGCCGCGACGCCGCGCACAAGCGCATGGTCGAGATGCTGGCGAAGGGCGAGAAGCTGCCGGTGGACTTCACCAACCGCTTCATCTACTACGTGGGCCCGGTAAACGCCGTGCGCGACGAGGCCGTGGGCCCGGCGGGCCCCACCACGAGCTCGCGCATGGACAAGTTCGTGGAGACGATGCTCTCGAAGACGGGCCTCATCGGGATGGTCGGCAAGAGCGAGCGCGGCCCGGCGGCCACGGAATCCATCAGGAAGCACAGGGCGGCCTACTGCATCGCGGTGGGCGGCGCGGCCTACCTCGTGTCGAAGTCGATCAGGAAGGCCCGCGTCCTCGCCTTCGCCGACCTCGGCATGGAGGCCATCCACGAGTTCGAGGTGAAGGACATGCCGGTCACCGTCGCGGTGGACGCCGACGGGAATGCCGTGCACAAGTCCGGGCCGGCCGAATGGCGCGCGAAGATCGGGAAGATCCCGGTAGTCGTCGCGTAGGCTAGGTGGCGCGGCCCGCGGTCGCCCGGTCGGGCTCTTCCGACGCCTTCTGGATCTCGCGCCTCGCCCGCGGCGCGAGCCCGGTCTTCGTCGTCACGCAGTCGGCGCAGGACGCCGAGCGCCTGCGCGACGAGATCGCCTGGTTCGACCCGTCGCTCGCCGTGCACCGCCTGCCGGACTGGGAGATCCTGCCCTACGACCAGTTCTCGCCGCACCCCGACCTGGTGTCCGAGCGCCTCGCCACCCTGCACCAGTTCTCCCAGGGGGCGTGCGACGTCGGGATCATCCCCGTGTCGACGGCGCTGCAGCGCCTGCCGCCGCGCAGCTACCTCGCGGCGCGCACCTTCTTCCTGAAGCAGAAGGCGCGCCTCGACCTCGGGCGGCTCAAGGAGCAGCTCGCGGTGGCCGGCTACGCCGCCGTGCAGCAGGTGATGGCGCCCGGCGAGTTCTGCGTCCGCGGCGGCCTCGTCGACCTCTTCCCGACGGGCAGCTCCGTCCCCTACCGCGTGGACCTCCTCGGCGACGAGATCGAGTCGATCCGCACCTTCGACGTGGACACGCAGCGCTCCATCTACCCGGTCGCCGAGGTCCGCCTGCTGCCGGCCCGCGAGTTCCCGCTGGACGAGGAGGGCCGCGCCCGCTTCCGCGCCAGCTTCCGCGAGCGCTTCGAGGGCGATCCCACCAAGCGGCGCGCGTACAAGGACGTCTCCAACGGCATCGCGCCGCCGGGCGTGGAGTGCTACCTGCCGCTCTTCTTCGAGTCGACGTCGACGCTCCTCGACTACCTGCCCGCGGGAGCCACCTTCGTCATGCACGAGGACGTCCCGGCCGGCGCGGAGGGCTTCTGGCGCGACCTCAAGGGCCGCTGGGAGCTGCTTCGCGGCGACGGCGACCGGCCGCTCCTGCCGCCGGACCAGCTCTACCTTCCCGTCGAGGAGTTCTTCGTCGCCCTGCGGGACCTGCCCCGCCTCGACGTGAGGCGGGGCGCGGCCGGCCCGCCGCCCGGCGGCGCGCCGCCGCTGCAGCCGGCCGACCTTCCCGACGTCGGCGTCGATCGCCGCTCGGCCGAGCCCCTGCGCGCGCTCGAGCGGTTCGTTTCCGGGTTCGACGGGCGGGTCGTCGTGGTCGCCGACGGGCCGGGACGGCGCGAGACCCTGGCGCAGCTCCTCGCGGAGCACGGCCTGCGCGCCACGCTCGCCGACGGCTGGGGCGAATGCGCGGCCTCGCCCGCGCCCCTCGTGCTCGCGCACGGCCCGGTGGCATCCGGATTCGCCCTTCCCGCCGAGCGCCTCGCGATCGTCACCGAGACCGAGCTCTACCCGGCGCAGGTGCGCCAGACCCGCCGCCGCGACGCCCGCGGCCGCACCAGCGCCGAGGGCATGCTGCGCGACCTGGCGGAGGTGAAGGAAGGCGACCCGGTCGTCCACAGCCAGCACGGCATCGGCCGCTACCGCGGCCTCGTGACCCTCGACCTCGGCGACGGGCCGACGGAGTTCCTGCACCTGGAGTACGAGGGCGGCGACCGGCTCTACGTGCCGGTGGCGCAGCTGCACGTCATCAGCCGCTACACCGGGGCCGCGCCGGAGGACGCGCCCGTGCACCGCCTGGGCAGCGGGCAGTGGGAGAAGGCCCGGCGCAAGGCCGCCCAGCAGGTCCGCGACACGGCCGCCGAGCTGCTGGACCTCTACGCGCGCCGCGCCGCGCGGCAGGGCTACGCGTTCCCCCTGAAGGCCCAGGACTACGAGGCGTTCGCCGCCGCCTTCGAGTTCGAGGAGACCCCCGACCAGGCGAGCGCCATCCAGGCCGTGATCGCCGACATGACCTCGGGCAAGCCCATGGACCGCCTCGTCTGCGGCGACGTGGGATTCGGCAAGACCGAGGTGGCGATGCGCGCCGCCTTCGTCGCCGTGGCCGCCGGCAGGCAGGTGGCGATACTCGTCCCCACGACGCTGCTGGCCGAGCAGCACTTCCAGAACTTCAGCGACCGCTTCGCGCCGTGGCCCGTGAGGATCGTCGAGCTCTCGCGGTTCCGGAGCGCGAAGGAGATCGCCGCGGCCGTGACCGGGCTCGCCGACGGCTCGGTGGACATCGCGATCGGCACGCACAAGCTCATCCAGAAGGGGGTGGAGTTCCGGAACCTGGGCCTCGTGATCATCGACGAGGAGCACCGTTTCGGCGTGCGACAGAAGGAGAGCCTCAAGCGCCTGCGCGCCGAGGTCGACGTGCTCACCCTCACCGCGACGCCCATTCCGCGCACGCTCGCGATGTCGCTCGAGGGGCTGCGGGACTTCTCCGTCATCGCCACGGCGCCGCAGCGGCGCCTGGCCATCAAGACCTTCGTCACGCGCCATTCCCCCGGCATCGTCCGCGAGGCGGTGCTGCGGGAGCTCAAGCGCGGCGGCCAGGCCTACTACCTCTGGAACGAGGTCGACACGATCGAGAACCGGCGCGAGATCCTGGAGAAGCTGCTTCCGGAGGCGCGCATCGCCGTCGCCCACGGCCAGATGCGCGAGCGCGACCTCGAGCGCGTGATGCGCGACTTCTACCACCAGCGGGCCAACGTCCTGCTGTGCTCGACGATCATCGAGACCGGCATCGACGTGCCCTCCGCCAACACCATCCTCATCGACCGCGCCGACCGCTTCGGGCTCGCCCAGCTGCACCAGCTGCGCGGCCGGGTGGGCCGCTCGCACCACCAGGCCTACGCGTACCTGCTCACGCCGCCCGAGGACGCCCTCGCCGCCAACGCGAGGAAGCGCCTCGAGGCCATCCAGATGATGGAGGACCTGGGCGCGGGCTTCTACCTCGCCATGCACGACCTCGAGATCCGCGGCGCGGGCGAGGTCCTGGGCGAATCGCAGTCGGGCGGCATCCACGACGTGGGATTCGCGCTCTACACCGAGATGCTCGAGCACGCGGTCAAGAGCCTGCGCGCCGGCCGCGAGCCCGACCTCGCGCGCCCGGTGGCCGTGGCCACGGAGGTGAACCTTCACGCGCCGGCCCTGCTCCCCGAGGCGTACTGCGGCGACGTGCACGAGCGGCTCGTGATCTACAAGCGGCTGGCCAACTGCGCCTCGGCCGAGGAGCTCGAGCGCCTGACCGAGGAGCTGGTGGACCGGTTCGGCAGCCTCCCGGAGCCCGCCCGCGTCCTGCTCGAGTGCCACCGCCTGCGCATCCAGGGCGCGCCCCTGGGCGTGGCGCGCATCGACGCGAGCCCGTCGGCCATCGCCGTGCAGTTCGTTCCCGAGCCCGCCGTGGACGCGAGGCGCATCATCGAGCTCGTGCAGTCGGGCGGGCGCTACCGCCTGCCCGGCCCCGACCGCGTGCGCATCGAGGCCGCCATCCCCGACTTCAAGGCCCGCGCCACCGAGGTGCGCCAGTTCCTGAGGAAGCTCGCCACGCCATGACCGGCATGCACCTGGTGGTCCAGGGCGACGAGGTCGCCACCCCCGACCTGAAGGCGCTCGCCTCGCTCTCGGGAGGCCGCGCCATCGAGCGCATCACGGGCCGGGCCTTCCGGATCGCGGGCGCCGACCCGGCCGCGCGCGCGGCGGTCGCCGCCCACTGCGAGGCCGCCTCGCTCGACTGGGGCTTCGTCGAGGACGGGCGGCGACTGGCGGACTTCGGGCTGCTCGCGCTGGACATGGACTCCACGCTCATCACCATGGAGTGCATCGACGAGATCGCCGACTTCGCCGGGCGCAAGGCCGAGGTCGCGGCGGTGACCGCCGCCGCCATGCGCGGCGAGATCGACTGGCCGCAGAGCCTGCGGAGCCGGGTGGCCGCGCTCGCGGGCCTCGAGGCGTCCGTCCTCGATCGCGTCTATCGCGAGCGCCTGCGCCTCACCGCGGGGGCCGAGACCCTGCTGGCGGCCGCCCGCGGCGCGGGGCTCGCCACGCTCCTCGTCTCCGGCGGGTTCACCTACTTCACCGACCGGCTGCGCGAGCGGCTCGGGTTCACCGAGGCGCACGGCAACGAGCTCGTGATCGAGGAAGGCAGGCTGTCGGGCCGGGTGGCCGGGGAGCTCGTGGACGCCGAGGGCAAGGCGCGCCACCTCGCGCGCCTGCGCGAGGCCCTGGGGCTGCCGCGCGGCCGCGTCCTCGCGATCGGCGACGGGGCCAACGACCTGAGGATGATGGGCGAGGCGGGCACGAGCATCGCGTTCCGCGCCAAGCCCGTGGTGCGCAGCCGCGCGAGCTACGCGCTCTCGCACGTGGGGCTCGAGGGCGTGCTCGCCCTCTTCCCGCCCTAGCCCGCCTCGCCTTCCGGAGGCCGGGGGCGCGGGAAGTAGACGTAGGCGCCCTGGGGAACGCGGGCGGCGTCGCGCTCGCGCCGGGTCTCGGGCTCCTGCGGCCGGTCCCACCAGGTCGCTCGGTTGCGCGCGCGCAGCTCGCGCAGCTCGGGATGCCGGTCGAGGAGTTCCTTGAGGAAACGGGTGGCTTCGGACTCGTAGGCCATGGAGGCGTCTTCTCGGGCTTCACGCGGGCGGTGCCGGGGCGGCGATGGTAGCACGCCCCGCGCGGGCGGGTTTGCGCCCCGGCGCGCGCGGGGAGGATAATGCCCGCCTCCCCCCGGCCCCGCGCCCCGCGATGCGCCTCACCTACCCGCGCTCCTTCCTGTCGCTGCTCCTCATGGGGTTCACGATCGTGGCCGCCCCCCTGGTGTTCGCGCTCTTCGCGAACGCGGTCGCCTTCGAGCGCCTGGCGGCGCTCTCGGAGCAGGCCGTGCTCGGCGCCGTGAAGGTCACCCAGGCGAGCCGCGCGCTCACCGCCCACATCGCCTCCCTCGAGCGCAGCGCCCGCCAGTACGCGGTCGCCGGCGAGGCCTCCTTCCTCGAGACCTACCGCGCCAACCGCGCCGCCTTCGCGGCCACGCTGCACGCCATCGACGAGATGGCGCTCTCGGAGCCGCAGCGCGCCGAGTCGGCCGGGATCGCCCGCCTGGAGGAGTCGATCCACGGCATGCTCTCCTCCACCGCGCCCTCGCCCGAGCTTTCCATCCGCCTCGCGGCCGAGTTCTCGCGGCTCTCGGGCCGCTCGCAGGCGCTCGTCGCGCTCGGCGACCGCGTCATCGACGACAACATCGAGCAGCTGCGGGCGCAGGCCGTGAAGTCCCGCAGCAACGTCTTCTGGCTCATGGTGGCGCTCATCCCCACGGCGATCGTGCTCATCGCGAGCTTCACCTTCCTCATCGCCCGCCCCATCAACCAGGTGGGCTCGGGCATCCGCCGCCTCGGCGACGGGGAGTTCGCCCGCCCCATCGCCATCGAGGGCCCCGGCGACATGGTGAGGCTGGGCGAGCAGCTCGACTGGCTGCGCCGGCGGCTGGTGACGCTGGAGGAGCAGAAGACGCGCTTCCTGCAGCACATCTCGCACGAGCTGAAGACCCCGCTCACCGCGCTGCGCGAGGGCTCGGACCTCCTTTCCTCCGGCGTGGTGGGCAACCTCAACGCCGAGCAGCACGAGATCGCGCGCATCCTGCGGGAGAACTCGATCGAGCTGAGGAAGCTAATCGAGGGGCTGCTCAACTACAGCGCCGTCCACGCCCAGGCCTCGTTCCTCGACGCGAGGATCGTGCCGCTGCGCGACGTCGTGAGGCGCGTCGTGAACGACCGCAAGCTCGCGATGGTCTCCAAGGGCCTGCGCCTGGACGTCAACTGCGAGAGCGTCACCGCCTACTGCGACGAGGAGAAGGTGCGGGTGATGCTCGACAACCTCCTGTCCAACGCGGTCAAGTACTCGCCCGAGCGCGGGCTCGTCACGGTGAAGGTCTACAAGGACCGCGGCGAGGCCGTCTTCGAGGTCGCCGACGAGGGCCCCGGCATCCCCGCGCCGGAGCGGGAGAAGGTGTTCGAGGCCTTCTACCGGGGCACCGACGCGCCCATCGCCGCCATCAAGGGCAGCGGCCTGGGCCTTTCCATCGTCAAGGCGTACGTGACGCTGCACAAGGGCCGCGTCGAGATCCTCGACGGGCCGGGCGCGCACTTCCGCATCCGCATCCCGCGCCGGCGCGAAGCCGGGGAAGCGGCGGCGTGAGGTCGCTCCTCGTCCTCGCCGTCCTCGCCTCGGGGTGCGCGACGGCCCCGCCGCCCGCGCCCGCGCCGGTCCCGCTCCAGGCGGCCCCGGCGCCGCGGACCGCCGACCGCCTCCTCGCCTGCCTCGCGCGCCTGCTGGCGCTGGACGAGAGCGCGCTCGCCGCGGAGACCGCGAGGCGGCGGGCGGAACTGGCGTCCTCGCCCACCGACCTCGCGCGGGTGGAGGCGGCCCTGGCGGTCGCGATGGCCCCCGTCCCGGACGACGACGCCGTGCTGGCGCTCGTCGCCCCCGTCCTGGCCGCCTTCCCGCCGGCGGAACCGGAACTGCGGGCGATGGCAGGCTTCTTGCAAGGCCTGGCTTCCGAACGCCGGAAGCTCCGGGAGGCGCAAGCCGCGGCCAGCGCGAAATCGCGCGACGACCGCCGCGAGGCCCAGTCCCAGCGTCTGCGCGCGGAGGCCCAGCAGGAACGGGCCGACCGCCTGCAGGCGAAGCTCGAGGCGCTCACCCACCTGGAAAAGAGCCTCGCCAACCGCCCCCATGCTGACGATACCGACCGCCGCCCCCGCTAGGACCCCGCCCGACCCCATGCCGACCGAAGGCCGCGCCTCCCTGTTGCTGGTCGACGACGACCCGGACCTGCTGCGCCTGCTCGCCATCCGGCTGAAGGCGAACGGGTACGCCGTGAGCGCGGTGGACAGCGGCCCGCGCGCCCTCGCGGCCATCGCCGCCGCCCGCCCGGACGTCGTGCTGTCCGACCTGCGCATGAGCGGCATGGACGGGATGGCGCTCTTCCAGGAGATCCAGGCGTCCTACCCGGGCCTGCCGGTGATCATCCTCACCGCCCACGGCACGATCCCCGACGCGGTGGCCGCGGTGAAGCGCGGCGTGTTCGGCTACCTCACCAAGCCCTACGACGCCGACGAGCTGCTGGCGCAGATCGCGCGCGCCCTCGCCCTCCACGGCGGGAACAAGGGGCGCGCCGGCGCGGGGCAATCCTGGCGGGAGGAGATCGTGACCCGCTCCTCGCTCATGGAGGACGTGCTCTCGCGCGCGCAGCGCGTGGCCGCCAGCGACGCGAGCGTCCTGATCCAGGGCGAGAGCGGCACCGGCAAGGAGCTCCTCGCGCGCGCCATCCACCGCGCGAGCCCCCGCGCCCGGGAGCCCTTCGTCGCGATCAACTGCGGCGCCATCCCCGAGACGCTGCTGGAGAGCGAGCTCTTCGGGCACACCAAGGGCTCCTTCACCGGCGCCATCGCGGACCACCGTGGCCTCTTCGTGAGCGCGGACAAGGGCACGCTCTTCCTGGACGAGATCGGCGACATGCCGCTCGCGCTCCAGGTGAAGCTGCTGCGCGTGATCGAGACGCGGGAGGTGCGCCCCATCGGCGCCTCGCGCTCCATCCCCTTCGACGTGCGCATCATCTCCGCCACCCACCGCGACCTCGCGCGGGAGAAGGAGACGGGGGGCTTCCGCGAGGACCTCTACTACCGCCTGAACGTCGTGACCCTGCGCCTGCCCTCGCTCGCCGAGCGGCCCGAGGACATCGCGCTCCTGGCGCGCCACTTCCTCGCGTCGATGGCCCCGCGCTACGGCCGCGAGAAGGCCTCCTTCGCGCCGGAGGCCCTGGAGCTGCTGGGCAAGGCCCGGTGGCCGGGCAACGTGCGCCAGCTCTACAACGTGGTCGAGCAGTCCGTGGCGCTCTGCCCGACGGAGGTCATCCCCGCGGTCTTCGTCGAGCAGGCGATCCAGGTGGAGATGCACGAGATGACCTCGTTCGAGGACGCGAGGAAGCGCTTCGAGCGCGACTACCTCACGCGCCTCATGAAGCTCACCCACGGCAGTGTCTCCCAGGCGGCGCGCCTCGCGCGGCGCAACCGAACGGAGTTCTACAAGCTCCTGCAGCGCCACGGCATCGAGGCCGCGATGTTCAAGCCGGGCGCGAAGTGAGGCCGGCTGTCTCCGGGCGGAGACAGCCCGACTTGCCGAAAATCAAGGGCTTGCCGCTCACAGGCGTTAACCTGTCGCCGCCAGGAGACAACATCCGGCCCGCCCGCCGGGGGCCCGGCCCGGGGGGCGAGGGCAACTCCTTGTTTCCGAAGGGAAAGATGGAACTGGCATCCGGCTTGCTGAAACGAGGCCTGAAGGGTCGTGCCGGGGTAGGTTGACGCCCCGGGGCCGGCGCCAGGCCGGCCGGCTTCTCCTCCGTCTTCAAGAGTGCGCCTTGTGGGGCAGGTTTCCTGCCCCTTTTTTTTGGCCTGCCGCCGGATACTCCCGGGACCATGACGGGGGTATATAAGAAACCATTGATATAAGTCAGGGGGCCGCGCCGCCGCAGGCGTCCAATAGGGACCGTCGGGCGCCCCGGCGGCGCCCTTACGCATCCACCCCACCCCGAAGGAGACACCATGAAATTGCGCACGCTCGCCGTCCTGGTCGCGATGGGGCTCGCCCCCGCCGCCCAGGCCCAGGTCCCCGCCGCGCCCGCGGCAAAGGCCAACATCCCGAGGTTGTGCACCAACTGCCACAAGGCCGAGGCGAACGAGGCGTTCGGCAACTTCGAGAGCGTCGCCTTCAAGTCGCAGTCGATCCAGCTGAAGATCGACGCCGCGACGGAGATCGTGAAGTTCAACGAGAAGTCGATCCAGGTCGTCGATGCGGGCGACGCGAAGAAGCCCGAGGCCCTGAAGGACATCCGCAAGGGCCACGAGACGAAGATCGCCTACGTCGAGAAGGACGGCGTCAAGACGGCCACGAAGATCTGGTTCAAGGGCCCGATCAAGATCGCCCCCGAGAAGCTGGTGAAGTACGACGAGGTCGCCGCCCTGGTGGCCAGGGGCCCGCAGGCCGGCGGCTACATGCTCGTCGACTCCCGCCCGCTGCCGCGCGTGCAGGAAGGCACGATACCGACCTCCGTCAACATCCCGTTCACCACGAAGGGCTTCGACGAGCTCGCGAAGAAGATGCTCCCGGCCGACAAGGCCACGCGCGTCATCTTCTTCTGCCAGGGCATCACCTGCATGCTGAGCCCCAACTCGCTGCGCCGCGCCGAGGCGATGGGCTACACGAACGTGAAGGTCTACCGCGAAGGCTGGCCGGAGTGGACCACGAAGAACGTGGGCATCCTCGCCGCCGGGCACCTCAGGGAGGCCTGGATCGCCAAGGGCATCCCGCACGTCCTGATCGACGCGCGCTCGCCGGCCGAGATGCAGGCCGGCTTCATCCCGGGCGCCGTCTCCGTCGAGCCCTCGCGCGTCGCGAAGGCCCTGGGCGACTTCCCGGCCAAGGACCTCAAGGCGCCGATCATGGTCTACGACGCCGGCGACGGGAAGGCCGCGGCGCAGGTGGCCCAGGCCATCACCCGGGCGGGCTACCCCTTCGTCAACGTGATCCCGGGCGGCTTCGCGGGCTGGAAGGCCGCGGGCTACGACCTGTACGCCGGCCAGGCGAGCACGCGCGTGGCCTACGTGCCCAGGCCGCGCCCCGGCGACATCGGCATCGACGCGTTCAAGGCGCTGGCCGCCAGCACGCCCGCCGACACCCTGATCCTCGACGTGCGCAACCAGGACGAGGCCAACGCCGGCATGCTCAAGGGCGCCAAGCTCATCCCGGACGAGGAACTGCTCTCGCGCCTGGGCGAGCTGCCCAAGGACAAGCGCATCGTCGCGCACTGCGCCACGGGCGTGCGCGCCGAGATGGCGTACCACAAGCTGAAGGAGAAGGGCTACAACGTCGGCTTCGTGAAGGGCGACGTCGCGATCGACAAGGCCGGCAAGCTCACCATCACGCCGAACTGAACGAGGCGGCTGGCGGAGAAGGGGCGGGGCGACCCGCCCTTTTTCATCTCGGGCTCGATCCTGGCGGGCATCACTCGACTTCGTCGATCCACGCCATCTGGATCGCCTCGAGGATCTTCTCGCCGGAGCGGTCCGGCGAGTCGCTGAAGCCCTCCAGCCCCATCACCCACTGGTGCAGGTCGGTGAAGCGGATCGTCTTCGGGTCGACGTCGGGATACTTGTCCGCGAGCGAGACCGCGATCCGGCGCGTGTCGGTCCATTTCATGATCGCTTGCCCTCCGAAACCTGGTTGATCGTGTACTTGGGAATCTCCACCGTGAGCGGCTCGTCGCCCACCTTCGCCTGGCAGGAAAGGCGCGAGGTGAATTCCAGCCCCCACGCCTTGTCGAGGAGGTCGTCCTCCTTGTCGCTGGCCGGATCGAGCGAGTCGAAGCCCTCGCGCACGATCACGTGGCAGGTGGTGCAGGCGCAGCTCTTCTCGCAGGCGTGCTCGATCTCGATGCCGTGCGAGAGGAGGTTGTCGCAGAGCGTCGTCCCGGGCTCGGCGTCGAACTGCGCGCCCTCCGGGCACAGGGCCTCGTGCGGCAGGACGGTGACGCGGGTCATTTCGTGGGCACCTCGTCCAGGCGGCGGCCGGCGAGCGCCCGCGAGACGGAGCGGTCCATCCGGCGCGCCGCGAAGGGCTCGCTCGCGCGGTTGAGCGCCTCCACCGCGGCCTTGAGCGCCCGGGAGTCCGTGCCCCGGCGTGCCGCCTCCAGGGAGGCGATGCCGGCCTCCAGCGCCCGGCGCTCGTCGGCGGACAGGAGGTCGCCGTCCTCGGCCAGCGCGGTTCGAAGCGCCGCGGCGAGGCCCTCGGCCTCCACGCGCTGCTCGGCGAGTGCGCGCGCGTCGCGGTCGGCCTGGGCGTGCTCGAACCCGTCGCGCAGCATCGCGGCCACCTCGTCGTCGGTGAGGCCGTAGGAGGGCTTCACCACCACCGAGGCGGCGGTCCCGGTCGTGCTCTCGCGTGCCGACACGGACAGCAGCCCGTCGGCGTCCACCTGGAAGGTCACGGCGATGCGCGCGGCCCCCGCCACCATGGGCGGGATCCCGCGCAGCTCGAAGCGCGCGAGCGAGCGGCAATCGGAGACGAGCTCGCGCTCGCCCTGCACCACGTGGATCGCCATCGCGGTCTGGCCGTCCTTGAAGGTGGTGAACTCCTGC
Source organism: uncultured Lysobacter sp. (assembly GCA_964576455.1). GTDB lineage: Bacteria > Pseudomonadota > Gammaproteobacteria > Burkholderiales > Usitatibacteraceae > FEB-7. The sequence goes on from CAZNWZ010000007.1 coordinate 17,572, forward strand.
GCCCGCGCCACCGGGATCGTGGAGTTGCGCGGGATCACCTTCTCCACGAGCCCGCCCATCGTCTCCAGCCCCAGCGAGAGCGGGATCACGTCGAGGAGCAGCCAGTCGTCGCCGGGGGCGCGGTTGCCCGCCAGCGCGTTGGCCTGGATGGCGGCGCCCAGGGCCACGACCTGCTCCGGGTCGAGGTTCACCAGGGGGTCGCGCCCGAAGAACTGCGCCACCGCGCGCTGCAGGTGGGGCATGCGCGTGGCCCCGCCCACGAGCACCACGCCGTCGACCTGCGCCACGGCGAGGCCCGCGTCGCGCAGCGCCTTCCGGGTGGGCCCCAGCGTCTTCTGGATGAGCGGCGCCGTGATCTCCTCGAACTCGCGCCGCGTGAGCCCGAGGTGCAGCTGCTGGCCCCAGGTGAGCGTGACCGGGGCCTCGGCGGACTCGTGCGTCGACAGGCGCTCCTTCACCTGCCGCGCCGCGGCCAGCAGCCGGCGCGTGTCGCGGCCGGAGGCGTCCGCGAGCCCGTGGGAGATGCGCCAGTGCACGGCGATGGCCTGGTCGAAGTCGTCGCCGCCGAGGGCGGAGTCGCCGTTGGTGGCGAGCACCTCGAAGACGCCGCGCGTGAGCCGCAGGATGGAGACGTCGAAGGTGCCGCCGCCCAGGTCGAAGACCGCGAAGGTCCCCTCGGAGGCGTTGTCCAGGCCGTAGGCGATGGCCGCCGCGGTGGGCTCGTTGAGCAGCCTGAGCACGTTGAGGCCCGCCAGGCGCGCCGCGTCCTTCGTGGCCTGCCGCTGGGAATCGTCGAAGTAGGCCGGCACGGTGACCACGGCCCCGTGAAGCTCCCCGCCCAGGCTGCGCTCGGCGCGCGAGCGCAGCGCCCTCAGGATCTCGGCCGAGACCTGGACCGGCGAGCGCAGGCCCGCCGCCGTCTCGATCGCGACCATGCCGGGCGCGTCCACGAAGCGGTAGGGAAGCGCGCCGTACTTCGCGACGTCCGCCACGCCCCGGCCCATGAAGCGCTTCACGGACACGATCGTGTTGGCCGGGTCGTCCGCGGCGCGCGCGCCCGCCTCGTAACCCACCTCGGCGCCGCCGCCGGCGCCGTAGTGGACGATCGAGGGCAGCAGCACCCGCCCCCGTTCGTCCGGCAGGCACTCGGCCGACGAGCTGCGCACGGTGGCCACCAGGGAATGCGTCGTGCCCAGGTCGATGCCCACCGCGAGGCGGCGCTGGTGCGGCTCGGGCGATTCGCCGGGCTCGGAGATCTGCAGGAGAGACATCTCAGGGACTGCCTTTCACGGTTCCGTTGGCGTGCGCGCCGTGCGCGCCCTCCGCGATGGCCTCGAGCGCGTCGTCGATCCCGGCCTCGATCCGGTCGAGAAAACGGAGCTTGCGCACCAGCGAGCAGCCGGCGTCGTAGTTGCGGTCCCCGTCCAGCGCGCGCGCCAGGAGCGACTGCATCTCGACCCGCTCGCCGTGGATCGCGCCGCGCAGCCGCTCCAGGGCCGCCGCGTCGCGGGCGGACCGCCCGGACTCGACCGCCTCGCGCCACTCCATCTGCTGCATGAGGAAGTCCGGCGGCATCGCCGTGTTGGACTCCTCGCCCGTGTCGTAACCCTTGAGGCCCAGCAGGTAGCGCGCCCGGTCCACCGGGCTGCGCAGCGTCCGGTAGGCCTCGTTGGCGCGGGTCGCCCACTGCATGGCCACGCGCCGCTCGGCCTCGCTCGCCGAGGCGAAGCGGTCGGGATGCACGCGCCCCTGCAGCTCCCGGTAGGCGCGCTCGAGGGCGGCCGGGTCCACGGCGAAGGAGACGGGAAGGCCGAGGAGCTCGAAGTGGTTGCGGGAAAAGTCGTGCGTCATGGATGCGCAAGGGGGGCGAAAGCCGCCCCCCCGCCGTGTATCGGATCGTCGGCTCGCCCCGGACGTCGCCGGCCGGGGACCCGCGTCAGACGTTGAACGACTCCCCGCACCCGCAACGGTCCTTCTCGTTGGGGTTGTGGAACTTGAAGCCCTCGTTGAGCCCCTCGCGCACGAAGTCCAGCTCCGTGCCGTCGAGGTAGGCGAGGCTCTTCGGGTCGATCAGCACCTTCACGCCGTTCGACTCGAACTGGAGGTCGCCCTCCTGGGGCTCGTCCGCGAACTCCAGCTTGTAGGCCATGCCGGAGCAGCCGGTGGTCTTCACCCCGAGGCGCAGGCCGATGCCCTTGCCCCTCTTGGCGATGTAGCGCTGCACGTGCTGCGCGGCGCGCTCGGTGAGCGTGACGGCCATGGCGCTAGTCCGCCGCCTTCTTCGCGGGATCCTCGCCCTCGCCGTACTTCTTGCGGTAGTCGGCGATGGCGGCCTTGATCGCGTCCTCGGCGAGGATCGAGCAGTGGATCTTCACCGGCGGGAGGGCGAGCTCCTCGGCGATCTGGGTGTTGCGGATCCCGGAGGCCTCGTCGAGCGTCTTGCCCTTCACCCACTCGGTGACGAGCGAGGAGGAGGCGATCGCCGAGCCGCAGCCGTAGGTCTTGAACTTCGCGTCCTCGATGACGCCGCCGGCGCCCACCTTGATCTGCAGCTTCATCACGTCGCCGCAGGCGGGCGCGCCCACCATGCCGGTGGCCACGCCCTCCTCGTCCTTGGCGAAGGAGCCGACGTTGCGGGGATGCTCGTAGTGGTCGATGACCTTGTCGCTGTATGCCATGACTGTTTCCTCTAGGTAACCCTCACCCCATCCCTCTCACAAGGGAGAGGGAGATCAATGCGCCGCCCACTGGACGGTATTGAGATCGATGCCTTCCTTGTACATTTCCCACAGCGGGCTCATCTCGCGCAGCTTGCCGATGCGCTCGTGGATGAGCTTCACCGCGAAGTCGATGTCGGCCTCGGTGGTCCAGCGGCCGATGGTGAAGCGGATGGAGCTGTGCGCGAGCTCGTCGTTGCGGCCGAGCGCGCGCAGCACGTAGGAGGGCTCCAGGCTCGCGGAGGTGCACGCCGACCCCGAGGAGACGGCCAACTCCTTCATGCCCATGATGAGCGACTCGCCCTCGACGAAGTTGAAGCTGACGTTGAGGTTGTGGGGCACGCGGTGCTCGAGGTCGCCGTTCACGTAGACCTCCTCCATGCCCTTCACGCCCGCGAGCAGGCGATCGCGCAGCATGCGGATGCGCTCGTTCTCGGTGGCCATCTCCAGGCGCGCCAGGCGGAAGGCCTCGCCCATGCCCACGATCTGGTGCGTGGGGAGCGTGCCCGAGCGAAGCCCCTTCTCGTGCCCGCCGCCGTGCATCTGGGCCTCCAGGCGCACGCGGGGCTTGCGGCGCACGTAGAGCGCGCCGATGCCCTTCGGGCCGTAGGTCTTGTGCGCCGAGAAGCTCATGAGGTCGACCTTGAGCGCGGCGAGGTCGATGGGCACCTTGCCCGTGGCCTGCGCCGAGTCCACGTGGAAGAGGACGCCGCGGCGCCGGCAGATCTCGCCCAGGGCGGCGACCGGCTGGATGACGCCGATCTCGTTGTTCACGAACATCACCGAGGCGAGGATCGTGTCCGGGCGCAGGGCCGCCTCGAACTTGGCCGGGTCCACGAGGCCCGTGGGCTCCGGGTCGAGGTACGTGGCCTCGAAGCCGACGCGCTCGAGCTCGCGCACCGTGTCCAGCACGGCCTTGTGCTCGGTCTTCACCGTGACGATGTGCTTGCCCTTGGCGGCATAGAAGTGCGCCGCGCCCTTGATCGCGAGGTTGTTCGATTCCGTGGCGCCCGAGGTCCACACGATCTCCTTCGGGTCGCAGTTCACGAGCCGGGCGATCTCGGCGCGCGCGTTCTCCACCGCCTCCTCGGCCTCCCAGCCGTAGGCGTGGGAACGCGAGGCGGGATTGCCGAAGTGCTCGGTGAGCCAGGGGACCATCTTCTCGGCCACGCGCGGGTCCACCGGCGTGGTGGCGGAATAGTCCAGGTAGATGGGGAGCTTGCGGTCGGTCATGGCGGGGTTCCTGCGGATGCGATTCAGACGGTGATCGTGGGCCCGTCGGTGCGGGAGGAGCGCGTGCGCGGCGCCACCACGGACACCGGCCTGGTGCGCTGCTTCTCCACCAGCTGCGCGAGCGACACCTGCGAAAGGAACCCCAGCACGGTGGCGTTGAGCTCCTCCCACAGGTCGTGCGTCATGCAGCGGTGGTTATCGTGGCAGTTCTCCCGGCCGCCGCATTGCGTGGAGTCAATCGACTCCTCGACGGCGTTGATGATGTCGGCCACGGTGACCTGGGCGGCGTCGCGCGCCAGGTGGTAGCCGCCGCCGGGGCCTCGCACGCTCTCGACGAGCTGGCGGCGCCGCAGCTTGCCGAAGAGCTGCTCGAGGTAGGAGAGGGAAATGCGCTGCCTCGCGCTGATGCCGGCGAGCGTCACGGGCCCCTTCGTCGAGTGCAGCGCGAGATCGAGCATCGCCGTGACCGCGAACCTGCCTTTGGTGGTGAGACGCATCGGAACCTCGTGGTTTGTCCGGGAAGGCCGGTAAACCCGACCTGATTGCTCAAGTATAGGAAAGACCGAGGGGAATGGTCAACTATTCGATCATCAGGGATTGGGGCGGGTTCCCGCCACGGACAGCCGGGGCTCCCTATCCCCTTGTTTCGCTTCACCTTTCCCCTCAAGCGCTTCGAGCCGGCGGGCCAGCTCGGCCAGCCGGCCGTCCAGGTCCTCGCTCTTCGAGCCGAGGGTCTGCAGGATCTGGTTGAGGGGGTCGTCGAGGTTGCCGCTCACCGCATACGCGTCGAAGGTCATCTGCGCGGCGGTGTGGTCCTCCACGACGCGCGCCGGGATGCCCACGACGGTGGTCCCCGGGGCGACGGGCTTCACGACCACCGAGTTGGAGCCGATCCGGGCGCCCTCGCCCACCTCGAAGGGCCCGAGGATCTTGGCGCCCGCGCCCACCACCACGCCCTTGCCCAGCGTCGGGTGGCGCTTGCCCCGGTTCCAGGAGACGCCGCCCAGGGTGACGCCGTGGTAGAGGGTGCAGTCGTCGCCGATCTCGGCGGTCTCGCCGATCACCACGCCCATGCCGTGGTCGATGAAGACGCGCCGGCCGATCGTGGCGCCGGGATGGATCTCGATGCCGGTGAGGAAGCGCGAGACGTGCGAGGTCAGGCGGCCGAGCCACTTGAACCCGCGGGTCCAGAGCGCGTGCGCGAGCCGGTGGAGCGTGAGCGCATGGAACCCCGGGTAGCAGGTCAGCACCTCCCACATGGTGCGGGCGGCGGGGTCTCGGGCGAAGACGCAGCGGACGTCTTCGCGGATCCTGTCGAACATGGCGGTGCGCTCGGTTTCTCGGTCCAGTAGGGAAATCTACTATTCCCCGAGTAAAATAATCAACTATTGGACGGCCGTTCCGCCGACGGGTTCCCCGGCCGCGCCCCACCCCCTCCCATGCGCCGCTTCGCCGCCCAGTACCGCGACTTCTTCCGCCAGCCCGACGTCGCGACCCTGATGGGGGTCGCGCTGCTCTCGCGCATGCCCATCGGCATGGTGGGGCTCGCGATGCTCATGTTCCTGCGCGAGGCGCTGGGCTCCTACGCGCTCGCCGGCGCCGTCTCCGGGACCTACTTCGTCGCGATGGCGGCCGGCGCCCCGGTCCAGGGCCGGCTCATCGACAGGACGGGGCCGAAGCCCACGCTCGCGGTCACCGGCGTCGTGCACCCGCTCGCGCTCGCCGCGATCCTCCTCGCCTCGAGCCGGGACGCCGGATTCCCGGCCGTGGCCGCCGCGGCCGCGATCGCGGGCCTCTTCGCGATGCCCATCACGGTGCTCACGCGCACGCTCTGGCGGCACCGGTTCACGCGCGAGGAGGACCGGCGGCGGGCGTTCTCGGTCGATGCCGTGCTGATCGAGGTGAACTTCACGCTGGGCCCCGCGATCGTGGCCGGCATGGTGGTCGTCGCGGGCACGCAGGCGGCCTTCCTGCTCGCCATCGCGGTGACCGTGGCCGCCCTGCTCGTCTTCGCGTTCTCGCCGGCCCTGCGCTACTTCCGCCGTGAGCACGGCGGGGAGCGCCACATGCTGGGCCCGCTCACGGAGCCGCGCCTGCTCCTCGTCTTCGCGGCGACCTTCGGCATCACCACCAGCTTCGGCTTCCTCGAGGTGGGCTACCCGGGCTTCGCGACCGCCCTCGCGGTGCCGGCGCTGGGCGGCCTCTTCCTGTCCGTGAACTCGCTGGGCAGCGCCATCAGCGGCGCGATCTTCGGGGGGCTCACCCTGCGCGCGCCCATCGAGCGCCAGTTCGCGGCGACCACCGGCCTCATGGTGGCGCCGCTCCTGCTGCACTGGTTCGTCGGCGCGCCGGCCGCGTTCGCCCTGGTGGCGTTCCTGGCCGGCGCGGCCATCGCGCCCACCATCGCGTGCCAGTCGGTCCTCGTCGCCCGGCTCGCGCCCTCGCACTACGCCACCGAGGCGTTCACCTGGTCGTCCACGTTCATCGTGAGCGGGCTGGGCGCCGGCCTGGCTCTCGGCGGCTGGCTCATCGAGAGCGCGGGCGCCAAGGCACCGTTCCTCGCCGGCGCGGCCGTGATGGCCTGCGTGAGCCTCGGCGTCCTCCTTCTGCTCGCGCCCCGAAAACCGTAATCAGATTGGAACGCCTAATCTGATAACGGTTTCCGGTGGCGCGCGAGGGAGTCGAGCATGCCGTGCAGGAGGGCGACCTCCTCGGTCTCGAGGTCCAGTCGCGCCGCGAGGCGGCGCAGGCGCTCGTCCATCCGCCCCGGCTCGCGCGGGTCGAGGAAGCCGCTCGCGACCAGCAGGCGGTCCAGGCGCGCGTGCAGGGCCTCGAGGTCCGCGCCGGTGGCGCGCGCCCGCGGTGGGCGTCCGGGAACCGCAAAGGCCGCGGCGGCGAGCGCGAGCTCGTAGCACGCCACCTGCACCGCGGCAGCGAGGTTGAGCGACGGGTATTCGGGGTTCGCCGGGATCGTCGCGTGACGCTGGCAGGCGAGGAGCTCGTCGTTGGACAGGCCCGAGGTCTCGTTGCCGAAGACGAGCGCGACGGGGCCGTCGGCGGTGGCGGCGAGCGCCTCGGGGGCGAGCGCGCGCCACTCGCGGGCGGGGTGCGACAGGTCGCGGCCGCGGGCGCTGAACCCGATCGCCAGCACGCGCTCGGCCAGCGCCGAGGCGAGATCGGGCACCACGCGCGCGCCGTCGAGCACGTCCGCCGCGCCCGCCGCCAGGGCATCGGCCTCGGGATGCGGGAAGTGGCGCGGTGAGACGAGCACGAGGTCCGCGAACCCCATGGTCTTCATGGCGCGCGCGGCCGCGCCGACGTTGCCGGGGTGGCTCGTGCGCACGAGGACGACGGCCACGCGCGCGAGGGGGGATGGCGCCTTCATCGTATAATTCTGCCTCACGACACTTCCCGGCGCCCCGCCCGCGCGGACCGCGCCCCGCTCTTTGCCATGCACCCGATGCTCAACACGGCCGTGAAGGCCGCGCGCAAGGCCGGCTCGATCATCACCCGCGCCTCCTCCGACCTCGACCGCCTCACCGTCCGCCGCAAGGCGCACAACGACTTCGTCTCCGAGGTCGACCACGCCGCCGAGGAAGCCATCATCCGCACGCTGCGCGAGGCCTATCCCTCGCACGCGTTCCTCGGCGAGGAAAGCGGCACCTCCCCCAAGGCGGCCGAATCCGAGCACCTCTGGATCATCGACCCGCTGGACGGCACCACCAACTTCCTGCACGGCTTCCCGCAGTACTGCGTCTCCATCGCGCTCAGGCACAAGGGCGTGCTGCAGCAGGCGGTGATCTTCGACCCCAACCGCAACGAGCTCTTCACCGCGACGCGCGGCGCGGGCGCCTTCCTCAACGACCGGCGCATCCGCGTGAGCGGCACCGACAAGCTCGAGGACGCGCTCATCGGCACGGGCTTTCCCTTCCGCGAGTTCGCGCACTTCGACGAGTACCTGCGCATGTTCGGCGAGGTCACGCGGCGCGTGGCCGGCGTGCGCCGGCCCGGCTCGGCGGCGCTGGACCTCGCCTGGGTCGCCGCCGGGCGCACCGACGGCTTCTGGGAGATGGGCCTGTCGCCCTGGGACATGGCCGCCGGCGCGCTCCTGGTGCGCGAGGCGGGCGGCATGGTCGCGGACTTCGAGGGCGGCGAGACCTTCCTCGAGAGCGGCCGCGTCGTGGCCGCCAACGCCAGGGTCTTCCCGGCCCTGCTGCAGGCCCTCGCCCGCCGGGGCTGAGCGGCGCGCGCCCGCGGCCCTACCGGGCGGGACGGCGATCGCCGATAATCCGCCCATGGTCCGGGTACTCGTTCTCTACGCCTCCGAGGAAGGCCAGACGCAGAAGATCGCCACTCGCGTGGCCGAGCTGCTGGCGCGGCAGAAGTTCGACGTCCACCTGCGCGATTGCGCGAAGGCGAACGCCGCGAAGCACCTCGCCGCGTTCGACGGCGTGGTCCTGGGCGCGTCGATCCACTACGGGCGGCACGCCAAGGCGATGCGGCAGTTCGTCGACGAGCACCGCGCCGTCCTGAAGACGCGCCACACGGCCTTCTTCTCGGTCTCGCTCTCCGCCGGGGGCCCGAATGCCGACCGCGAGGGCGCGAAGGGCTACGTCGAGGAGTTCTTCGAGGAGACGGAGTGGCGGCCCGACCAGGCGGCCACCTTCGCCGGCGCCATCCGCCACTCCCGCTATTCCCTGGTGAGGACGGTGATGGTCGGCCTTTCCCTCCTGAAGTCGGGCGTCCCCGAGCCCGGGGACCACGAGTACACCGACTGGAAGGCCGTGGAGGCCTTCGCCGAGGCGTTCGCGAAGCGCCTCGCCTCGCCGAAGCGCTAGCCGCCCGCCGCCCGCTGGACGAGCGCCCCCGCGGCCAGGAGGCCGCCGAAGCCCAGCTCCAGCTTCACCGTCCGGAAGAGCAGCAGGTTGAAGGCGGGTCCCGCGGGCGCGTTCACGAAGTCGGCATGCAGCCGCCGCGCGGCGGGCACGAGCGCGAGGGGCAGCGCGAGCCCCGGCGCCCGCTCGACGGCGGCGGCGAGCGCCATGAAGGCGAAGGGCGCCCACAGCGCGGCCGCGTAGAGCCTCGTCGAGGCGTCCTTGCCGAAGCAGGCCGCGAAGGTCCGCCGCCCCGTGCGCCGGTCGTGCTCCGCGTCGCGGTGGTTGTTCACCACGAGGACCGCGGCGGCGTGGGATCCGATGGCCGCGGCCGCGAGCCACACCGCCGGCCCGCCGACGCCGGCGTGCAGGAAATAGGTCCCCGCGACCGCCACCACGCCGAAGAAGGCGAACACCGTGAGCTCGCCCCAGGGCGTGTAGGCGATGGGCCGCGGGCCGCCCATGTACGCGAGCGCGGCCAGCACCGACGCGGCGCCGATCACCGCCACCACCGGTCCCGCGTGCATCGCGAGCGGCGTCCCGACGGCCACCGTGCCGGCGATGCCGGCGGCGATCGCGCGCCGGACCTCCGCCGGCGTGAGCCAGCCGTGCGCGGTCGCGCGCGGAAGGCCCACGCGCTTGCCGGTCTCCAGGCCGCGCGCCGTGTAGCCCACGTCGTTCTGCAGGTTCGTGATCACCTGCACGAGGATCGAGGCCGCGAAGGCGAGCGCCGCGACCCAGGGCACGATGGACGCGCCGTGCATCCACGCGAGGCTCGTCGCCACGGCGACGGGGACCGCGGCGATCCAGAGTGTCTTCGGGCGGATCGCCACCGACCAGGCCCGGAACGATCCGGGCACGACGTCGTCGGAGGGGGCGGTCGGGTTGGCGCGCATCGGGACGCGGGGGACGGGGAACGCGGCCGATTATACGTCGCTCCCGCGGGCCGGCGCCGGGGCGGCGGGGACCGGAGCGAACGTCGATCGGCCCTTGGCGTGGTGGACGTGCCGCGGCGTGTGGCACAGTAGCGGGGCAGCCGCCTGGATGCGCAATTCCCGCGACGAGATGCAGACCGAGGAAATCCGCCGAGCCGTGCACGCCGCGATCGAGGCGATCGCGCCGGGGACCGACATCGCGGCGCTGCGGCCCGGCGAGCCCCTGCGCGAGCAGGTGGACCTCGACTCGATGGACTGGCTCAACGTCTTCGCCGCCCTGCACGAGAGGCTCGGGATCGACGTGCCGGAATCGGACTACGGGCGCGTCGGCACGCTGGACGACCTCGTCGCCTACCTCGCGTCGCGCCGGGCGGCGCCCCGCGCCGCGCCGCCGGCCGGCACGGCGCCGCTGCCGAGCACGACCCACCGGATTCGCGGCACGGCGGTCCGCGTGCGGCCGATCCGCCCCGAGGACCAGCCCCTCGAGGCGGATTTCGTCCGGCACCTGTCCAGCGAGACCCGCTACCAGCGGTTCATGCTGACCCTGCGGGAGCTCCCGCCGGCGAAGCTGAAGTACTTCACCCACGTCGACCAGGTCCGCCACGTCGCGCTGGTGGCGACGGTGGACGGCCCGGAGCACGAGACCGAGATCGCCGTCGCCCGGTACATCGTGGACCCCGCCGGCGGGAGCTGCGAATTCGCGATCGCGGTGGACGACGCCTGGCAGGGCTCCGGCGTGGCCGGCATCCTCATGCAGGCCCTCATCGACACGGCCCGCTCCCGGGGGCTCGCCACGATGGAGGGCATCGTCCTGCGCACGAACGCGCGGATGCTCGCGCTCGCACGCCGTCTCGGCTTCGGCGAGCACCTCGACCCCGGGGAACGCGACACCGTCCGGGTCGTGCGGCGCCTCTGAGGTCGACCCTCACCCCCGTCCCCTCTCCCTTGGGAGAGGGCCGGGGTGAGGGTCAGAGGAACTCGGCCGCCACGTCCACGGTGGACCGCTTCCCCACGTCCTTCCAGTGCGCCTCGAGCCACGCGCGGGCGGTCTCCCGCCCCCGCGAGCGCAGGTCCTCGAGGAAGGCGGCGCTCACGTCGAACTTGCTCGCCACCGAGAGGTCGCGCAGCACCTCGTCGGCGCGGATCGAGTGCATGAGCACGTCCTTGAGCCGGCCGCGGTGCTCGTCCTTGATCCACCCCTTCTCGAGAAGCGTCTTCACGAAGGCCACCGCCCGCAGCTCCTTGATGAGCGAGGAGTTGAACGTGATCTCGTGCATCCGGCTCTCGATCTCGTGCGGCAGTTCCGGGGTCCCGGGCCGCTCGATGGGATTGATGTGGACGATGATGATGTCGCTCGTGTCCGTCCCGTACATGAGGGGGTAGAGCACCGGGTTGCCCATGAAGCCGCCGTCCCAGTACGGGTCGCCGTCGATCTGGACCGCCTGGTACATCGTCGGCAGGCAGGTCGAGGCGAGGACCACGTCCACCGTCACCTCGTGCGTCTTGAACACCCGCCCCTTGCCCGTGCGCACGTTGGTGGCCGAGACGAAGAGCTTGGTGCCCCGGCTGCGGCGCAGCCGCTCGAAGTCGACGTGCTGCTCGAGGGCCTCGCGCAGCGGATTGAAGTTGAGCGGGTTCCACTGGTAGGGCGAGAGCAGGCGGGTGACGGCCTTGAAGCCCTCGAGCGCGATCGGGTTCTCCTTCGGCCAGCCCGGCAGGTAGTCCTCGAAGGGCAGGTGCGCGGCGGGATTGAAGATGGAGCCGATGCCCGCCACCCCGCGCCAGAAGTCGTCGAGCTTCTGCCGCGCGCCCTCCCGGCCCCCGGCGAGCAGGCCGTAGGCGCACAGCACCCCGTTCACGGAGCCGGCGCTCGTGCCGCAGATGCCCTCGAAGTCGAGGCGGCCGTCCTCCAGGAAGAAGTCGAGGATGCCCCAGGTGTACGCGCCGTGGCTGCCGCCGCCCTGCAGGGCGAGGCCCACCGGCTTGGGACGCGCGGTAGCTGTCTTCCGGGTGGGGGGCATCGCCTTCCTGTCGCGCGGCAAGGGAAAACTGCGGACTTCTTGATCATACCCGACGTGCCGGGCCGGCAGATGACCCATGCTGGGAGCGTCCGGCAGGCGCCGCGCATGCCCCTTTGGTCCAATGACCCCTCACGCCATGGAATACATCGAGAACCTCACCTTCGACGAAATCGCCGTCGGGCAGTCGGCCACCCTCGTGCGCACCCTCAGGCACGAGGACATCCAGATGTTCGCGGTCCTCTCCGGGGACCTCAACCCGACGCACCTCGATCCCCAGTTCGCCAAGTCCGTCGGCTTCCGCGACGTGGTCGGCCACGGCATGTGGGGCGGCATCCTCGTCTCCAACGTGCTGGGCATGGAGTTTCCCGGCCCCGGCACCGTGTACGTGAGCCAGACCTTCAGCTTCGAGCGGCCCGTGCGCGTGGGCGACACGCTCACCGTCACCGTGACCTGCCGGCGCAAGTTCGAGCACAACCACCACATCGTCTTCGACTGCAAGGCGGTGAACCAGATGGGCGAGGCGGTGCTGGGTGGGGTGGCCGAGGTGCTGGCGCCGCAGGAGAAGATCCGCCGCCCGAAGGCGGAGATGCCGGAGCTCGAGCTGCGCGAGTCCAAGGCCGCCCGCTTCGAGCACCTCATCCAGATCACCGAGGGCCTGCCCGCCATCCCGATGGCGGTCGCCCACCCCTGCGACCGGGAGTCGCTGCGCGGGGCGCTGCTCGCCCGCGACCGCAACATCATCGTGCCGACGCTGGTGGGCCCGGAGGCGAAGATCCGCGCCGTCGCCGAGGAGCACAAGCTCGACCTGAAGGGCACCGCGATCGTCGACGTGCCGCACAGCCACGCGGCCGCGGAGGCGGCCGTGGCGCTGGCGCGCGAGGGCAAGGTCGCCGCGCTCATGAAGGGGTCGCTGCACACCGACGAGCTGATGGGCGAGGTCGTCTCCTCCGCCACGGGCCTTCGCACCGACCGCCGCATCAGCCACGTGTTCCTGATGGACGTGCCCACCTACCCGCGGCTGCTCTTCATCACCGACGCCGCCGTGAACATCGTCCCGGACCTGGCCACGAAGGTGGACATCGTCCAGAACGCGATCGACCTGGCGAACACGCTGGGCATCGCCGAGCCCAAGGTGGCGATCCTCGCCGCCGTGGAGACCGTGACGCCCAAGATGCAGGCCACGGTGGACGCGGCCTGCCTGTGCAAGATGGCCGACCGCGGGCAGATCACGGGCGGCCTCATCGACGGCCCCCTCGCCTTCGACAACGCGGTGTCCATCGCGGCGGCCCGGACCAAGGGCATCCGCTCGGCGGTGGCCGGGCAGGCCGACATCCTCCTGGTCCCCGACATCGAGGCCGGCAACATGCTCGCCAAGCAGCTGGAGCACCTCGCCGAGGCGGTCTCCGCCGGCATCGTGCTCGGGGCGCGCGTGCCCATCGTCCTCACCAGCCGCTCGGACTCCGCCGAGACGCGCACCGCCTCCACGGCCGTGGCCGCGGTGATGGCGTGCCGGAAGACGGTGAAGCCGAAATGAGCGAGGCCCTCCTCACGCTGAACGCGGGCTCGTCGTCGATCAAGTTCGCGCTCTTCCGGTACGCCGAGCCGATCCCGCGCGCGCCGGAGGTCGTGGGCCAGATCGACGGCATCGGCGCGCGCACGCACCTGAAGGTGAAGGACGCCTCCGGCGCCGTCCTCGAGGACATCGACCTGCCGGTGGCGACCGAGGCGCCCCACCGCGCCGCCCTGGGATTCCTGCTGGAGTGGATGCGCGGCCGGGAGTCGGGATGGCGCATCGTGGCCGTCGGCCACCGCGTCGTGCACGGCGGCGCCCGGTACTCGCAGCCCCTGCGCATCGACGAGGCCGCCATCGAGGCGCTGCGCCGGTTCTGCCCCCTCGCCCCGCTGCACCAGCCGCACAACATCGCGGGGATCGAGGCGATGTCGGCCGCGCTCAAGGGCGTGCCGCAGGTCGCCTGCTTCGACACGGCGTTCCACCGGACGCAGCTTCCGGTGGCGCAGATGTTCGCGCTGCCGCGGCGGATCTCCGCCGAGGGCGTGCGCCGCTACGGCTTCCACGGCCTTTCCTACGAGTACATCGCCGACGTGCTGCCGCAGCACCTGGGCGGGCGGGCCGAGGGCAAGGTCGTCGTGGCGCACCTGGGCAACGGCTCCTCGATGTGCGCGATGGAGGGCCGGAAGAGCCGCGCCACCTCGATGGGCTTCTCCGCCGTCGAGGGGCTGATGATGGGCACGCGCACCGGCAGCCTCGACCCCGGCGTGATCCTCTACCTGATGCAGAACCACGGCATGGACGCGAAGGCGCTGGAGCGGCTGCTGTACAAGGAATCGGGGCTGCTCGGCGTCTCCGGCATCTCGCAGGACATGCGCGAGCTGCTCGCGAGCGAGGAGCCCGAGGCGCGCGAGGCGGTCGACCTCTACTGCCACCGGCTCGTGCGCGAGGCGGGCGCCATGGCGGCCATCCTCGGCGGGCTCGACGCGATCGTGTTCACGGCGGGCATCGGCGAGCACGCGGCGCCCGTTCGCGAGCGCACCTGCGCCGCGCTCGCGTGGCTGGGCATCGACCTGGACCGCGAGGCGAACGACGCCGGCCGCACCGAGATCACGCGCCCGGGCAGCCGCGTGGCCGTGCTCGTGCTGCCGACCAACGAGGAGTGGATGATCGCGCGCCACACGGCACGGCTGGTCAGCGCCTGACCGGCCCCGTCCCCCCTCCCCACAACGAGAACGCGAGGGAGCAAGCCATGAAACGCCAAGCCAGCGCCGAAGTCCGCCCGATCACGGCCCGGGACCTGCTGGGCCCGACGGGGATCGATGCCGTCCTGCACCAGGACGGGGCCGCCCGGCGCTTCAGCACGGGCGCCCGCTCGCTGGGCGACTACGCCGACGACGTGGCCTCCACCGCGCGCATCAACGCGAAGGCCCTCCAGGAGAAGGTGGACGCCCTGGGACGCCACCAGGCCGAGGCGGCCGAGAAGGCGCGCGCGGAACTGGCCGGGCTCGGGCCCGAGGACGTCGCGAACTACTGCGCCGACGTCTGGCAGCGCTGGGCGATCTTCATGGACATCCTGCGCCGGCGCGGCAACACCTTCGTGGAGCACACCGCGCAGGGGTGCCCGCCGGTCCTCGTCTACGACTTCGACGTGATCATCGACGGCATGACGCTCGAGCGGCCGGTGAACTACTCGCTCGTGGCCATCCACCCGCCGAAGGGCGTCAAGGTCCGCCAGGACGGCCGCCCGTACATCATCGTCGACCCGCGCGCGGGGCACGGCTCGGGCATCGGCGGGTTCAAGAACGAGAGCGAGGTCGGCGTCGCGCTGC
>CAZNWZ010000008.1:0-32401 GCA_964576455.1 uncultured Lysobacter sp.
GTCTCGGCGTCGTCGCGCGAGATGCCGAAGGTGGTCTGGGTGAGGTCGTTGGTGCCGAAGGAGAAGAACTCGGCGTAGCGGGCGATCTCGCCGGCGGTGAGGGCGGCGCGGGGGATCTCGATCATGGTGCCGAACTGGTAGGCGACCCGCACCCCCTGCTCCTTCATCACGGCGCGGGCCTCGGCCTCGAGGATCGCCTCCTCGACCTTGAGCTCGTTGTTGTGGGCGGTGAGCGGGATCATGATCTTGGGCTTCACCTTCACGCCCTCGCGCTTGCAGCGGCAGGCGGCCTCCAGGATGGCGCGCACCTGCATGCGCACGAGCTGCGGGAGGTGGATGCCCAGGCGCACGCCGCGAAGGCCCAGCATCGGGTTCGCCTCGCGCATGGCGCCCACGGCGGCCAGGAGGCGCTTCTTCTGCTCGAGGGGGCCGGCGAGCCCCAGCGGGTCCGGGCCGGGGGCGAACGACGCCCGCGTCTCCATCTCCGTCACGTCGCGCAGCAGCTCGTCGTAGGCCGGCAGGAACTCGTGCAGCGGCGGGTCGATGAGGCGGATCGTGACCGGCAGGCCGTCCATGGCGCGGAAGAGGCCCTCGAAGTCGCTCCGCTGGAAGGGCAGGAGCTTCGCGAGCGGGCCCTCGCGCTCGGCGTCGCTGCCGGCGAGGATCATCTTCTGCACGAGCGGCAGGCGCTCGGTCTCGAAGAACATGTGCTCGGTGCGGCACAGGCCGATGCCCTGGGCCCCGTAGGAACGGGCCCGCTCGGCGTCGCGCGGGTAGTCGGCGTTGGCCCACACGCCCAGGCGGCGGAAGCCGTCGGCCCAGGAAAGGAGCTTCATGAGGAAGGGATCGGTGAACTCCGGCACGACGGTCTTGAGGCTGCCCGCGAACACCTCGCCCGTGGTGCCGTCGATGGAGACGGCGTCGCCCTCGCGGAACACGCGCGAGCCGATCGTGAAGGCGCGCTTCTCGGGGTCCACCTCCATCGCCGACACCCCGACCACGGCGGGCTTGCCGAACTGGCGCGCCACCAGGGCGGCGTGGCTCGTGCGCCCGCCGCGGCTGGTCAGGATGCCCTTGGCCGCGAGCATCCCGTGCACGTCGTCGGGCTTGGTCTCCGGGCGAACCATGATCACCGCCTTGCCGTCCTTGGCGCCCCACTGCTCGGCGGTGTCCGCGTCGAAGGCGAGCAGGCCGCTCGCCGCGCCCGGGGAGACGTTGAGCCCGGAGGCGAGGAGGTCGCCGCGCTTCTTCGCGGCCGCCTTCTCGCGCGGGTCGAACTGCGGGTGCAGGAACGCGTCCACGTGGTCGGGGGAGACGCGCATCACGGCCTCGTCGCGGGTGATGAGCTTCTCGCCGGCGAGATCCACGGCGATCCTCACCGCGGCCTGGGCCGTGCGCTTGGCGTCGCGCGTCTGCAGCATCCAGAGCTTGCCGCGCTCGATGGTGAACTCGACGTCCTGCACCTCGCGGAAATGCCGCTCCAGGGTGCGGCAGTGGCGCGCGAGCTCGGCGTGGATGCGCGGCATGGCGCCCTCGAGCTCCTCGATCCTGCGGGTGGCGCGCGTGCCGGCCACCACGTCCTCGCCCTGCGCGTTGGAAAGCCAGTCGCCCTCGAGGCGCGCCTCGCCCGTGGTGACGTTGCGGGTGGTGAGCACGCCCGTGCCCGACCCCGCGC
The DNA here is from genome assembly GCA_964576455.1 of uncultured Lysobacter sp. GTDB lineage: Bacteria > Pseudomonadota > Gammaproteobacteria > Burkholderiales > Usitatibacteraceae > FEB-7. The sequence goes on from CAZNWZ010000008.1 coordinate 1,676, forward strand.
CCATGTTGCCGAAGACCATGGTCTGGATGTTGACCGCGGTGCCCAGGTCGTGCGCGATGCCCGCGGCATTGCGGTAGTCGATGGCGCGCTTGCCGTTCCACGACTTGAACACCGCCTCCGTGGCGAGCTTCAGCTGCTCGAGCGGGTCCTCCGGGAACGGGCGCTTCGCGCGCGCCTTCACGATGCGCTTGAATTCCGCGGTCACCTCCAGGAGCGTCGCCGCGTCCAGGTCGGCGTCGTTGGCCACGCCGTGGGCCTTCCGCGCGCGCGCGAGCACTTCCTCGAAGGGCTCGTCGGGGAGGTTCATCACGACGGTGCCGAACATCTGCACCAGGCGCCGGTAGGCGTCGTTCACGAAGCGCTCGTCGCCGGTGAGCTTCGCGATGCCCGAGGCCACGGCGTCGTTCATGCCGATGTTGAGGACCGTGTCCATCATCCCCGGCATCGAGAAGCGCGCGCCGGAGCGGCAGGAAACGAGCAGCGGGTTCGCGGCGTCGCCCAGGCGCTTGCCGGCCAGGCGCTCGACCCTCGCGAGGGCGCGCTCGACCTGGGTCCACATGCCGACGGGGAAGCCGCCGGCGGCCAGGTAGGCGTTGCACGCGCGCGTGCTCACGATGAAGCCTGGCGGCACCGGCAGCCCCATGCGCGTCATCTCGGCGAGGTTCGCGCCCTTGCCGCCGAGGAGGTCCTTGCGGCGCGCGTTGCCTTCGGAGAACAGGTAGACCCACTTCTCGGTGGCGGGAAGGCGGGCCTTCGGCGCGCGAGCGTTCTTGACGGTGCGGGATGTCATGGCATTGCCCTTATGGCCGATGTGCGGCGGTGGTTGCAGACCAGTGTCGCGCCCGGCATCGGCAGCCCTGTTGACTGAGGTCAACGGTGCCGACGCGGGCACTCCTACAGTGGACTCGTCCACGATCTCTCGCGCGCCGGGCGCATCGTCCGGCAGCCAAGGAGCACGGACCATGAGACCGGCCGTCATCCACAAGGATCTCGCGGCGCTGCCGGCGCCCCCCAACCCCGCGCTGGGCTGGGACGAGGCGCGGCGGCTTCTCGACGGGCTGCCCGGCGGGGGCCTGAACATCGCATGGGAGGCGGTCGCGCGGCACGCGCGGGGCCCGCTCGCCGATCGCGTCGCCATCCGCTGGCACCCGGCCGCGGGCGACGTTCGCCCGATCACCTACCGCGAGCTCGACGAGTCCTCGAGCCGCTTCGCCAACCTGCTGCGCGGCCTGGGCGTGGGCAGGGGCGACGTCGTCTTCGTGCTGTGCGGGCGCGTGCCGGAGCTCTACTTCGCGGTGCTGGGCGCGCTCAGGCTCGGGGCGGCCGTCTCGCCGCTCTTCTCGGCCTTCGGGCCGGAGCCCATCGCCACCCGCATCAACATGGGGCGCGGCAAGGTGCTGGTGACCACCGAGGCGCTGCAGCAGAAGAAGGTGGCGAAGATCGCGGTGCCGATGCCCACGCTGCAGCACGTGCTGTGCGTGGACTCGGCCGACTTCCGGGCGCAGTTCGCCGCGGCCTCGCCCCGCTGCGAGGTGACGGCCACCACGCCCGAGGACACTTCCTTCCTGCACTTCACCAGCGGCACGACGGGCATGCCCAAGGGGGCGGTGCACGTGCACGGCGCCGTGGTGATGCACTGCGCCACCGGCAAGGTCGCCCTCGACCTGCACCCCGACGACGTCTTCTGGTGCACGGCCGATCCCGGCTGGGTCACCGGCACCTCCTACGGCATCGTGACGCCCCTGGTGCACGGCGTGACCAGCATCGTGGACGAGGCCGACTTCGACGCCGAGCGCTGGTACCGCATCCTCGAGGAGGAGCGGGTGAGCGTCTGGTACACGGCGCCCACGGCGATCCGCATGCTCATGAAGGCGGGGGCGGAGCTCGCGCGCACGCACGCCTTCCCGCGGCTGCGCTTCGTGGCGAGCGTGGGCGAGCCGCTCAATCCCGAGGCCGTGTGGTGGGGGATGGAGGCCTTCGGCATGCCCATCCACGACAACTGGTGGCAGACGGAGACCGGCGGGATCATGATCGCCAACACCGCCGCCATGGACGTGAAGCCCGGCTCGATGGGCAAGCCCCTGCCGGGCGTGGAGGCGGCGATCGTGCACCGCAAGGAGGACGGCCTCGAGATCGTGGCCGCCCCCGGCACCGAGGGCGAGCTCGCCCTGCGCCCCGGCTGGCCCTCGATGTTCCGCGGCTACCTCGACCAGGACGAGCGCTACCGCAAGTGCTTCGTCGGCGGCTGGTACCTCACGGGCGACCTGGCGCGCCGCGACGAGGACGGCTACTTCTGGTTCGTGGGGCGCGCCGACGACGTGATCAAGTCCGCCGGCCACCTCATCGGCCCCTTCGAGGTCGAGAGCGTGCTCATGGAGCACCGCGCCGTGGCCGAGGCGGGCGTGATCGGCAAGCCCGACCCGGTGGTGGGCGAGGTCGTGAAGGCCTTCGTCTCGCTCAAGGCCGGGTTCGCCCCGGACGAGGCGCTGCGCATGGAGATCCTGGGCCACGTGAGGAAGCGCCTGGGGGCCGCCATCGCGCCCAAGGAGATCGCGTTCGCCACGACGCTGCCGCGCACGCGCAGCGGCAAGATCATGCGCAGGCTCCTGAAGGCGCGCGAGCTGGGCCTGCCCGAGGGAGACCTCTCCACCCTGGAGGGAGGATCATGAGCCACGCCGCCAGCGCGCCGCCGTCCGGGCCCGTCCCGTTCGCGCGCGAGAATTCCCTGAAGCTGCTGAAGGACATGCTGCGCATCCGGCGCATGGAGGAGAAGTGCGCCGAGCTCTACGGCGCCGGCAAGATCCGCGGCTTCCTGCACCTCTACATCGGCGAGGAGGCGGTGGCCACGGGCGCGATGCACGCGCTCTCGCGCGGCGACAACGTGGTGGCCACCTACCGCGAGCACGGGCACGCGCTCCTCAAGGGCGTGCCCATGGAGCGCATCATGGCCGAGATGTTCGGCAAGAAGGAGGGCTGCTCGCGCGGTCGCGGCGGCTCCATGCACCTCTTCGACGCGGCGGCGCGCTTCTACGGCGGCAACGCCATCGTGGGGGGAGGGCTGCCGCTCGCCGTCGGCTTCGCCCTGGCCGCGAAGCTGCGCGGCGAGGAGCGGCTCACCGCCTGCTTCTTCGGCGAGGGGGCGGCGGCCGAGGGCGCCTTCCACGAGTCGGTCAACCTCGCCGCGCTCTGGAGGCTGCCGGTCGCCTTCTTCTGCGAGAACAACCTCTACGCGATGGGCACCGCCATCGAGCGCTCGGAGGCGCAGACGGACCTCACCGTGAAGGCCGCCGGCTACGGCGTGGAGGCCTTCGCCGTGGACGGCATGGACGTGGTGGCCTGCTACGAGGGCGCCCGGCGCGCGCGCGAGCGCGTGCTGGCCGGCGGCGGGCCGGTCTTCGTGGAATTCCGCACCTACCGCTTCCGCGCCCACTCGATGTTCGACCCCGAGCTCTACCGCGACAAGGCCGAGGTCGAGGAGTGGAAGAAGCGCGGGCCCATCCACACCTTCACCGCGCGCCTCAAGGAGCAGGGCCACCTCACCGAGGAGCGCTTCCTCGACATCGACTCCCAGGTGGCCGCGGAGGTCGAGCGCGCCGTCGCCTTCGCCGAGGCCGGGACCTGGGAGCCGGTCGAGGACCTCACCAGGGACGTGTACGCGCCATGACGATCACCTACCGCGAAGCTCTCCGGATGGGCCTGCGCGAGGCCCTCGCGCGCGATCAGCGCGTCTTCCTGGTGGGCGAGGACGTGGGCCGCTACGGCGGCACCTACGCCGTGAGCAAGGGGCTGCTGGAGGAGTTCGGGCCCGAGCGCGTCCGCGACGCGCCGCTCTCCGAGCTCGCCTTCGTGGGCGCCGGCATCGGCGCCGCCCTGGGGGGGATGAAGCCCGTCGTCGAGGTGATGACGGTGAACTTCAGCCTGCTGCCCCTGGACCAGATCGTGAACACCGCCGCGATCCTGCGCCACATGTCGGGAGGCCAGTTCGCGGTGCCGCTCGTGATCCGCATGGCCACGGGCGCGGGGCGCCAGCTCGCGGCCCAGCACTCGCACAGCTTCGAGGGCTGGTACGCGCACGTGCCGGGCCTGAAGATCGTCGCCCCGGCCACGATCGACGACGCGCACGGCATGCTGGGCGCGGCGCTCGCCGAGGACAACCCGGTGCTCCTGTTCGAGTATCCGGCGCTCTTCGAGACCACGGGGGAGCTCTCCAGCGCCCCGGTCGACATCGCCCGTGCGGCCGTGCGCCGCCAGGGCACGCGAGTGACGATCGTCGCCTACGGCGGCTGCGTGCCCAAGGCGCTGGCGGCGGCCGAGAAGCTGGCCGGGGAGGGGATCAACGCCGAGGTCGTGGACCTGCGCGTCCTGCGGCCCCTGGACATGGACACCGTGCTCGCCTCGGTTCGCAAGACGCGGCGCGCGGTGGTCGTGGACGAGGGCTGGAGGAGCGGCAGCCTCTCGGCCGAGATCGTGGCCCGCCTCATGGAGCAGGCCTTCTACGACCTCGACGCCCCGGTGGCGCGCGTGTGCCGCGAGGAGGTGCCCATCCCGTATCCGAAGCACCTCGAGGAGGCGGCCCTGCCGCAGCCCGAGAAGATCGTGGCGGCCGCGAGGGGCCTCTTCCAATGATCGAGTTCAGGCTGCCGTCCCTCGGCGCCGACATGGACGAGGGCAAGCTCCTCGAGTGGAAGGTGAAGCCCGGGGACGCGGTGAAGAAGGGCGACGTCGTGGCCGTCGTGGACACCACGAAGGCCGCCGTCGAGGTCGAGACCTGGCAGGAAGGGGTGGTGGAGTCGCTCCTCGTCGAGCCGGGCACGACGATCCCGGTGGGCACCGCGATCGCGCGCTTCCTCGCCCCGGGCGAGAAGCCCGGCGCGGCGCCCGCGCCCCCGGCCGTTCCCGCCCCCGTGCGCCCGGCCGCCGCCGTCGTGACCGCGCCGGCCCCGCCGGTGGCGCCCGCGGTCCCGCTTCCGCCCGGTCCCCCCGCCGCGGGCGAGCGCCGGCCCGTGTCTCCGGCGGCCCGTCGCCGGGCGCGCGAGCTGGGCATCGATCCCGAGGGCATCCCGGGCACGGGGCCGCACGGCGCGGTGACGATCGAGGACGTCGAGAAGGCGGCGAAGGCGGCGAAGGCGGCGCCGGTCGCGGCCCCCGTCGACCGCGCGGCCGAGATGCGCAAGGCCATCGCGGCCGCGATGAGCCGCTCCAAGCGCGAGATCCCGCACTACTACCTCGCCGAGACCATCCCGATGCAGCGGGCGCAGGACTGGCTCGCCGCCGAGAACGCGCGCCGCCCGCTCACCTCCCGCATCCTCGTGGCCGCCGTCCAGCTCAAGGCGGTGGCGCTCGCCCTGCGCGGCTTCCCGGAGCTGAACGGCACCTGGCGCGACGGCGCCTACCAGCCCTCGGCCTCGGTGAACACGGGCGTGGCCATCTCGCTTCGCCAGGGGGGCCTCGTGGCGCCCGGCATCCGCGACGTCCAGGACCTCGCCATCGACGACCTGATGGCGAAGCTCGCCGACCTCGTGAAGCGCGCGCGCGCCGGGAGCCTTCGCAGCTCCGAGTTCTCCGATCCCACCATCACCATCACCAACCTCGGCGACACCGGGGTCGAGGCGACCTATCCCGTCATCTACCCGCCGCAGGTGGCCATCGTCGGCCTCGGCAAGATCGCCCTGCGGCCGTGGGTGGAGGACGGGGCCGTGGTCGCGAGGCCCGTGGTCGTCGCGACCCTCGCGGCGGACCACCGCGTGAGCGACGGCCACCGCGGCGCCGCCTTCCTCGCCGAGCTCTCCCGCCGGTTCCAGGAGCCGGAAAAGCTATGAACGCGAATGAACTCGTCCCGCTCCTCTTCGAGGAGCTGCGCAAGATCGCCCCCGAGCTGGAGGAGGGCGACGTGGCCCCCGACAAGCTGCTGCGCGACCAGGTGGACCTCGACTCCATGGACTGGCTGAACTTCCTCATCGCCGTCCACCATCGCTTCAAGGTCGAGATCGCCGAGCCCGACTACGCCACGCTCGCCACGCTCGACCAGATCGCCGCCTACGTCGCGGCCCGCGGGCCCGCCGCGTAGGCCGGCCCCGGTTTCCGCACGGTCCTTGACCGCGGGCAACACGGCCGGCGCGCGGGCGTCCTAGGCTAGGGCTACGGGGCGTGCCTGCACGGACGTTCCGGGCGGTGGTGGTGTTGACGCCGCCGCGGCTGGAATCAGATGGAGGATGCCATGGGAACCCTCAAGCCCCTCACCCTCTTCGATCCGGCTTTCGACGTACCGTCCGTCTTCAAGGGCTTGCTGCCGCCCATGTGGATGGAAACGGAGAGCATGGCTCCCGCCATGAAGCTGGACGTCGAGGAGGCCCCCGACAAGTTCCTGGTCAAGGCCGACATGCCAGGCGTCGCGAAGGACGACATCCGCGTGGACGTGGACGGCAACCGGGTCAGCATCAGCGCCGAGGTGCGCCGCGAGAAGAAGGAAGAGAAGGAAGGCAAGGTCCTTCGCAGCGAGCGCTACTACGGCACGATGACCCGTTCGTTCACGCTGCCCGTGGACGTCGAGTTCTCCAAGGCGGAGGCGAAGTACGCCGAGGGCGTGCTGCGGCTCACGCTGCCGAAGGCCAAGGGCTCCGCGGCCCACCGGGTCGAAGTCCATTGATCCGGCGCGGCCGCCCGGCCCGAAGGGCGCCTGGTGGCGCCCTTTTTCTGTGACCTGCGCCACAGCCGGGATCCCGGAGAAGGGCTAGGATCCGGGGTGAGTCACTGCGCCCGGACACGATCCCGATGAAACGCGCCCTTGCCCTTGCCGCCTGCCTCGCCGCCCTTTGCGGGGGCGACGCGATCGCCGACACCTACGGCGACTACGCCAGCGCGTGGCTCGGCGAGAGGCTCCGGCACGAGCGCTCGCCGTACTGGACGGACATGGTCTCGCGGCCCTCCTGGACGGCCGAGCCGGCCTCGCGCGGCCCGCGGACCTGGGACCCGCGCGACCAGAACCCCTGGGCCAACACCTACGGCACGCCTTCGGAGGGCCGCTGGCGCAGCGCCCCGCCGGCCGGCGGCCGGTCCGCCCTGCGGATGTGCTCCTGCTACCTGCCGGCCGACGCACGCTCCTGGGACGGCGGCCCGCTCACCGACGCCGACATCGCCCGGCTGTGCCGCGCGCAGTGCTACTGAATCGCGCCAAGTCCTGACGCCCGACAATTCCCCGCCCGGGGAAGGGGGCAGGATGACGCGAGGAGGAGGCGCACTTGGAACACCTCTCGGGTGGCCGTTTCGTCGCGCGCCTGTGGCGCGTGGTGGCGGCGCTGCTGCTCCTCCTGGCCCTCCTCATCGGGCAGTCGATCTACACCAGCCGCAGCCAGCACGAGGAGCAGGCGGTCGTCGAGACCTTCAGCGTGGCCCGCGTGCTCGAGAGCGATCTCGCCAACCTGGTCGACAAGGTCCGGCTCGCCCTGCACACGGTGGCCACGGAGCAGGAGCGGCGCCTGGCGGGGCGGGGCACGGACGAACAGGCGGCGCGCGCCTACATCGCCGCCATCCGCGCGAACCTGCCCGACGTGCTCGCCCTGCGCGTGGTGGACGCGGCCGGCAGGCCGGTCTTCCAGGACGAGTTCGCCGACGCGCCGGCGCCCGACATGGCGGCGCGCGACGACTTCGCGCGCCTGCGCGACGGGCACGTGTCGGGCGTGGTGATCTCGGCGCCCCGTCGCGACGGCCCCGACGGCCCCGCGGTGATCGAGATCGCGCAGCGCGTCGAGCATCCCGACGGACGCTTCGCGGGCGCGGTGATCGCTCCCGTGCCGGTCGAGCGGCTGGTGGTCCTGCTCGCGGCGGCGGACGTGGGGCCCGGCGGCGCCGTGAGCCTTCGCGGCGAAGGGCTGCGGCTCATCGCGCGCCACCCGCCCTTCTCGGAGCCCACGATCAACCGGGACCCGCCCGCGGAGCTGCGCGACCTCCTCTCGCGCGGCGAGATCTCGGGGACGTTCCACGCCCTCTCGCCGGTGGACGGCACGGACCGGCTCTACTCCTACCGCAAGGTCGCGGGCTACCCGCTGCACGTGACCGTCGGGCGGGCGACGGACCAGTACATGGGCCACTGGCGCCGCGACATGGGCGTCGTGGCCATGCTCTCGAGCGTGCTCTTCGCCGTGGCCATCGGCGCCACGCTGATGGTGGACCGCGCCTGGCGGCGGCAGCGCCACATCGCGCACATGCTCGAGAAGCAGGCGCACACGGATCCGCTGACCGGGCTGGCCAACCGGCGGCACTTCTTCGAGGTCGCCGAGGCCGAGCTGGCGAGGAGCCGCCGCTACGAGGCGCCCCTGTCGCTCCTCATGCTCGACATCGACCACTTCAAGGAGGTGAACGATGCCCACGGCCACCGCGCCGGCGACCGCGTGCTGCAGCAGCTGGCGAGGAGCTGCCTCGAGGTGCTGCGCACCGTGGACGTGGTCGGCCGCGTGGGCGGCGAGGAGTTCGCCATCCTGCTGCCGGAGACGGACGTCGACGGGGCGGTGGAAGTGGCCGAGCGGCTGCGCGCGGCGATCGCGGCCGTCGGAATCCCGCGCGAGGAGGGCGTGCCCCTGCGGGTGACCGTCTCCATCGGCGTGTCCACGCTCGCCGGCAACGCCAACCTCGACACCCTCATGAGCCAGGCCGACGACGCGCTCTACGACGCCAAGCACCGCGGGCGAAACCGCGTGCGCCTGTTCGGCCAGCGCGACTAGGAGCCCGGATGCCCCGTTCGCCCGATCCCGAAGCGCTCGCGCACCGGGCGCCACTGGAAGAGGAGCGCGCACGCCGCGGTGGCGAGGGCCACGCCTCCCAGGATGAGGGCGAGCCGCGTCCAGGGCTGGCCCATCGACTCGCGCATCGCGACGAGGACGGCGGCGGTGCGCAGCCACTCCAGGGCGCCCAGCACCAGCGCGGCCTGCAGGACCCGGGCGGCCCACGGGGCGCGCACCAGGAGCAGCGGCGCCAGGCCGATCGTGACGCCGAAGGGCACCCAGGACTGGGCGCGGTAGAAGTGGGCGGCCAGGACGGCGAGCGCGAGGAGGACGGGCAGCAGGCGAAGGGCGTTCAAGGCGGTCTCCGGACCCGGCGGGGGCCGGGCATAATCGCGACAGTATGAGGCTCCCATGACGCCCGCAAGGCCGAGGATCCTGGTCGTCGACGACGACCGCGTCGTGCTTTCCTCGATGGTCGCCGGGCTCTCCCGCGCGGGCTACGACGTGGTGGTGGCCACCAACGGCGACGAGGCCACGCGGGTCGCGGCGGACACCCACCCGGCGCTCGCCGTGCTGGACGTCACGATGGCCGGCCGCAACGGCCTCGCCGTGGCCGAGGTCCTCGCCCGCGAGACGCGGGTGCCCTTCCTGCTGCTCTCGCCGGCGCGCGACGAGCCGGAAGTCCGGCGCAAGGCGGCTTCCTTCGGCGCCCTGGGCGTGGTCGCCAAGCCCGTGGACATGGCGCGCCTCGTGCCCGCGGTGCGCGTGGCGCTGGAGCGCGCGGCCTCGATCGGGCGCGCGGGGGAGGGGGCCGACCTCCTGGCCGACGCGCTGGGCGGCGACCACGGCCCGCAGGCCCTCATCGCGCTGGGCATCCTGGTGGAGCGGCACAAGGTCAACTGCGACGAGGCCGTGCGCATGCTGCACCAGCGCGCCGAGGCCTCGGGGCTGGCCGTCGACGAGGTGGCGCTCGCCGTCATCGAGCAGGCCGAGAGCCTCCTGCGCCCGCCGGTGTAGACTCGCTCGCGCGAGGCCCGGGTGGCGGAATGGGTAGACGCAGCGGACTTAAAATCCGCAGCCGCAAGGCATGCCGGTTCGACCCCGGCCCCGGGTACCACCGCGCTGCGGCCCGCCCCCTTTTTGCGCGCGCCATTAGATCGGCGTCAAGAACCCGCATTGCGCGCGGCGTAGGGTGGGAAGCGTGGCCGCGGGCCTTTCGCCGCGGCGGCCCGACCCAGGATCCCGGTGATGCCGCCCCTCGCAAGCATGGCTCCCGGCGCCGCGGAAGCGGCGGCGGCCGCGATGGCGCGGCACCGGCACGATCCCCTCGAGCTGCTCCAGGTCCTGCGCGAGGTCCAGGAGGCGTGCGGCTGGATCCCGCCGGAGGCCATCGACTGCATCGAGGCGCGCCTCGCGCTGCCGCGGGCCAAGATCCTCGGGGTCGCGTCCTTCTACTCGTTCCTGCACCTCAAGCGCTGCGGGCGCTACCGCATCCTCTTCAGCGACAACATCACGGACCGGATGCTGGGGAACCTCGCGCTCCTCGACCGCCTTTGCCGCGGCCTGTGGGCCGAGCGCGGCAAGGTCTCCGAGGACGGCCTCGTGAGCGTGGACACGACCTCGTGCACGGGACTGTGCGACCAGGGGCCCGCGATCCTGGTGAACGGCCGGGCGGTGACGCGCCTCACCGAGGCACGCGTCGACGAGATCGCCGAGCTGGTCCGCGAAGAGGTGCCCCTCGAGGCGTGGCCGGCCGAGTTCTTCCGGGTCGAGGACAACATCCAGCGCCGGGACGTGCTCCTGGGCGCCGCGTGGGCCCCGGGCGACGCGCTGCGGGCAGCGCTCGCGCGCACGCCGGAGGCGCTCCTCGGCGAGATGAAGGCCTCGAAGCTGCGCGGGCGCGGCGGGGCAGGCTTCCCCGCGGGCCTCAAGTGGCAGGCCTGCCGCGACGCCCCGGGCAAGACCCGCTACCTGGTCGGCAACGCCGATGAGGGCGAGCCCGGCAACTTCAAGGACCGCGTGCTCCTCTCGAGCGCCCCCGACGCGATCTTCGAGGGCATGACGCTCGGGGCCTGGGCCACCGGCGCCCGGCGCGGCTTCCTCTACCTGCGCGGGGAATACCGCTTCCTGCTCGAGCGCCTCGAGGCGGTGCTCGCCCGGCGCCGCGCCGCGGGCCTGCTGGGCGAGTCGATCCTCGGCCGCGAGGGCTTCGACTTCGACGTGGCGATCCACGTGGGGGCCGGCGCCTACGTGTGCGGCGAGGAGTCCGCCCTCATCGAGAGCCTGGAGGGCAAGCGCGGCACGCCGCGAAACCGCCCGCCGTACCCCGTCACCGACGGCTACCTGGGCCAGCCCACGGTGGTGAACAACGTCGAGACCTTCGCCGCCTCGTGCCTCGTCGCGCTCCGGGGCGGCGCCTGGTACGCCGGCATCGGCACCCCCGAGTCGTCGGGCACGAAGCTCGTGTGCGTCTCGGGCGACTGCGAGCGGCCCGGCATCTACGAGTACCCGTTCGGCGTCGAGGTGCGCCAGGTGCTGGCCGACTGCGGGGCGCGGCTCACGCAGGCCGTGCAGGTGAGCGGGCCCTCCGGCGCGACGGTGCCGGCGGCCGAGTTCGGGCGGCGCCTCGCCTTCGAGGACCTGCCCACGGCCGGCGCGCTCATGGTGTTCAACGAGCGCCGCGACCTGTTCGAGGTGGCGCGCAACTTCGTGCACTTCTTCGCCCACGAGAGCTGCGGGTTCTGCACGCCGTGCCGCGTGGGCACCTCGCTGCTGAGCAACATGATGGACAAGCTCGCCCACGGCCATGGCTCGCCCTACGACTTCGCCGAGATCGAGCGGATGAACCTGCTGCTGCAGTCGATGAGCCACTGCGGGCTGGGGCACTCGGCGTGCAACCCCGTGCTCGGCACCATCGCGAAGTTCCGCCCGGCCTACCAGCGGCGCCTGGCCCACGAGGAGTTCGAGCCGGCCTTCGACCTCGACCGCGCGCTCGCCGCCGCCCGCCAGATGACGGGGCGCGACGACCCGGCGGCGCACGTCCGGCCGGAGATGGACGAGACCGCATGAGCGCGACCTTCACCCTGGACGGGCGGCCCATCGCCTTCGCCGAAGGGCAGACGATCCTGCAGGCCGCGGTGGCCGCGGGCGCGTACATCCCCCACCTGTGCTTCCACCCCGACTTCAAGCCGCACGGCTCGTGCAAGGTGTGCACCGTGAAAGTGGGCGGCCGGCACGCGGCCTCCTGCACCACGCGCGCCACGGCCGGGGCGGTGGTGGAGAGCGACACGCCCGAGCTCAACGCCGAGCGCCGCGCCCTGGTGCAGATGCTCTTCGTCGAGGGCAACCACTTCTGCCCGTCGTGCGAGAAAAGCGGCGACTGCAAGCTCCAGGCCACGGCCTACGACCTGGGCGTGACCTCGCCCCATTTCGACCACTTCTACCCGGACCGGCCCGTCGACGCCTCGCACCCCGACGTGCTGCTCGACTTCAACCGCTGCATCCTGTGCTCGCTCTGCGTCCGCGCCAGCCGCGACGTGGACCGCAAGAACGTGTTCGCGCTGGCCGGCCGGGGGATCCGCACGAGGCTCATCGCGAACTCGCGCACCGGCCGGCTGGCCGACACGGACTTCTCGCACGCCGACAAGGCCGCGCACGTGTGCCCCGTGGGCGTGATCCTGCACAAGCGGCGCGGCTTCGACACGCCCATCGGCCGGCGGGTCTTCGACGTGGGGCCGATCTCGGCCCGCGCCGACTCCACGGCGGAGATCGCCGCCGTCGAGGCCGACGGGAACTGACGCCATGGACGCCGCCGCCCCCCGCAAGCTCAAGGTCGCCACCACGTCCCTGGCGGGCTGCTTCGGCTGCCACATGTCGATCCTCGACATCGACGAGCGCCTCTTCGCGCTCCTCGAGAAGGTGGAGTTCGACCGCTCGCCCATCACCGACATCAAGGAAGTGGGCGAGTGCGACCTGGGGATCATCGAGGGCGGCGTGTGCAACGCCGAGAACGTGGAAGTGCTGCGCGAGTTCCGCCGCCGCTGCAAGGTGCTGGTGGCCCTGGGCGCCTGCGCGGTCAACGGCGGGCTGCCGGCGCAGAGGAACACCCTGAGCCTGCCGCTGCTGCTGCAGGAGGTCTACCGCAGCGAGCCGGGCGCCCGCTACGGCCTCATCCCCAACGATCCGGAGCTGCCGCTGCCCCTCAACAAGGTGCACCCGCTGCACGAGGTGGTGCGCATCGACCATTTCATTCCCGGCTGCCCGCCCTCCGCCGACGCGATCTGGGCGGTGCTCACGGGCCTGCTCGCGGGCGAGGAGAAGCGCCTCGGCCACGGGCTCCTCCACTACGACTGAGGCCTTCCATGACCTACGGCCTCGAGACCGCCCAGCACCCCGAGAACCTGCGCCGCGTGGCGATCGACCCCGTCTCCCGCGTGGAGGGCCACGGCAAGGTGACGATCCTCCTGGACGAGGCCGGCAAGGTGCACCAGGTGCGCCTGCACATCGTCGAGTTCCGCGGCTTCGAGCGCTTCATCCAGGGGCGGCCCTACTGGGAAGTGCCGGTGATGGTGCAGCGCCTGTGCGGCATCTGCCCGGTGAGCCACCACCTCGCGGCCTCGAAGGCCATGGACGCCATCGTGGGCGCGCGGCGACTCACGCCGACGGCCGAGAAGGTGCGCCGCCTCATGCACTACGGCCAGATGCTGCAGTCGCACGCGCTGCACTTCTTCCACCTGTGCTCCCCGGACCTGCTGTTCGGGTTCTCGAGCGACGTCGCGCGGCGCAACATCGTGGGGGTGGCCGCGGCGCACCCGGAGACCGCCAGGCGGGGCGTGCTGCTGCGCAGGTTCGGGCAGGAGGTGATCCGGATCACCGCCGGCAAGCGCATCCACGGGACCGGCTCGATCCCGGGCGGCGTGAACAAGTCCGTGACGCGCGAGGAGCGCGACGCGCTGCTCGCCGGCATCTACGACATGGTGGCCTGGTCGCGCGACGCCGTGGCGCTCGCCCGCGAGCTGCACGGCAAGGACCCGGCCCTCTACAACAGCTTCGGGGTCTTCCGCTCGAGCTTCCTGTCGATCGTGGCGCCCGACGGCGGCATGGACTTCTACGACGGGCGGCTGCGGGCCCGCGACGAGGCCGGCGCCATCGTCTTCGACCAGGTGGACACCGGCGACTACCACTCGCGCATCCGCGAGGAGGTGAAGCCCTGGAGCTACATGAAGTTCCCGTTCCTCGCCGAGCTGGGCGCCGAGAAGGGGTGGTACAAGGTCGGCCCGCTCGCGCGGGTGCAGAACTGCGACCACATCCCCACGCCGCTGGCCGACGCCGAGCGCCGCGAGTTCGTGGACTACGCGGGCGGCGCCCCGATCCACGCCCCGCTCGCCTACCACTGGGCGCGCATGATCGAGATGCTGCACGCGGCCGAGACGATCAAGGACCTGCTGCACGACGACGACATCCTCGGCGACGACCGGGTGGCGACCGGCGAGCGCGGCCGCGAGGGCATCGGCGTCATCGAGGCCCCGCGCGGCACGCTCATCCACCACTACCGCGTCGGCGACGACGACCTCGTCACGATGTGCAACCTCATCGTCTCGACGACCCACAACAACCAGGCGATGAACGAGGCCATCCGCCACGTGGCCAAGCGCTATCTCTCCGGCCACGAGCTCACCGAGGGGCTCCTGAACCACCTCGAGGTGGCCATCCGCGCCTTCGACCCGTGCCTGTCGTGCGCCACGCACGCCCTGGGGCAGATGGCGCTCGACGTGAGCCTGGTGGACGCGGGCGGCGCCGAGATCGACCGCCTCGCCCGCGCGGGCGACGGCACGATGCGCCGCCCCGCCTCGTGATCGCCCCCGTCGCCGTCTTCGGCATCGGCAACCGCAGCCGCGGCGACGACGCGGTGGGCCCGCTGCTGCTCGACCGGCTGCGGGCCTGGCTCGGCGCGCGCGGGAGGGACCGGCAATTCGAGCTCTTCGAGGCCTACCAGCTCCAGGTCGAGAACGCGCTCGACCTCGAGGGCCGGCGCCTGGCGCTTTTCATCGACGCCCGGCTGGGCTCGCCGTCGGCCGTGGACTTCCGCCGGCTCGAGCCCCCCGTCACGCCGGTGTCATGCCTGACGCATAGCCTGGAGCCCGCGGCGATCCTGCAGGTGCAGCGGCAGGTCGGCGAGGGCGCGCCGCCGCCCGCGTACGCGTTGGGCGTGAGCGCCGTGTCCTTCGAGCTGGGGGAGGGCCTTTCGGAGAACTCGCGCAGGGCCGCCGAGAAGGCATGGGGCTTGCTTGAATCGCTGGCAGGCGACCCGCAGGCGGCAGCCTGGGAGGCCCTGGCCACGAGGCACCGCAAGACAGGAGGAGAGACCCATGGCAACTCGCAAGACCCCGGCGACGGCCGGAGGAAGGAAGGGCAAGGCGCCCGAAGCACCGAAAGGGGGCGCGAAGCCCCGGACCGTGGCGCCGAAGGCTGAGACGCCCCCGGTTCCCCGGCAGCGCAAGCCGCCCGTGCCCGCGAAGCCCGCGGCGGCGGCCGAAGCACCGCCGAAGCCCGCGCAGGCACGCAAGCCCGCCGCGAAGGCCCGCATTCCGGCCGCCGGCGTCCCGGACCGCATGGTGATGGTGGCCGAGGCGGCCTACTACCGCGCGCAGCGCCGCGGCTTCCGGCCGGGCGGCGAGCTCGAGGACTGGCTTGCCGCCGAGGCGGAGATCGACCTCCTGCTGGCGCGACGCTGAGACAGCCCGCGCCCGGGCCGTTGTCGGCCGCCGGCGCGATCGACGACAATGGCGGGGTCCCGCCGCGAGCCGCGGCCCCGCCTGCGCTTCCCCCCGTGACCGCCGCCTACCCGCACCTCCTCGCGCCCCTCGACCTCGGCTTCACCACGCTCGCCAACCGCGTCCTCATGGGCTCGATGCACACGGGGCTCGAGGACAAGGCGAGGCACTTCCCGCGCCTGGCCGCCTACTTCGCCGAACGCGCGCGCGGCGGCGTGGGGCTCATCGTGACGGGGGGCTTCGCGCCCAACATCGAGGGCTGGCTCTCGCCCTTCGGCTCCACGCTCGCCTCGTCGTCGGCCGCCCGGGCGCACCGGCCGATCCCGCAGGCGGTGCACGCCGAGGGCGGGAAGATCGCGCTGCAGATCCTGCACGCCGGGCGCTACGGCTACTCGCCGCTGTGCGTGGCGCCCTCGAAGGTGAAGTCGCCCATCAGCCGCTTCACGCCCCGCGAGCTCTCGGCCTCGGGCATCGAGCGGCAGATCCGCGCCTTCGTGCGCTGCGCCGCGCTCGCGCGCGAGGCCGGCTACGACGGCGTGGAGGTGATGGGCAGCGAGGGCTATTTCATCAACCAGTTCGTCGCGGCGCGCACCAACCGCCGCACGGACGGGTGGGGAGGCCCCTACGAGAACCGCATGCGCCTGCCCGTCGAGATCGTCTCGCGCATCCGCGAGAAGGTCGGCCGCGACTTCATCGTGATCTATCGCCTCTCGATGCTCGACCTCGTGCCCGGCGGCAGCACCTGGGAGGAGGTGGTGGCGCTCGCGAAGGCGGTCGAGAAGGCGGGCGCCACGATCATCAACACCGGCATCGGCTGGCACGAGGCGAGGGTGCCCACCATCGCCACGAGCGTGCCGCGGGCCGCGTTCGCCTGGGTGACGAGGAAGCTCAAGGGCGAGGTGACGATCCCGCTGTGCACGACTAACCGCATCAACGACCCGGTGGTGGCCGAGCGGGTGCTCGCCGAGGGCTGCGCCGACATGGTCTCGATGGCGCGTCCGCTGCTGGCCGATCCGGAGTTCGTGATCAAGGCCGCCCGGGGCCGCGCCGACGAGATCAACACCTGCATCGCCTGCAACCAGGCCTGCCTCGACCACGTCTTCGAGGGCCGGCTCTCCTCGTGCCTGGTGAACCCGCGCGCCTGCCACGAGACGGAGCTGGTGGTCTCGCCCGCGGCGAGGAGGAAGAAGGTCGCCGTCGTGGGTGCGGGGCCCGCGGGCCTCGCCTGCGCGACCACGCTCGCCGAGCGGGGCCACGAGGTGGACCTCTTCGACGCCGCCGCCGAGATCGGCGGCCAGTTCAACCTCGCCAAGCGCATCCCCGGCAAGGAGGAGTTCCACGAGACGCTGCGCTACTTCCGCCGCCGCCTCGAGACGGCGGGCGCGCGCGTGCACCTGTCGCGGCCGGTGGCGGCCGCGGACCTGGGCGGGTACGACGAGGTCGTGCTCGCCACGGGCGTCACCCCCCGCGACCCGAAGATCGCCGGCCAGGACGACCCGCGCGTGCTCTCCTACGTCGAGGTCCTGCGCGGGGAGAAGACCGCGGGCCCGCGCGTGGCGGTGGTGGGCGCCGGCGGCATCGGCTTCGACGTCGCCGAGTTTCTCGTCGACGACGGGCACTCGCCTTCCCTCGACGTGGATGCCTGGCGCCGCGAGTGGGGCGTGGGCGATCCGTCCGCCGCGCGCGGGGGCGTCGAGGGCGTCCGCCCCGAGCCGGCGCCGCCGGCCCGCCAGGTCTTCCTGCTGCAGCGGAAGAAGACCAAGCCCGGGGCCGGCCTGGGCAGGACCACGGGATGGATCCACCGCGCCTCGCTCAAGATGAAGGGCGTGGAGATGCTCGCGGGCGTGAACTACGAGGGGGTCGTGGAGAAGGGCCTCGCCATCAGCTTCGGCGAGGCGCGCGAGAAGCCGACCGTGCTCGAGGTCGACAGCATCGTGCTGTGCGCCGGGCAGGAGTCGCTGCGCGAGCTAGAGGCGCCGCTGCGCGCGGCGGGTGCCTCGGTGCACCTCATCGGGGGAGCCGCGCTCGCCGGCGAGCTCGACGCCAAGCGCGCCATCGACGAGGGAACGCGCCTGGGCGCGTCGCTCTGACCGCGGGACCCTCACCCCCGGCCCCTCTCCCAAGGGAGAGGGGAGACCTCTTCCTTCAGCCCATCGCCTTCGCCATGCGCTCCACGGCCTTCTTCAGGTTCTCCATCGAGGTGGCGAAGGAGATGCGCAGGTAGCCTTCCATCCCGAAGGCCGAGCCCGGCACGGCGGCCACGGCCTGCTCCTGTTCCATCAGGTAGTCGCAGAGCGCGAGGTCCGTGGCGGCCTTGAGCCTGCCGGCGCCGGCCAGGCGCCCGATGGCCTGGCGGCAGTCGGGGAACACGTAGAAGGCGCCGGCCGGCTGCAGGCACTTCACGCCCGGGATGGCGTTGAGCGCCTTCGCGACGAAGGCGCCGCGCTCGGAGAAGGCCTTCACCATCGGCGCGATGCACGACTGGTCGCCGTTGAGCGCCGCCTCGGCCGCGTACTGGGCGATCGACGTGGGGTTGGACGTCGAGTGCGACTGCATGTTCTCCATGGCCTCGATGAGCTCGGCGGGGCCGCCGCAGTAGCCGATGCGCCAGCCCGTCATGGAGTAGGCCTTGGAGACGCCGTTCTCGACGACCGTGCGGTCGTAGAGGTCGGGGCAGGCGTTGAGGATGTTCACGAACTTCGAGCCGTCGAGCAGGATCTGCTCGTACATGTCGTCGCTCGCGATGATGATGCGCGGGTGCTTGCGCAGCACCGCGCCCAGGGCCTTCAGCTCCTCGAGCGTGTAGACGGCGGCCGAGGGGTTCGACGGGCTGTTGATGAAGATGAGCCGCGACTTCGGCGTGATCGCCGCCTCCAGCTGGGCCGGGGTGATCTTGAAGCCCTGCTCGATGCCGGCGACGACGAAGACGGGCTTCGCCTCCGCCACCAGCGCCATGTCGGGGTAGCTCACCCAGTAGGGCGCGGGGACGATCACCTCGTCGCCGGGGTTGAGGAGGGCGAGGCACAGGTTGAACGAGGTGTGCTTGCCGCCGCAGGAGACGAGGATCTGCTTCGGCGTGTAGTCGAGGCCGTTGTCGCGCTTGAACTTGGCGATGATCGCCTTCTTGAGCGAGAGCGTGCCGCCGGCCGGCGTGTACTTCGTGAGGCCCTTCTTCATGGCCTCCACGGCGGCGTCCTTGATGAACTGGGGCGTGTCGAAGTCGGGCTCGCCGGCGCCCAGGCCGATGACGTCCCTGCCTTCGCTCTTCAGCTGGGCGGCCTTGGCGGAGACCGCGAGGGTGGGGGACGGCTTGATCGCGGCGAGGCGCGTGGCGACGAGGGACATGGGTTCTCCGGTGGCGGGTCGGGTGGGGCGGCTTTCCAGGCGCACATTTTACCGGATGTTGCGCTGCAACAACCGGCGCGCGGGGCAGGGGGCCGCCTACCGCCCGGCGCGCGTGCAGGACTTGCGGGCGTCGCAGTCGGGGCGCGAGGCGCAGGAGCCGCAGGCGTGCTCCGCGTCGCGGAAGGGGCCGAGCTCCGGGTTGCGGCGCGCGAACCGCCGGTAGAGGCGGTCCACGGCGATCCCGCCGCCGAGGATCGCGAAGACGAGGGCCACCGTGGCGAGGTAGAGGGTCACGCTCAGCCTCCCAGGCCCGCGAAGCCCATGAAGGAGAGCGACAGGATCCCCGCCAGCATGAGCGCGAGCGCGGTGCCCTGGGCGAGCGAGGGGACGTCGGAGAGCTGCAGGCGCTCGCGAACGCTCGCCATGAGCACGAGCGCCAGCGTGAAGCCGGCGCCGCCGCCGAGGGAGAAGGTCACCGACTGCACGAAGTCGTACTCGCGGGCCGTCTGGAAGAGCGCCACGCCCAGCACCGCGCAGTTGGTGGTGATGAGGGGCAGGTAGATGCCGAGGGCCCGGAACAGGGCGGGGCTGTGCTTCTTGAGGACCATCTCCACGAGCTGCACGGCCGAGGCGATGATCACGATGTAGGCGATGAGGCGCAGGAACTCGAGGTGGAAGGCCGTGAGCAGCAGGTTCAGGCCGTAGGCGCACAGCGAGGCCACGAGCATGACGAACGTGGTCGCCACGCCCATGGGGAAGGCGGTCTCGAGCCGGTTGGAGACGCCCAGGAAGGGGCACAGCCCCAGGAACATCGCCAGCACGAAGTTGTTGGCGAGGACGGCCCCGACGAAGATCTGGAAGGCGGACTCAGGCATGGCCCGCCGCCTCCCGGCGCCCGCGGCGCCGCGCCCACCAGGCGAAGAAGAGCAGCCAGCCGCCGAGCACGAAGAAGCCCCCGGGCGGCAGCAGCATCACCACCCAGGGCTGGAAGTTGGCGCCGAAGAGGGCGACGCCGAAGAGCGTGCCGGCGCCCAGGATCTCGCGCACCGCGCCCAGCAGGACGAGGCCCAGCGTGAAGCCCGCGCCCATGCCCGCGGCGTTCACCATCGCCGCGAGCGGGGGGTTCTTCGAGGCGTGCGCCTCCGCGCGGCCCAGGATGATGCAGTTGACGACGATGAGCTGGATGAAGGCGCCGAGGGCGTCGTAGAGCGCGAGGCTGATGGCCTGGATCGCATAGTCCACCGCGGTGACGAAGGTGGCGATGATCACGATGTAGGTCGCGATGCGCACCTCCCTGGGCACGACGCGGCGCATCCCGGACACCAGCCCGCAGGAGGCGACGAGCACGAAGGCCGTGGCGAGCCCCATGGACACGGCGTTCACGGCCGAGACGGTGACGGCGAGCGTGGGGCACATGCCGAGCACCATCACGAAGACCGGGTTCTGCTTCCAGAGCCCCTCCAGGAACTCGTCCCAGGTGCGGGGCGCGGCGACGGCGCTCATGGCTTGGTCCTCACTTTCTCCAGGTTGGGCACCAGCTTCGGCAGCAGCGACTGGGCGGCGTCGTTGACCGCCTTGCCGACGGCCCGCGAGGTGATGGTGGCGCCGGAGATGGCGTCGATCTGCCAGGCATTCGTCTTCGTGCCGTGCTTCACGGTCCGGATCTCGTGGGCCAGCGCCGAGAGCTCGGCGTTCAGCCGGGCGTCCAGCGCGGTGAAGTTCGCGAGGAAGGCCTTGTCGGTCAGGATCTTGTCGCCGATGCCGGGAGTCTCGCGCAGGGAGACGACGCCGATGCCCGTGATGCACTGGCAGGCCGGCTGGTAGCCGAAGAGGATGCGGACGGTGTCGGCGTAGCCCTTCGCGGCCCCCTCGGCGGCGATGCCGGCCAGCCGGCCCTGCGCGTCGTAGGCGGCGAAGAAGCGCAGGGCGCCCGCCGGCGCCGGCGCGGCCGCCGCGGGCGACACGCCGCCGCCGGGCAGGGCGAGGAACTCCACGATCGAGGTCGCCGCCGGGATCACCCTGAACACGGAGCGCTCGAGGGCGAGGCGCCGGTTGGCGGTCACGGCGTCGAGGCTGAGCTGGTAGGCGCCGACGATGATGAGGCCGCACACCGCCGCCACCAGGCCCAGCGTGAGCACCAGGTCGCGGGTGGGCGTGGGCGCCGGGGCGCTAGGGACGGGGGGGCTTTCGCTCATCGCGCTTGGGCTTGTTGCGGAAGAGGCGCTTCCTCGGGGTCTCGGCGCCGTCCTCCTCGCGGGAGATGTAGCCGGGGTGCAGCGGGTAGGACGCGCCCTTGCGCGGGCGCCCCAGGACGCCCTTGCCGAAGGGCGTGGGCTGGGTGACGCGCTCGATGAGGGGCGTGGCGGCGTTGCCCAGGAGGATCGCGTACATCACGCCCTCGGGCAGTCCACTGTAATAGCGGATGACCACCGTGAGCACGCCGATCAGCGCGCCGTAGAGCCACATGCCGCGCGGGGTGACGGGCGAGGTCGCCATGTCGGTCGCCATGTACACGGCGCCCAGGACAAGCCCGCCGGAGAAGAGCATGAAGAAGGGGTTGGGGTAGTGGCCGGGGCTGAAGGCGTGCAGGACCCAGGCGACCGCCCCGGCGCTGCCCAGCACGGCGGCCGGGATGCGCCAGTCGAGGTAGCGGCGCAGGGCGAGGTAGGCGCCGCAGGCGAGGATGAGGAGCGGGGCCGGGCCCACGGCCATGTGGCCGGTGAGGGACAGCAGCAGCTCCTGGGCGCCGGCCTGAACGCCCTCGAACTTCCACTGCGCGAGCGGGGTGGCGCCCGACAGGGCGTCGACCTCTTGCCGCGCCAGCCACCCGGCGGCATCGGCCGGGGCCATGAGCGGCCAGGCGAGCGACGAGGGCACGAACTCGGCGAAGCGCCCCGGCAGGAACGAGGGCGTGTAGGTGGCGATGGCCGTCGGGAACGCGGCCTGCGCGAACGCGCGGCCGACCAGCGCGGGATTGAACACGTTGAACCCCAGGCCCCCGAAGAGGCCCTTGCCCAGGGCGATGGCGACGACGCCGGCCACCGCGCCCATCCACAGCGGGAAGCCCGGCGGCAGCGTGAGGGCGAGGAGGAGCCCGGTGATGGCGGCGGAGAAGTCGCCCGGGCGCCCGGACTGCGTGCCGGTCGAGACGAGCCAGCGCTCCGTGGCGAGGCAGGAGGCCGTGACCACGGCCAGCGAGGCGAGCGCGGAGAGGCCGTACTGGAAGACCCAGAACGCGCACACGGGCACGAGGGACCAGACCACGTGCCGCATGATCCTCTCGACGCTTCGCTCCCCGTGGACATGGGGCGCGGGACGGATCTCGACGGTTCCCACCTACCCCAGCGCCCTTTCGCGAAGGACCTGCTTGGCCACCCGGAACTGCTGCACGAGCGGGATGTTGGACGGACACACGTAGGTGCAGCAGCCGCACTCGAAGCATTCCCCGAGGTGGTAGGCGCTGCCCATCAGATCGTACTCCCGCTTGGCCGCCAGCATGCCGAGCGCCGAGGGATTCAGGCCCATGGGGCAGGACTCGACGCACTCGCCGCACTTGATGCACGGGTAGGTGCGGCGGGCGTCGCGCTCGGCCATGTCGGCGTGGCGGAAGACGAGCACCCCGGAGACGCCCTTGGTCACGGGCACGTCGAGCGAGGCGATGGCCTGGCCCATCATCGGGCCGCCGAGGATCACCTGGCGGCAGTCGAGCCCGCCCGCCGCGCTGGCCCCGGCGTGGTCGAGGATGAACCGCAGGGGCGTGCCCAGGGGCACCCGGTAGTCGCCGGGCCGCGCGATGCCCGGGCCGGTGATCGTGACGGTGCGCTCGGTGAGGCCGCGGCCCCGCGGCAGGAGCGCGCCCATGGCCGCGAGCGTGCCCACGTTGTTCACCACCATCCCCATCGAGACCGGCAGCGACCCGGAGGGGATCTCGACGCCGAAGAGCGCCATGAGGAGCATCTTCTCGGAGCCCTGCGGGTACTTCGTGGGCACCGCCTCGGCGTGGATCTCGCCCTCGGGCGCGCGCGCCCGCGCGATGGCCGACTCGACGGCGGCGACGGCGTCGGGCTTGTTGTCCTCGACGCCCACGATCGCGCGCACCGCGCCCGTGGCGCGCATGGCGAGGCGGATGCCGAGCACGAGGCCGTCGGCCTCCTCGACCATCGTGCGGTGGTCGCAGGTGAGGTACGGCTCGCACTCGCAGCCGTTCACCACGAGCGTGTGCACGCGGGCCTTCTCCGGCACCGCGAGCTTGGCGTGCGTCGGGAACGCCGCGCCTCCCAGGCCGACGAGGCCCGCCTCGCGCACGGCGGCCAGGATCTCCGGACCGCCCGCCCCGGCCAGGTCGCGCGGCTCGCCCCAGAGGTCCTCCTGGGTGGCGCCGGGATGGCTGCGGATCACGATGGCCGGCAGCCAAGGGCCGCGCGCGGAGGGCCGCAGCTCGATCGCCTCGACCACGCCGGTGACCGGCGCGTGGTGCGGCACCGAGAGCCAGTCGTCGCCGGCGGCGACGGGCTGGCCGCGCACCACCTCCTCGCCCACGCGGACGATGGCGCGCGCGGGCTTGCCGATGTGCTGCAGGAGCGGGACCGTCACCCGCGGCGGGAAGGGCAGGCGGCGGATGGGGCGGTGCGCGGTGGCCGCCTTCCGCGGCGGGGGGTGCACGCCGCGCTGGAACGCCTCGCCCCGGAAGTAGTTCAGCAGCTTCACGCGCGCGCCGCCTAGTTGAACTTCGCCGCCCGCGCCGCGAGCTTGTCGAGTCCCGGCTCCGCCGGGTTCCACGGCGTGCCCGGGTGGATGCAGCCCGCGGTGCACTTCTCCGCCGCCTTCACGATGTCGGCGTAGCGCGCGCCCTTCGGGTCGGTCACCACGATCTTCTTCTGGTCGTTGTAGGCGAAGGTCTTCGGCGCGAGCAGGACGCACTCGTCGCACGCCGTGCATTCGGGCGTCTCGACCCAGCAGGGCTCGAAGCCCGGCGCCTCGCCCGCGGCGGCCCCCGGGACCGCCGCGGCGGCGAGCGGCGCCGGCGCGGCCAGGTCGCCGCCGCTCACGCCCAGGCTGGAGGTGATCTTGGCGATGAGGTCGGCGCGCACCCGCTCGGCGATGGCCTCGGTGTCCGCCGCGGGCTCGCCGGCGCGGGCCAGGCCCTTCAGCTGGCGCCAGAAGGCGCGGCGCTCCTCGGTGGCGCGCGCCAGGTCCTCGGTCACCAGCAGGCGCGTGAGGCGGTTCTTGCCGTCGACCCCCCAGATGAAGGGGAAGCGGCCCTCGCGCTCGTCCGCGGGCAGGGCGAGGAAGTCGGCGAGCGGCACCATGTCGTCGTTCCAGGTCTCCGGCGGCGCCTTGCGGAACTGCTTGGCGAAGCGCGCCTCGGTGACCGCGAAGTCGGCGAAGGTCATCGGCAGCTGCATCGACTTCTCCTCGCCGGACTCGTCGCGGTACTTGAGCGCGTAGGCCGGCCAGTCCTGCTCCAGGGCGGGGTTGCCCTCCAGGCTCACGCACTCCTCGAAGGTGGTCCCCGCGTCCGGGTCGAAGCGGAAGAGGGGATAGGCGCGCGACTCGACGGCGAGCTTGCTCTGGTCGGTGGTGCGGTCGTCGCCCACGCCGTGCTCGGGCGGGCAGACGGCGTAGATGTTGAAGAGGGCGGGCCGGCGCGAGTTCAGGCCGTCGATGTAGCTCTCCAGGAGGTGGTTCACGTGCGCGACCGTGCCCTGCATCACGTAGGCCGTGCGGTGGGCCATGCCGATGAGGGAGATCTCCTTGCGCGTCTCCTGCTTGCCGTGCCTCGCGCTCCCCCACGGCGCCATGTCGGAGACCTGGCCGATGAAGCCGGAGGTGCACGCCTGGCCGCCGGTGTTGGAGTAGACCTGGGTGTCCACCACCAGCACCTTGATCGGCATGCCCGACATGAGGGCGCGCGAGAGGTTCTGGAAGCCGATGTCGTACATCGCGCCGTCGCCGCCGACGCTCACCACCGGCGGGCACAGCAGCCACTCCTCGCGGCTGAACTGGTGCCAGTCGAAGCGGCGGAAGAAGTCCTCGTGCACGTCGGGAACGTACTCCCCCGCGAGCTCGAGCTCGGCGAGGCGGACGGCCTTGAAGCCCTCGGCCATCTTGGCCATGTGGCCCTCGAAGAGCCCCATCGCGACCGACGGGCTGTCCTGGAACAGGTGCGAGGTCCACGGGAACGGGTAGGGGTGGTACGGCCAGGTGGAGCCCCAGACGGAGGTGCAGCCCGTGGAGTTCACGATCCCCATCTCGGCGCGGCCGCGCTTCGTGGGGCCCTCCACGTAGCGCCAGCGCAGGTCCTTCAGGCGCTCGAGCGTGCGCGCGACGGTGCGCATCCACGCCGGGTCGATGGGCCGCGAGGGCTTGCCGGCGCTCACGCGGTCGGAGAGCCGGGCGAGCGTGAGGTCGCCGCCCTGCGAGGCGTCGACGGCGTCGATGATGGCGCGCGTGTCGCCCACGTCCATGGACTCGGTGACCTTGAGCCGGATGCGCTGCTCCAGGCCCGCGACGAGGCCGTCGAGCCGCTCGACGAAGGCCTTCACCCGCGGCTGCATGAGCGCCGTCACCGTCGAGGTGAAGAGGTGGATGGCGGTCTTCTCGCCGCAGCCCAGGCAGGCCCCGTCGCCGCAGCTCATCGACTGGTAGTTGTGCTTGTCGAGGAGCAGCGTGTCGAGGGCGCCGATCTTCTCGTCGAGGCTGTCGATGCGGCTGAACTCCTTCGGCGTGGACGGCAGGTCCAGCCAGAGGTCCCAGTCGCGGCGCAGCTTCGCCACGCTCTCCTCGGTCTGCGTCACCATGCGCAGGGCGCCGTCCTCGCACACCTTCACGCACAGGGCGCACGCCTTGCAGGTGATCGGGTTCACCGTGATGGAGAAGAGCCCGCCCGATCCCTTCGCCTTCTTCTCCTTGGCCGTCCAGTAGGGCTTGGTCGTGCAGAACTCGAAGCCGCCCAGCGACTCCCGGAACAGGCCGAACTCCTCGGCCATCTTCGCGCGGTCGGCCTCGGGCGCCTCCAGGATCGTGGCCTCGATGGCCTGGTCGATCAGGGCGCGGACGGCCACGCCGTCGCCGGCGATGAGCCCGCGCAGCTTCTTCTCCGCGGCGCGGCTGGCGCGGCGCAGGAACCGGGTCGGCCGCCCGCCGGTCTCGATGCGGTTCACGACGGTGTCGAACACGTCGGCCACCGAGCTCACGAGGCCGGGGATGGCGCTGTCCGGGCACTGCGTGTAGCACTCGCCGCAGGCCGTGCACTTCTCCGGGATCCACTCCGGGTGCTCGAAGCGGATGCCGGTCATGTCGCGGAACACGCCGGAGGCTGCGGGCATCATGGAGACGCCGACGAAGGGGTCGACGAGGTTGTCGGAGCCCTTGCCCGTGGCGTAGAAGTGGCCGGTCTGCTCCCAGAAGCGGTGCAGGTCGCCGACCCGGCCGTCCGCCGCCGGCAGCTGGCCCAGCATGACCGGGAGCCCCGCGTCCTTCCGGGGCTGGGCGCGCAGGGACTCGCCCACCTTCATGTCCGTGATCTCGCGAAGCTCGGTGAAGCCGCGCCGGACCACCTGGAGGTTGTTGGCCACGACCGAGGCGCCCTTGCCGCCGAACTTGGCCTGGAGCTGCGCCTCGATCGCCGCGAAGAGGCGCTCCTCGGTGAGGCCCGCGTTCTTCATGACTGGGCTCGCGGCGAAGAAGGCGCCCTGGAAGGCGTTGCCCTGCATGCGCAGCTGCAGCTCGGGGCTGCCGGCCTCCTCGCGGGCGATCTGGAAGGCGTCGAGGTGGAAGACGCGGATCCCGTCGTCGACGATCTGCTTCTGCGCCCAGCGCGGGAGGCTCGCCCACGTCCGCTCGCCCAGGTTCGACTGGATGATGAAGGTCCCGCCCTTCTTCAGGCCCGAGAGCGGGTTCGAGTGCCCGAAGACGTTGGGGTCGGGCGAGAGCACCACGTCCACGTAGAGGTACTCGCAGTTCACGCGGATGGGCTCGGGCGCCGCGGACAGGTAGTAGGTGGTCGGCTGGCCCTTCTTCTCGGAGCCGTACTTGGGGTTGGCCTTGATGTCCCAGCCCAGCAGCTCGAAGAGCGTCACGGCGAGGTTCTTGCCGGTGGTGATGGCCCCCCAGCCGCCCACCGAGTGCATGCGGACCGTGATGGCGCCCGGGGGCAGGAGGTTGGGGTTCTCCGAGCCGCGCACGGCGAGCTCGCGGATGCGCGGGTAGGCCTCCTGGAGCTGCTGCTGGTGCACCTCGTCCTTGGGATTGAGCGGGTCGCGCGCGAAGTCCACCGACAGGTAGTAGAACGTGCGCCGCGGGCCGTCGGGCAGCATGTTCTCGACGGCGCCCACGAGGGCCTCGGGCTGCATGTCGCGCGAGCCCAGGCCGTAGCAGCCCGAGTACAGGCGCGGCATGTCGCCGGGGCCGAAGGCGGGGTATTCCGGGTGGGGCTTCGGGCCCGCGCCGCCCGCGGCCCCGTTCTCGAGGCACTTGGCCAGGGTGGCGCGCAGCTCGCGCATGAGCGGCAGGTCCTCGGCGAGGGGCTGGTCGGTGCGCTCGAGCACCGCCACGCCCTTCTTGCCGCGCAGCACGTGCCCCAGCAGGTCGCCGGGGAAGGGGCGGTACATCGTGACGTTGACCACGCCGACCTTGAGCCCCCGCGTCTCGCGCAGCCAGTCGGCCACCGCCTCGGCCTGCACGACCATGGAGCCCATGCCGACGATGAGCCAGTCGGCGTCGGCCGCGCGGTGCGTGGACACGCGGTGGTAGCGCCGGCCCGTGAGCGCGGCGTACTCGTCCATGCAGCGCTCGGTGATCTCCTCGATGTGGTCGAAGAAGTACGGCCGCTGGCCGGCCACCGCCTGCATGTGGGCGTCCTGGTTCTGCACCACGCCGCTCACCATCGGGACGTCCACGTCCCAGATCGCCGGCACGCGCCGGCGCGTGGGGCCGTAGAGCATGCGCTGCGCGGGGGTGGGCGTGTCGATGACGTCGTCGGGCCGGCCGAGGTACTCGGCCACGAGCTCGCGCTCGGGCAGGCGCGCCGACTCGATCAGGTGCGTGGTGAGGAAGCCGTCCTGGCCGACGATGGCCGGCGTGAGGGAGAGCTCGGCCACCTTGCGGGCGACGAGGTTCAGGTCCGCGGCCTCCGTGGCGTTCTTGGCCATCACCTGGATGAACCCGGTGTCGTCCACGCAGTGGTAGTCGTCGTGGCTGCAGTGGACGTTGAGGCTCGCCTTGGTGATGGCGCGGCAGCCCATGTTGAGCACGTAGGGCAGGCGCTTGCCGACCGCGCCGTAGAGCGACTCGTGCATGAAGGCCACGCCCTGGGCCGAGGAGAAGTTGGTGGCGCGCAGCCCCGCCATGGTCATCCCGGCGGTGACGCCCGCGGCCGCGTGCTCGCTCTCGGGCTCCACGAAGATGAGGGGCCGCTCGGAGACGTTGAGGTGGCCCTGCGCGGCCGCCTCGGCCCAGTACTCGCCCATCTGCGTCGAGGGCGTGATCGGGTACGCGCCGGCCGCGTCCGAGGCCTCGCGCTCCACGTGGATGACGGCCGTGTTGCCGTCCACGGCGTCGCGCACGCCGGGAAAGCGCACGGCCGCCGCCTTCGCGGCGCCGCTGCCTTGCTCCACGAGGGAGAACTGGAAGAGTTTCTTGAACATGGGGCGCTCCTCGATCAGGGAATCAATGCAGCACCGGCAGGGGCTCGTTGCGCAGGACCTTCCTGGCCGCCGCGCCCTTGGCGGGAATGTCGGGGTTCACGTACCAGACGATGGCGCCGGTCGGGCAGCGGTCGATGACCTTGCGCTCGGCGAGCTCGTTTCGCTGGTAGTCGATGACGGCGAGGTTCGCCGAGAGCTTCATGAGGCCGGGGGCGGCGTCGGCGACGCACTTGCCGCAGGCGTTGCAGGCGACCTCGCAGGCGGCCTCGGCCGTGTCGCCGTCGGCCAGGTTCCTGCAGGCCACCCAGAGCTTGCGGCTCACGGGCTCGAGCGAGAACAGGCCCTTGGGGCAGACCTCGACGCAGTCGTTGCAGGCGGTGCACAGGGCCGAATCGACCACCGGGAGCCCGTGCGGGTCCATGTGGATCGCGCCGAAGGTGCACACGTCGCGGCAGTCGGCCAGCCCCAGGCAGCCCCAGGCGCACTCCTTGCCGCCGCCGGACACCACGGCGGCCGCGCGGCAGGAATCGTGGCCGGCGTAGCGGGCCCGCAGGAAGGCCACGTGGCTGCCGCCGGCGCAGGCGAGGCGGGCGACGCGCTTCTCGACGTCGCCGGCGGACACGCCCAGCAGGTCGGCGATGGTGAAGCGCTGCTCGACGGAGCTGACCGTGCACTCGGCCGGCACCACGGCGCCGGCGACGGCTTTCTCGGCGAAGGCCCGGCAGCCGGGCTGGCCGCAGGCGCCGCAGTTGGACTTGGGCAGGAGGCTCTCCACCGCCTCGATGCGGGGATCCTCGTACACGTAGAGCTTGCGGCCGGCCAGCGCCAGGACGGCGGCCAGGCCCACCCCCAGCGCCGCCATGAAGGCGCCGGCGATCGCCAGGCTGGACAAGTCCATATCGTCACCCCTGCATCGAGTCGTCCGTGGCCGGACCGCCACCGGGGCGCCGGGCAGGGCGCACGCAGGGACGGCCGGAACGAAAAAGCGCTTCTTGGGGGTCTGCGGCAGCCGCCTTGCGGGCGCGGCGCGCGGAACCCCTCACGGCGCGGCCGGAGGTTGGTTCCGGCCTGCTCGACAGGGACACGAGGTGACGTCTCCCCAGTTCGCACGCGGGCGCTTGCGTCGCCGGCGTGTTCGTGGCTGAAGCCAGTATAGGCCATTGTCATTGCGACGCACAATTGCCGAAACCCGTTGCGAAACAGGCTATTGCGACTTAATCGCATTCAGGGTTGCGGTGGTGCGTCACGCCGCGACCGGCCTTCCGGGGCGTGCCGTAGGGGGGAGGGGCGGGGGAGGGCCGGCAATTGCTAGAATGGCCGATTCGCCCGCCCGAACGCCTCCATGGCCGACGTCGTCACGTATCCCGGCAGCCCCTTCCGCCTGCACCGGCCCTTCCCTCCCGCCGGGGACCAGCCGGCGGCCATCGAGTCCCTGGTGGAGGGCCTGAACGACGGGCTCGCCTACCAGACGCTGCTGGGCGTCACCGGCTCGGGCAAGACCTACACGATGGCGAACGTGATCGCGCGCACGGGGCGCCCGGCCCTGGTCATCGCGCACAACAAGACGCTCGCCGCGCAGCTCTACTCGGAGATGCGCGAGTTCTTCCCGGAGAACGCGGTCGAGTACTTCGTCTCCTACTACGACTACTACCAGCCCGAGGCCTACGTCCCCTCGCGCGACCTCTACATCGAGAAGGACAGCTCGATCAACGAGCACATCGAGCAGCTGCGCCTGTCGGCCACCAAGAGCGTGCTGGAGCGCCCCGACACGGTCATCGTGGCCACGGTCTCGTGCATCTACGGCATCGGCGACCCCGAGGACTACCAGGAGATGCGCCTCATCCTGCGCGCGCGCGACCCCGTCTCCCAGCGCGACCTGCTTCGCCGGCTCGCGGGGATGCAGTACACGCGCAACGACGTGGACTTCCGCCGCGGCACCTTCCGGGTGCGGGGCGACACCGTCGACGTCTTCCCGGCGGAGCTGGGGGAGACGGCGCTGCGCGTCTCGCTCTACGACGACGAGATCGAGTCCCTCACGCTCTTCGACCCGCTCACCGGGCGCCTCGGGCAGGCCGTGCCGCGGTTCACCGTGTACGCGAAGAGCCACTACGTGACCCCGCGCGAGACGGTGCTCAAGGCCATCGAGGCCATCAAGGCCGAGCTTCGCGAGCGCCTGGACTTCTTCCAGGGGGAAGGCAAGCTCCTGGAGCTGCAGAGGCTGCAGCAGCGCACCCACTTCGACCT